>CASEZU010000058.1 GCA_949292445.1 uncultured Spirochaetales bacterium | reverse complement strand
GCTTCTGCTGCTGTGAAATCCTGCGGAGAGAAAAATGATGCTGATATTGTGTATATCAGCGGAAACAGCACCAGCAGGCACAATATTGTGATCGCCATCATTCTGAGAGCCCTATACATCGCGCCTCCTTCTTGAGATCAGGCTCATGACGATGATGGAGAAGAGGACCATTATAACGGCGATGGTGCTCTCAACTGCCCTGTTGCCGCTTCTGAATGCCTCGAGATAGTAGTAGTACATGACTGTCTCAGTGGAGCGGAACGGCCCGCCTTCGGTGAGTACCATCACCGGTGCGGATATCAGCACGGCATCCTTGAGTGCCATGAACACAGTCACTGCGAGCATGTTCCTGATGGATGGAAGTTCTATCAGGAAAAAGAGCCTCCACCCGGATGCACCGTCTATCTCCGCTGCTTCTATGATGCTACGGTCTGTACTGCGGAAGGCAGAGAGCAGAAGCACATAATCGAGGGCGAAATCGAGGAAGACTCCGAGAATCACAAGAACAGCCATTGCTGTTCCGGGCTGTTCAAGCCATGAAGTATCAAGGCCGAATATCCTGTTGATCACGCTCACCCTGCCTCTGAAGAGTTCTTTGAAGACAAGGGCCAGGGCCGAAAGCGAGAATGCCAGCGGTGACATGAAAATGAACTCCGGAAGTGCTGACCATTTCTCCTTTTTCCGTGTCAGCGCGGCAGCAAGCAGCGTCATGAATGTATTCAGCGGCAGGAAGAGGACTATGAACAGAAGCGTGTTTTTTACACTGGCCAGAAAGAATGGATCCTGAAAGAGCGATATGTAGTTTCTCAATCCCGCAAAACCCAGTATCTTCCCCGACTGAGAGACAGTCAGGAATGAAGACACGGTGCATTTCACGAGCGGTATGAAAGAGAAAAGCAGCGCCAGAATCACTGATGGTGCAAGGTACAGGTATGCTTTCCGATTATTCGCTCTCATGACGTTAAGTAATGTATGCAATCTTTCATCGGCAATCAAGTGTTATTACGCAGATAATTTCTTTATATATAATAATATATCTTACATGTATAAACTTAACGTAAAGTTTGAATTTGTCAGGTTTACTTTGTCTTTTTCATTGTGCGGAAAGAAAAAGGACTTCAGCTCGGGGGAATATTGTCCTCTATGATGGATAATTCCTGCCAAAGCCGTTAAACTGCTGGTAGAATCAATAGGCAGGAGGAGAGAATGAAACCAACGCTTCTTGTTATGGCGGCGGGGCTCGGATCCCGTTATGGCGGAGTGAAGCAGATCGATGCAGTCGGAATGCATGGAGAGACTCTGCTTGATTTCGGAGTATATGATGCTTTCCATGCAGGGTACGGAAAGGTTGTCTTCATTATAAGAAAGGATATCGAGCATGATTTCCGCGAGCGTCTTTTCGACAGGATCGCACGCAATATGGATGCCGAGTATGTTTTCCAGGACAGGACGGCGCTTCTGACTGAAGAAGAGGCTGTAGCTTCCGTGGAAAGGAAGAAGCCGTGGGGAACCATTCAGGCAATCCTCTGCGCAAAGGATGCCGTAAAAACCCCGTTCACAGTCATCAATGCCGATGATTACTACGGACGCGGCGCATATGGCATTCTCGGAGATTATCTTTCCACTCTTGCGAACGATGCGACCACGCATGCGATGGTCGGTTTCACACTCAAGAACACGATGAGCCCCTCCGGATCCGTGTCCAGGGCAATCTGCGTGATAAAGGACGGAGTTCTCGTCTCCATGGAGGAGAACACGAAGATAGAGTATACAGCCGATGGCGGTGTCGTATCCCATATGCCTTCAGGCGATGTCACTCTGACGGGAGATGAGCCTGTCTCAATGAATTTCTTCGGATTCACTCCCCGGGCTTTCGACAGCTTCATGACCTACTGGGAGAATTTCAAGAGAGCGAATATCAGGGAGCCGAAGGTTGAATGCCTTCTTCCTAACGGTGTTTCTGAAATGGTCACATCAGGGGAGGGATCGGTGAAGGTCTTCACTTCTCCTGACAAGTGGTTCGGAATGACATATCCGGAAGACAAGGCGAATGTCATGGCGGAGCTGAGAAAGAAGATCGAGTCCGGGTATTATCCGGAGAAGCTCTGGGAGAAGTGATTCAGTTCTGTGTCACATCGCTCCCGTTGGCGATCTTCTCAATGGGGGTGTAGCCCTCTCCGAGGACATGGAATGTCTCCTGGACAACCAGGAACGCCTTCGGATCGATTGAGTGGATGGCACGCATCAGCCTTGTTATATCCTGATTGGGGATCACGGTCATCATCATTGGCCGTGATTCTTTTGTATAGAGTCCTTTCGCATCCAGCACAGTGGCGCTTCTGTCGAGATCGTTGATGATGAATGCCCCGATATCATCAAGTCTGTCGGAGATGATGTATACGGATTTAGCATAGTTCGTTCCCATGGAGAGGACTACCTTGTTGATTGCCACTCCCATGATATAAGCGACAATGAGGGCTGTTAGTGCGGTCTCCAGTCCGAAGAATACGGCAGAGGCGGCGATGATTGCCGCATCCACAAGGAACAGGGCCGTGCCAAGCGTGAGCGGGGTATATTTCGCGAGTATCTGGGCGATTATATCCGTTCCGCCGGTATTCGATCCTGATTTCATGACAAGCCCGATTCCGATTCCCGACACAACGCCGCCGTACAAAGCCGACAGCCAGAGTGACATGTCTTTCGAGTAGTCGAGAATTCCTTCCGTGCCGAAGATATATGTCCATAGCCATGTGAAGACAGAGAGGAGAAGCGATCCTGCCAGAGTCCTGACACCATACTGCCTGCCGAAGAGCTTCATACCCGCCAGGAAGAGCGGAATTGTCATGACGATCATCGATGTTCCAAGATCCCAGCCGAGGGTGTGGAACAGAATCGTTGAAATTCCTGATACCCCGCCAGGGGCCAGCTTAGCCGGATTCTGGAAGAGGGTTATTGCGAGCGCTGTGGCTGCGGAACCTGCCGTTATGTAGAGATAGTCGATTACTGTCTGTGTACTTTTCTTCATTTCATCCGATCTTCCGGGGAACCTGCATGCACTCTGACGAGAGCCTTTCAATCAGTTTTGCGCAGTCTTCCTCGACTATGAGGATATTCCTCACAGCTTCAGATATGAATCCTTCCTCCACTCCCTTGTCAAGCATCGCCACAAAAGGATCCCAGTAACCTCCGGCGTTCAGCAGCCCTATGTTTTTCATATGGTAACCTAGCTGCCGCCATGTATAGATCTCGCTTATCTCCTCAATTGTACCGATGCCTCCTGGCATGGCGATGAAGGCATCAGAGAGCTCATACATCGTCTTTTTGCGCTCATGCATTCCATCGGTGATTATCAGCTCGCTTTCAACGGCTTTCTGCCTCACTTCCGGAACATCCATGGCCTTGGGCAATACACCTGTGACATGCCCTCCGCCGGAACTGATTGTCTCCGCTATCGTGCCCATGAGGCCGCGGCAGCCGCCTCCGTATACCAGCGCGATGCCGCGTCTGACCATCTCTCTGCCAAGTTCCTCGGCAGCGGTCCTGTACAAAGGCTTTGTGCCGTATGACGAACCGCAGAAAACAGCTATGCTTCTCAATACTTGCATGGGGGTATTATACAGGATTGGAAGCATTTAGGCCGTTTTTTCCTTGCGGGGCAGTGTATCGTGAGCTTAATATAAAGAGAAGGATGGCCTGTCCATCTGTGGAGACTATATGAAGAGACTCAAGAAATTTATTATTACCATGGCTGCTGTCCTCATGATACTTTCAGTCCCTCTCTCGGCTGTCGGAATGACAGTGCGCTGGGTATGGGCTTTGGATGATCCTGCAGTGACGGCTTACCGCTATCAGCTGGACGGCGAGGATGCTGACGGCTGGACACTTCTTCCCGCTGATACGGATTCGCTTGAGATTTCCGGACTCGATCCTCAGAACGAGTATACGCTTTATCTTCAGCGTTCTTATGATGGAGTCAACTGGTCTCCTTCCGCATCCAGCACAGCAAAGGCGGATCTGGCCGCGCAGCCAGATGTGAGGATCTACAGGTTCGAAGGCTATGAGCTGAAGGCTTCGATATGGGACGGACGCACTGTGATTGAGTATCCTTCTTCTGCTACTGATGAGGATGTCATCACCTTCTTCGCCATAGAGAATGAGAAATACGGCTATGGAGATCTCGGTGTCGTCTATACGATGGAAGAGGGAAGCAGTGTCGCTTTCACCTATCCGGCAGAGTTCTCACGCGCTGCTGTGGTGTCAGAGCTCGATGCGCTTGTCAATGATCTGGTGGCGTATGTAACGACTCCTGTCCCCGCACCAGCGGAAGCGGAGCCTGCTGAAGAACCTGCGGCTGAGCCAGCTGCTGAAGAACCTGTTGCTGCGGAACCTGTAGCTGAAGAGCCAGCTGCTGCCGAAGAGCCGATAATCCGCACATACAGCTATGCAGGCTTTGAGCTTACAGCAGAGATAGCCACTGGAACGACAGTGATCGATTATCCTGCAGCGGCAACTGACGATGAGGTGAATACCTTCTTCGCTATCGAGAATGAGAAGTACGGCCTCGGCGATCTCGGCGTATATTACACGCTTGAGGGAGACGGCAGGGCAGTCTTCACATACCCTGAGGAGTACAGCAAGGAGACAGTGGCAGCAGAGCTCGATAAGCTCGTTGATGATCTCATTGTCTACATCACGACGCCTGTCCCGGCTCCTGTGGAAGAGGAGACTGTTGAAGAACCTGCGGGTGAGCTAGCTGCTGAAGAGCCCGCTGCTGCCGAAGAGCCGATAGTACGCACATACAGCTATGCAGGCTTTGAGCTTACAGCAGAGATAGCTGCGGGAACGACAGTGATTGATTATCCTGCAGTTGCAACTGATGATGAGGTGAACACCTTCTTCGCCATTGAGAATGAGAAGTACGGCCTCGGTGATCTCGGCGTATATTACACGCTTGAGGGAAACGGCAGGGCAGTCTTCACATATCCTGAGGAGTACAGCAAGGAGACTGTAGCCTCGGAGCTCGACAAGCTCGTCGATGATCTCATCGTCTATATCACGACTCCTGCTCCTGAGCCTGCATCTGAGGAGACTGAGGCAGATGAGCCTCTTCATAAGGTGTATGAGGCGTATGGATATACGCTTGAAGCGACTGTTGATACAGGCCTGACAACTCTTGTCTATCCTGCAGAAGCCACCGACGATGATGTGATCTGGTTCTTTGCTCTTGAGAATGAGAAGTATGGACTTGGTGATCTCGGAGTGACATATGCGTTCGGAACTGATGAGAATACTGTCCTGATCTATTATCCTGAAACGTATGCAAAAGAAGAGGTCGCTTCCGAGCTTGACATGCTTGTTGATGACCTCATTGCCATCGTTGCACCTGCGGAATCTGAGACAGCGGAGGCGCCGGAAGCAGAGGAAAGCATAGAAACTCCCGCGGCACCTGAGCCTGAGGTTCCTGCCGTTGCTCCT
>CASEZU010000057.1 GCA_949292445.1 uncultured Spirochaetales bacterium | reverse complement strand
CCGTCCTTCACATAAAGCCTGTGTCCGGGGAATCCTCCTTCAATCTCGTACTCCTCTCCGCCTGCAAGATAGGCATCATAGTAATACTGGGCTTCTCCGGGGAAGTCTCCGGTCATTTCCCCGTTCTCGAATTTAGGAAGGATGAGAACCTCGATCTTCTCAGGGTTCTCCGCTGTAGCCGTTTCCGCCGCAAGCGGGGAAATTGCCGCTGCCATGATTAATGCCGCGATGATAAGTCTGTGCATTATTATCTCCTTGCCTGGAGATTAGCGGAATGATGATTGCTTCGTCAATTACTTTCAATGAAAAGAATTGCATTCAAAAAATGTTGCATTTTGTTGCATCTGGCTTCTGCATTGGTTAATGGGACCAGGCGGCTATTTCTGTTGACAAACAGCCGGGGGGGGGTATAGTTCCCTCGGAGGTTTTCGTCTGATATGAAGAAGACTGTCATGATTTCACTGGGCATATTGCTTATGCTTGTATCGTTTGTGGCTTGTAATAATGGCCCGAGTATTCCGGGAGGAATATTGCCGTATCCAGGACAGAAACCTGATCAGGAGGTTCCTGCCGCTGCTGTATCCCGCGCGTTTTCCATGAAGCAGATAATCAGCGATGTCACGTCACCGGATCCGGAAGCAAAGAACATTGCTGTGAAATACTCTGTTGCCGATGCTTCTTCAAAAGCCCGGGCTTCTGTTCTCGCAGCCGCTTCCGTCACGATCCGTGCGGATGTGACATTCTCCGGTTACCGTGCAGGAAATGGAGCTGTTCTTTATGGCGATATGGTTATTTTCTTCGAGGGAACTCTTGCTGATACATCCGTAACCATTACGCGGTACAGTGCTGAGACAGAAGGGGATGTCAGGATCACATATGACAATGTGACATCATCTGTCAGCGTTTCTGAGCTTCAGGGAACCATTGAAAGTGCAGCTGCAACTGTAAATGAGGGGGCTGAACCTGTCATTGCCCAGATAACCTCCGGCAAAGTGTCTGCTGATATCTCCGGATCATTCGTCATCGGAAGTGAAGAGGTGTCAAAGGCCGAGGCTGATGGACTTGTATCCGGCGGAGATGGCAAGACTCCGGAGACAGCGTATGTGATATCCACTGCTGCTCAGTTCCTGAATATAAGCAGTATCTGCGCTGACAGAATGGAGGAAATTACTTATTTCAGGCTCGGGGATGATATTGAAATAGGTGCCAATGACTACATTGATATGTTCTCAGGTGTTCTCGATGGAGATAATCATTCCATCGCCATCACCGATGAGGCAGAAGACGCTCCTCCATTTGTTGTGAGGGCAACTGGAAAATATGCGGAGTTCAGGAACTTTGATTTCCATACACGCGGGGGAAAAGCCATTGTTTATGGTGACGAACTTGTAGATGACAGCGGCAGTATCATCCTCGATACGGAATATATCGGTTTTGAGAATGTTGATGTCTACGGTGTCGCTGAAGATGTCGGAACCAATATGGGGTTCTATCTCGTCTATGGTGAAGCTGATGAAATAATGTTCAGCAGCTGTACAAACAATGCCTCCATGTATGGCTCGATGAATGCATACTCCGCTCCTTTCCTTGGGTATCTTGTGGGCGGAAGCTCCGGGATGCAGACCAGCAGGCTTACATTCAAAGATTGTACCAATAATGGTGATTTCATCATGGGGAAGGCCGGATTCCTCGTCGCGAATGGCGGAAACAGCGGCAATTATGTCAGCCGCTATATCCTCGGGGAGGGCGGTACTCCGGCGGAAGGCGGGATACAGCTTGTTGTCAGCGGCATGAAGAACAGCGGCAAGTTCGTAGGATACGATGGAAACGCCGGATGGTTCACATGGAACGACACTGATCCTCAGGGTGCTGCCTGGACGCCTGTGAACGAATATGTTGAAGATAATGTCACAGAGCTGCCAGGAAGCCGTCTCGATACTACCGGAGTCGATGGGCTTGTGCTGACTGCAGCAGAGGATGAGAACAGCAATGTTGTCCTCCATGCTTCTATAAATGGGGCTGAACTTCCTGATACATATCTTGCTGTCTACCAGAGATCATTCTATGGAAGCTACAGGAAACCCGACGGAAGCAGTGCGGGAACACTCAGAACTGTGGATGATATCGCTGATCCCGCTAATGCCGGTTCAAAGACAGTCACAATTGATGATCTGCATGAGTTTGTCGCAAATGGGCAGGTTATGGAGCCGGTTGCTCCTGCTGGAAATGCGTGCTGGCAGTATAGTGTGACGCTTTATGATCCTGCTACCGGGTATCCTGTAGGAGGTGCAAAGGCTTCTTCAGTAAACTGAGCCGTTCATTCAGTTCTTTTCAGGCTGGCTGCTCTTCGTGCGGTCAGCCTTTTTTCTTTCATCCCTGTCCTGCTAATTTCCTTGACTATCCTCCAAAGTGATTCATACTGATGTGTGTGGACGTACACGCACGAGGAGGAGATGATGTTTTCCAATATACCGGAAGTTAAACTTGGAATGATTGCTGTCAGCCGTGACTGCTTCCCTATATCCGTATCAGACGGAAGAAGCAGGAAGGTTGTGGAGGAGTGCGGCAGGCTCGGGATTGATGTCTTCCTGTCATCTGTGATCGCGGAGAATGAGTGCGATGCGATGAAGGCTCTGGAAGAGGTGAGGAAAGCAGGCTGTACTGCTCTCGTCGTCTTCCTCGGCAATTTCGGACCGGAGACTCCTGAGACGATCATAGCGAAGTATTTCGACGGACCTGTGATGTATGTCGCAGCTGCCGAGGAGCGGGGGGACAACCTCATAAACGGCCGCGGCGATGCCTACTGCGGCATGCTCAACTGCTCATACAACCTCGGACTGAGGAAGATAGCGGCATATATTCCCGAGTATCCTGTCGGAGACGCCGCTGACTGCGCCATGATGATCGCGGATTTCGTTCCCGCTGCCAGGGCCATCATCGGAATCAGGGGGCTCAAGATCATCACATTCGGACCGCGTCCGCAGGACTTCTTCGCCTGCAATGCTCCGATCAAGGGGCTTTATGACATCGGGGTTGAGATAGAGGAGAATAGCGAGCTCGATCTTCTTGTATCGTACCGCCAGCATGCCGGTGATCCCAGGATTGAGGATGTCGTGAAGGATATGGCTGCAGAGCTCGGCACCGGCAATGCCTATCCTGATCTCCTGCCGCGCATGGCTCAGTTCGAGCTTACGCTGCTTGACTGGGCTGAAGGCCACAGGGGAGCGAGGAAGTATGTCGTGTTCGCGGACAAGTGCTGGCCCGCATTCCCCAAGGAGTTCGGTTTCGAGCCCTGCTATGTGAACAGCCGCCTGGCAGCCAGAGGTATTCCAGTGGCATGTGAGGTGGATATCTACGGTGCGCTCTCCGAGTTCATCGGGACCTGCATCACAGGCGCTCCTGTGACGCTGCTGGATATCAACAACACGGTTCCGAAGGATATGTATGAGAGCGAGATAAAGGGAAAGTTCGACTACACGCTCCAGGATACCTTCATGGGATTCCACTGCGGCAACACCCCGTTCTGCCGTCTTTCCGGCGGCGGCATAAAGTACCAGCTTATCCAGAACAGGACGCTGGAGAACGGCGGAACTCCTGATTTCACCAGAGGAACGCTCGAGGGCGACATCGCACCGGGCGAGATAACATTCTTCCGTCTGCAGGGCAATGCGGACACATCGCTCCAGGCATATGTCGCGGAGGGAGAGATCCTTCCCGTTGCCACACGTTCATTCGGAGGCATCGGCATCTTCGCAATCCATGAGATGGGACGTTTCTACCGCCATGTGCTTATAGCAAAGCATTATCCTCACCATGGAGCCGTTGCGTTCGGCCATGTCGGACGAGCGCTTTATGCTGTGCTTTCGTATCTTGGTGTGAATGATATCTCGTTCAACCAGCCGAAGTCGATGCTCTACAGCGGCGAGTGTCCGTTCTGAGAAAGGAGGAAACATGAGAGAAGCGGAGTGCATCAGGGACGGAAAGGCGGTTCTCGGCATTGAGTTCGGATCGACGAGGATAAAGGCGGTCCTCATCGATGAGAGCTGCCGCCCGATCGCCTCGGGATCATATGACTGGGAGAACAGGCTGGAGGACGGGATCTGGACATATTCCAGGGAGGATATCCTCTCCGGACTGAAAGGCGTCTATTCCGACCTTGCCGGAGATGTAAGGAAACGCTACGGCATCGGGATCGTAAGTCTCCGGGCGATCGGAATCTCGGCGATGATGCACGGTTGCATCGAATGCGACAGCAGCTGCCGCTTCCTCTCTCCATTCAGAACATGGAGGAACACAGTCACTGCGGCAGAGTCTGAGGAGCTGACGAAGCTCTTCGATTATCCCATCCCGCAGCGCTGGACGATCAGCCATCTTTTGAAGGATATCAAGGAAGGAAAGAGCTATCTTCCCGATGTCGCTTATGTCTTCACGCTCGCTTCCTATGTGTACTTCCTCCTGACAGGGGTAAGGGCGATCGGTATCGGCGATGCCTCCGGCATGTTCCCGATTGATTTCTCCTCCCATGGTTTCTCCTCTTCCGCGGCAGAGCGCTTCCGCTCCGCTTACGGCTATGATGTGCTCCCGCTTTTCCCGGAGGTGAAGGTGGCAGGCGAGCTCTGCGGCACGCTCACGGAGGAGGGGGCGGGGCTTCTCGATGAAAGCGGCACGCTGAAAGCCGGCGTGCCTTTCTGCCCGCCCGAGGGCGATGCCGAGACAGGTATGGCCGCGACAAACACAGTCCGTCCCAGGACAGGCAATGTCTCTGCGGGAACCAGCGCATTTGCCACGATAATCCTGGAAAAGCCGCTTTCAAAGGCTTACAGTGCGATCGATGTTGTGGCAACGCCTGACGGATATCCAGGAGCCATGGCTCACAGCAACAACTGCACGGGAGATTACGATGCCTGGATCGGCCTTTTCTCCGAGGTCCTGAGGATGATGGGGATGGAGGTGAGCAAAGGAAAGCTCTATGACACCCTCCTCCGTTCCGTTTTCAGCGCCGAGAAGGATGCCGGCGGGGTTCTCAGCTACAGCTTCATATCCGGAGAACATATTGTCGGGCTGGAGAAAGGTGTTCCGATGGTGATGAGGGATCCGGAGAAGCCGCTCACCGTTGCC
>CASEZU010000056.1 GCA_949292445.1 uncultured Spirochaetales bacterium | reverse complement strand
GATTCGGAGATAATCGGATTCTCGTTCTCATATGAGAAGGGACGGGCATACTATGTTCCGCTTGTTGCTGAAGGGCGGACATATAATTCCCGAGAGGATGTCAAGGCTCTCTTCGATGACTACCTCGCATCAGGGCATCTGCGGGTCATAAATCAGAACATCAAGTATGACCTCAAGGCGATATGGCGCCTCGGCTCCAACATAAAGACGATCGCGTTCGATACGATGATCGCCGCATGGCTCATAGACTCAAATTCCAATGTCTACAATCTTGATGAGCTCTCGTCGAGGTATCTCGGCCTCACGACACTGCGCTATGAGGATGTTGTCGCAGACGGAGAGATCTTCTCGGACATTCCTCTCTCAAAGGCTGTGCCATACAGTGCGGAAGACAGTGATATGGCGTACAGGCTGTATCTTCTTTTTTCCGGAGAACTGAAGAGGAAGGGGCTTACTGATGTCTTCACCACATTTGAGCTTCCTCTCATAAGGATACTTGCGAAGATGGAGGTGAACGGCATACACCTCTCAAAGGAGCGTATCGGAAAGCTCAAGGAGGATATAGACAGTGCCGTCTCATCTCTTGTTTCGAGGATATATGATGAAGCCGGGCATGAGTTCAATCTGAACAGCACGATGCAGCTTTCCCGAGTCCTTTTTGATGAGATGGGCATGAAGGCGGGGAAGAAGACGCACAAGGGCTATTCCACCGATACGGCCACACTTGAAGGGCTGAGGGCTGAGGGCGGGCAGATCATAGCCGACATACTCGATTACCGTCAGCTTTCAAAACTCAAGAGCACCTACATAGATGTGCTTCCTGCGCTAGCGGATTCAAGCGGACGTATCCACACGTCATTCCTGCAGACAGGAACTGCCACAGGGCGGCTCTCTTCCAGGAATCCCAATCTCCAGAACATTCCTGTACGCACGGAAGAGGGTAGAATGATCCGCAGCGCCTTCACTCCGTCAGAAGGTACTGTGTTCCTTTCCGCGGATTATTCGCAGATCGAGCTTGTCGTACTCTCCGATGCCTCGCAGGATCCGGGGCTCATGGAGGCTTTCAACACAGGCGTGGATGTCCACAGATATACAGCTTCCATGATATTCGGCCGTCCTGTCGGCGAGATAACGGATCAGGAGAGGCGTATCGCCAAGACAATCAATTTCGGCATCATGTACGGAATGTCCGCGTTCAGGCTCTCAAATGAGCTGGGAATACCGCGCAAGGAGGCAGCAGCTTTCATCGATATGTATTTCCAGCGCTATGCCGGAGTGCGCTCCTTCGTCGAGAAGATGGAAGAGGAGGCAAGGTCGGCGGGGTTTGTCCGCACAAGGTTCGGACATATGCGTGAGGTGCTGGGTATCAACAGCTCCAACAAGGTGGAACGCGCCGGGGCGGAGCGGGTTGCTGTCAATACTGTCATACAGGGCACTGCCGCGGAGATCATGAAGCTCGCCATGATAGCCATAGACAATGCATTGGCGGAAGGCGGATTCAGGACAAGGATGCTGCTCCAGGTGCACGATGAGCTGATATTCGAGGTTCCGCTGGATGAGAAGGAAGCAGTTGCGGCCCTGGTGAAGGAGAAGATGGAGAGTGCTGTGAGACTTTCCGTCCCGCTGAAGGCTTCGCTTGAGTTCGGAGAATCCTGGGGGGATATGCACTGATGATCATAGGCCTCACTGGAAAGAGCTGCGCAGGAAAGGATACAGTGGCGGCGATGCTGCCGGCGGAGCATTTCTCTGTAATTGATGTCGACGGTCTCGGGCATCGTGCGCTCGAGGCGAACCATGATGCGCTCCGAGAGGCATTCGGTGCTTCCATCTTCCGTCAGGACGGCAGCGTGGACAGGAAGATCCTCGGGCCTCTCGTGTTCTCAGATCATGCAAAGCTGGAGACTCTCAACGGGATAACGCATCCGTGGATGAGGGAGGAGGCGATGCGCCTCGCCAGGGAGGCTGAGTCGGAAGGTCTTGTCGCCGTGATAAACGCGGCGCTCCTCGAGTCGATGGGCTTCGTTCCCGAGTGTGATGAGATCGTGCTTGTCGTCGCGCCGTATGAGGTGAGAGAGGCCCGGGCCATGAGCCGTGACGGCATCACGGAGGAGGGGTTCTGCGCCCGTGCTGAGGCTCAGAAAGACATCGGACTGTCACTCTTCAGTTCAGGGCGGAAGGTAGTCACGATCATCAATGATGACGGTGAAGATACAATTTCTCGACAAGTGATATTTCTATGTGCTAACATTCTTAAAGAAGAGGCTTTTTATGGGAAAGAAGACTAGAATCGTCTTGCTGTCGGTTACAGTAGCTATTGCGGTGTTCACGTTCTCTGCGATGTGGATTGTACGGCCAAGTTCTCAGAGTCCGGTTCTTGATGCAGCTAAGGAAAGACAGAACGAACCGCTTCTTTCCGTTTCAGAGCCATTGGAGACAGATGCGGCAGCTCTCTCTGCTGAAGAGGAGATGGCCGGAAAGGTTTCTGAAATTCTTTCATCCGATGAGGATTTCATAGCAGATCTTGCTGCTGAGATTGCGGGAAGGATATCTCTGGACGAGTATATTCCGGAGATTACCGGGGCTGTTTATGAGAAGATATCCGGTGACTACGATGCAATTGCAGATGAGATAGCTTCCAAGGTTGAGGATGGTCTTGAGGATGATGTGATTGCCCTCTATGAGAAGTACAAGAAGGACGTTACTGCAGATCTCGTGCTAGCCATTCTCGATGAGTACGATGCGCTCTCCGATGAGGAGAAGAGCGATGTACTCTCACTGGAGCCGCAGCTGAGGAGGCTCTATGCGGAGTACCGTGATGAGCTCATAAGCGATCTTCCGCTTTCCGTCACTGTTGACGGTATCTCAGATGAAGAGCTGGAAAGCGTGATCAGAGCGTTCTATGATGTCAACCGCAGCGAGATCATAGCGGATGTGGGTGCAGCCCTTTCTGATGAATATGGTGCACTTTCCGATGCTGAGCGTGCAGAGAAGCTGGGACTTGAGTCCATCTATATTCATTACCGCGATGCCATTGTCTCAGATATCCTCTCAGAGCTTCCTGATGACGGTATCACTGAAGAGGAAGCTGAAGCGCTTGCTTACAGACTCTATGATGAGAACAGGGATGCGATTGTCTCCGATATCGAGAACCAGCTGATTGAGGATTATTCAGCGCTTTCAGCTGAGGAGAAAGCTGAGCTTCTCGCCCTGCCTGAAGAGGATATCGAGGAGCAGGCAGTTGCTCTCTATGATAAGTACAGGGAGGACAT
>CASEZU010000055.1 GCA_949292445.1 uncultured Spirochaetales bacterium | reverse complement strand
CACTGATGAGACGCAAAGGACCTTTCCGTCCTCCACTGAGAGATATCCGTTCTCAACGTACCTGAATGATCCTGGCTCCTCTGTCCAGATGATGTCCCCATGAATAGAGTATGCTGCCATATATCCCTCCCGGGATGTAGCTGGGCTTTTACGGCAGCCGGTAGATACGCCTCTCCTTATCAGAGGCTTATACATCCCTTTCTGTATTTTACCACCAAAACAGACATTTGGAAGAGCATATGCTAAAATCATCAGATATGGCGGATGAGGAATCTACAGGAATATCGGCAATCCTCGGCTCCGGCGGAAGGATAAGGCTCTGCGGGGCCGCTGCGGAGAGACTCTCTGGAAAAGAACGGCTTCTATCGCTCTTATGGGAAAGGGAGGGAGGAGAGGCTTCGGAATCTTTCATCAGGGCCGCATCCTCATCCGGGCTGCTCTGCGATGAGGAGAGTATCCCGCTCAAAACAGATGATGTCCCCCGTCCCCTACTGATCAGGATCTCAGAGCATAATGGAGAATACGTCTTCACAATACAGCTGGAAGGGATTGACGGAATACCGGAAGATGTAAGACCCGGCATTGCCCGCATTGGCAGCACGCTTTTCTTCTACGCATCAGGTTCATCCATCAGCGCTCTGAGGGGAATGATTCCTGCAACCGTGAAAAAGGATGATGTCCCCCTTCTTTTATCCCGGATACTGAGCAGGAACGGCGAGACGGATGTCATGATGGATGGCTATGCCGCAAGAAGAAAGCCTCCGGTAAAGGGCCGCAGCACGCTCCTGCTGAGGAAAATCGACAGATACGGCTATCTTCATCTCACTGCAGGCATAAGCGCGTCATGGGCAGATGCGGAGTATATATCACAGAACAGACTGACAGTGCTCGCAAGGCTCAATGAGGACACAAAGTCACTGGAGATTGAGGAAATCATCTATCCTGCGGAAGATGCCGCTGCCGCGCTTATGGAAATACTGGGGAAGAAAGCCCAGGGAAATGTATACCGCGATGGCTGCCGATTCGTGCTGAGCCGCGATGCCGCTGCCGCGCTCATCGGCAGGAATCTCAAGACACTTCTATCATTCAGGCTGGATGGTACGGGGCTTCTCAGCGAATATGGCATCATCTGCGGACGTCCGGAAATAAAGCTCCGTCTCTTCAGTTCCGGAGAGGGTTATCTCGAAGGAGATGGGACAGCAGGGATCGGCGGAGAGGAAATACCGCTGCAGGATATGCTGAAGGACTACGATGAGGAGAGCGGCTTTTTGCGCATTGGAGGCAAAGACGCATATATTGATCCGGAGCTGATCAGAGAGCTGAAGCGTTTCCTGAGCTTCACACGCGGCATGATAAGAGTATCCACATTCGATCTTCCCCTCATCGACGAAAGCAGTGACATCACCGCAGAGGGCCCGGCTGCCGATAATATGCGCCGCTTCTTCAAAGGGCTCAGGGAAGCCAGGAATCTCCCCTACGAACCGATGATCAGGGCATCGGAACTGAGAAGCTACCAGAAGGAAGGCTGCAGATGGCTGCGCTATCTTCATGACAGCAGCATGGGAGGCTGCCTTGCTGACGAGATGGGGCTGGGGAAAACCGTGCAGATCATCGCGCTGCTGAACGGGATATCCGTACTGAAACCTGGAAAGCCCTCTCTCATCATCGTTCCCCGCAGCCTCATTTCCAACTGGGTATCGGAGATAGCTCGCTTCGGCATCGCTCTGGAGAGTTTTGTCTACTACGGGCAGTCCCGCGATCCGGAAAATCTGAGAAAGCTGAAAGGTGGCATAGTCATCACAAGCTATGCGACCGTCAGGAATGATGCGCCCATGCTCTCATCAATCAGCTTCGACTGCATAATCCTCGATGAATCACAGGCTGTGAAGAATATATATACGCAGACTGCACAGGCAGTTGGTTCCCTGAAAGCGGATCACAGGATCGCAATTTCAGGCACGCCGATTGAGAACGGAACGGATGAGCTCTACTCCCTTTTCAATTTCCTGAATCCGGGTTCATTCGCCACTCTCGCCTCCTTTGAACGCACATATTCCAGGCCCATTGCCTCAGGCGACAGGAACGCAGAGAATGAGCTGAGGAAGAGAATAGCGCCATTCATGCTCCGCAGGCTGAAAAAGGATGTCCTCTCCGAACTTCCGGACAGGACGGATGAGACAGCTTTCATCGACATGGCAGAGGAACACATGACCTACTATGAGAGAAGAAGACTGGAACTCAGAAAAGCCGTGCTCGAGGCTACGGCGGAGAAAGGCAGGGGCGGTGCCGGGATGATCGTGCTCAAGGCCCTGATGGAGCTCAGACGCATTGCCTCCATGCCAGAGGCAATGATGGACACAGGAACAGTCTCCTCAAAACGCAGTTATCTGCGCTCTGCGGCAGCGGAACTTGTCTCTTCCGGCCATAAAATACTCATTTTCACGAACTTCCTCGACACTGTGGAAAGGCTCTCAGCAGATCTCTCTGAAATGGGGATCGGATACGTCTCCATGACAGGATCCGCAAAGGACAGAGCAGGGATTGTGGAACGTTTCCAGAATGATCCGGCGACAAAGGTATTCATCATGACGCTCAAAACCGGCGGAGTCGGTCTGAATCTTACAGCTGCAGACTACGCGTTCATAACAGATCCGTGGTGGAATGCTGCAGCAGAGGATCAGGCAATGAGCAGGATGCACCGGATGGGACAAAAAAATCCGGTATTCTGCTTCCGCTTGATAGCAAAGGGCACGATCGAGGAGAAGATATTGAAACTGCAGAAGATCAAGAAGGAACTCTCAGCATCGCTGCTCTCAACGGAGAGTTCGCTGCTTTCCTCCCTGACCGATGAGGATATAGAGGAGCTTTTCTCATGAGGTGTACACATGCTTTCTGAGGTGCAGATCAGGGACAGTGCGGAGAGAATCGTGCTGGGAATATGCGGAAATGCCGGCAGCAGGGAAAGGCTTAAGCCGATTCTCTGGATACTCGGAAGCGACAGTGAAAATGAAAACACCCTCACGTCCCTCAGGAATCTCATCAGGGATGGCCACAGGGAGGATATGAGGGCTTCCATCCGCAGGAGGGCCCCGTTCGTCCCCGCACTGCTGCGCATGCTGCACTCAAGGGAGAGATATACGAACAGAGAAGCGGCTGCAAGGCTCGGAATAGAGAATCCCACGGACTACGTGACGCTCAAAAGCCGGGAACAGCTCGTTTTTGAATCTGTAGTTTCTGAGCATTCGCTTCCTGACTGGCAGAGCGGAGGAGATGAGCGCTGCAGCATCTCCCTCTTCATGGACATCCTCCTCTCAGAAGTGCTTGGGAATGCGGCAATTCCGTCGCCTGCGGCAGACAGGGAAGCCACGCTCTCCGTTTCATCTCCGGAAGAGATGGCCGATCTGACAGCGGAGAGGATCTCTGCAGCAGGCGGATTCAGGGACTACCGCACCATAATCCGGAGCAAGGCGGAGGATTATGAGGGTATCACCGGACTGGGGCATATCGCAGCCGATGATTACTGGGGTTTCCAGAAAGAACGCCTACTCTCCGCTTTCATCGCTCTTTACGGCAGCCCCGGCGAAGAGCATCAGGATATCAGAAAGATGGTCTGGAAGTGGGCGGAGGATGCCTCACCGTGGAAAACACCTGAGCTTGATCTCATGCTGCCGCAGCTGAAGAGCCGGAAAGCAGCAGGGCTGTACAGCACAGAAAGCAGGAATCTCGATCCGTATTTCAAATGTTCGCTGCTGTCACTTCTATCCTCGCTGGAAGAGGGAAAATGGTATGATGCCGCAGAGCTTTACGAGAGCTACAGGGCAGCCGGCGCACCGCTGAGGCTTCACACAGCAGATATCTGGACATTGATGGAGCCGAAGGCGGTGGAGTTCCTCGATGGCCTCGGGAATGATACCGATACCAGGACGGAAGAACTTTTCCGCCGTCCACTCTTCATGGGGATGATCATCCTGCTTGCACTCCTCGGCATCCTCGAAGCCGCGGAAAGGAAACCGCTCGCGACGTGCCGCAGGAGTACAGGGAAGCCCCTGCCCTACGCCCCCGGAGACACAATCTCCGCGGTATCTGTCACACCGTTCGGGAGCTGGGTCCTCGGGAAAAGCACCCGGAAGCCATTGCCGGCGAAGACCGGCGAGAGCCCTGAGATAATGGCAGACATGCCCCTCATCGGCTACAGAGGCGGCAGTGCCAGGATAAAGAGCTATCTGCAGTCATTCTCAGACAGTGTGGGCGACTGCATGTACGCCTTCTCTCTCCAGTCATTCACCAGAGGCGCATTCTCCCGCAGTGATATTGAAGCGAGAATAGAAACCTTCCGTACGCTCATCGGCCATCCGGAGGGCGGGGTGTGGGAAGAGCTTTTCCGCCGCGCGCTGGAAGCTCCGACCATAACAGAACGTGAGTCGCAGGGAATGATCCTCAGGATTAAGGATGCAGAGGCCTTCAATGAAGCTGGCATCAGAGAATCTCTCTCCCCTCTTGTCACATGGATCGGCAGCGACAGGCTGTACCTGCCTTATGAGAACGAGGAGAAATTCCTGGCCATTATGAGGAAATGCGGTTTCAGGAATCCCATCGGCACCAGAGAATGCTGACAAAGCTCCATGTAAAACACATATTGCCGGAAAGGCGTTTCATTGACAGCGCGGGAAGCCATGGGCTAGCATCGGACCTGTGAAAGGCGATAATCCACGGGTGGCAAGAACTAAAGGATATCTGAAGGAAGCTCTTATAGAGCTTCTCAAATCCACGCCGTTCGAGAATATAACGATCAAGGCGATATGCCAGAAAGCCTCTGTGAACAGGAGCACATTCTACGCCTACTATACCTGTCCGCGCGATCTGATCGATGAGATAGAGGCCGATATCCTCTCCAAGCTGCCCGACTATAATCCGCAGCGGCCGTTCATAGATTCCATAACCCCATTCATGCAGTACATCAGGGAAAACGGGGATGCCTTCATGATCCTCCTCTCCTCTTCCGCTGACACATCATTCGGAGAGCGCATCATCTCAGCCGTAATGGACAAATACGAGGAATTCTCACCTGCGGATGATCAGGGTGAAAAGGAGATGAGCTTCATATTCTGCGTCAACGGCGTCGTCGGCATCGTCAGGGAGTGGATCAGAAGCGGCTTCAGATGGGATGTCAGCAGTATCTCCAACATGATCGTCAACATGGCTTTCCGCTCAGTGGGGCTAGATCCCAGCGCAGCGATGAACAAAGCGCTGAGCTGAATCAGATCCCTGTCTTTCTCATGACCTCTCCCCACTCATCCGAGCCCCTCTTTTTCCCTGCAGGCGAATAGCCTGAGCGTATGACAGCGACAGTGTTTGACCACCGGACATTTCTCGAGGGGAATGCTGAAAGGAATTCCTCCTCCGACAGTCCGCATCCGGAGTAGCTCATCTTATAGAAATGCCTCAGCGCCTGATCAGTGAGCGTACGCTCCTCGCTCTCATTCTCATACTCGAACGTGGCTTCCGGGAAAACAGCGGAGACAGCCGCCTCAAGCTCCTCTTTGCCCCAGGCCGTGAGCGGGTTTTTCCCTGAATAGATCTCCTCCTCGGCCTTCACAAGCAGAGAAGATACCTCCGGCGAAGCAAAGCCGGAGAGCCGTGATGACAGCACCGGTATCGACTCGAGAAGAGCGAGCTTGCCGCCGCTCTCGAGACGGGAGAGGATCAGAGGAAGCACAGCCTTGTCCGTCTCAAGGCGTGAGAGCACGTTGCGCCCGGCGATGACACTGAACATAAGCCCATCCTCCAGAAGTGAGAAAGCACCTGCACTCTCCGAGACCAGGACCTCGGGGCGCAGCAGTTTGTCGAGTTCCGATGAGAAATGCTCGATGATCTCCTTCTGCTCACTGTTTTTCACGACAGCGACTGAAAGTCCCTCGGGATTCTTCTTCATCAGCGGCCACAGCAGCAGGCCGTGAGAGGCGTTGAGCACCAGGACATTCGAATAGCGGAGGATATCGAGGCCGCTGTAAAGACGCCTCATCAGCCTCAGAAGGCTCTCTGAACGTCTGGAAAGCGCTCTCTCAACCCATTTGCCGCGGTCCTTGTCACCTGGAGAGAAAGTAAGATTCTCCTTATAGAGATCTTCCGTAACAGCCTCCAGCTGCGCTTCGCGCCTGAGCATGACCTCATCCTTGATCGTCGCCTCGTAGCCTATGTCACCGGGCTTGTAGTAAATCTTGCCCTGCAGCCCTGTCGGCAGATACTGCTGGGCAACCCAGTGATCCCTGTAGGAATGCGGATACATATAGCCTTCGCCATGGCCGAACCCCTTGCTGTCACGGCTCGGGTCACGGAGATGATTCGGGACTTCCTCTGCCTTCTCCTTCTCCACATCGGAGAGCGCATCGAAGAAGCCCAGCGCGCTGTTGCTCTTCGGAGCTGTGGAAAGATAGATGGCTGAATGTGCCAGATGAAAGCGGCCTTCCGGAAGTCCAATCCTGTCAAAGGCTGAGGCATCGGCCTCTACCACTGCAACTGCATATGGATCGGCCATGCCCACATCCTCAGCGGCAAGAATCTCCATCCTCCGGAAGATGAACCTCGGATCCTCGCCTGCTGCGACCATCTTTGCCAGCCAGTAGAGCGCGGCATCAGGATCCGACCCTCTCAATGATTTTATGAATGCCGATATTACATCGAAATGATAATCGCCTTCCTTGTCATAGAGCACGGCCTTGCGCTGTATCGATTCCTCCGCAGTCTCCTTTGAGATGTAGATTTCAGTCCCATCAGGAGGGGGGAATGTATCCGGCGTGGTCTCGACGGCAAGCTCTAGCGCATTGAGCAGCGACCGGGCATCACCGTTCGCGACCGATACAAGATGCTCTAGTGCTCCATCTTCGAAAGTGACATGGTAGCGTCCATAACCGCGCTCCCTGTCAGAGATGGCCTGCATCGCGATGTCATGGAGGTTCTCATCCGTGAGCTTCTTCAGCTGGAAGATCCGGGACCGGGAGACAAGGGCGGCATTGACCTCGAAATAAGGATTCTCCGTAGTCGCCCCGATAAGTATGAACGTTCCGTTCTCAACCCAGGGAAGCAGGGCATCCTGCTGGCTCTTGTTCCAGCGATGCACCTCATCTATGAAGAGAATGGTGCGCATTCCGTAAAGCTCACGCCTGGATTTTGCCTCGTCGATCTCCGTCCGGAGTTCTTTCACACCTGAAAGCACGGCATTGAGCGTGGAGAAATGGCTTTTGGTTGTATTGGCAATGACTCTCGCGAGCGTTGTCTTTCCTGTTCCCGGAGGACCGTAGAATATGACCGATGAGAGCTGATCAGCCTGTATGGCTCGCCGCAGCAGCCTGCCCTTTCCGAGAATATGATCCTGCCCTATGTACTCATCGAGGGTCCTGGGCCTCATCCGTGCTGCAAGCGGCTCCTCTGCCCTGTCGACGGCGGCTTCAAAAAGATTCAAATCGTCTCCTCCCAGAATACAGAGTACGGCGAATCGGGGTTGTCGGGAAGCCTGCTCTTGAGTTCACGCTCAGCTTCGCCAAGCTGGGTGAAGAGGTAATCCTCCGCAACAAATGCCAGCTGATCCTTGCTAAAACCTTCCGGATTCGGAAGTGAAATACCAACACCAACCGATTCAAGATTTGTATACGAATCCTTTACCGACAAGAAAATTCCCTCTGCCTCGCTGAAAGCATTCTCTGCATCCGCCCAGATACTCTCCACGCTGTCAATGAAAAGTGAATAGATTTCCACTGCGGCAATATCCTGAAGCCTGTCCGTCATTCCCTCGGGGGAAGCTATTGCGGTATCCATATCAGAGGAAGAGGCTTCCACAAGCGCTTCCCGCAGAACCGGGTAGGCCTCGGAGAGCATCGGCGAGACTGTTTCTGAAAGGCTTTCAGAGTATGAGGCTGCCAGCGACTGATACATCGGGGAAAAACCGTCATAGGCCGTGAATGATGGAGGGAGAGCCTCCTCGAACGCTTCGACTTTTATCCCGCCGGCAGCTTCCACCGAGTCAATCATGTCACTGCCGAGCACAAGGAGTGCAGTCTGCTTCTCCTGATCGGTATAACCCTCGCGGCTCTTTGTCGCACAGGAAGGAAAGAGAAACAGCAGCATTAGGATGAGCAGTGGGATGAGCTTTCTCATGGAAAGAATTCTACACTCAGCATGAGCGTCATTCAAGATGCCGCCTTCACAGGCGCTCCGCAGGATATCCGTAAATTATCTATGAAAATGATTAAGTTATGATATTTGAATCATACAATTGCAAACAGTTCAGAAACAATACCAGATGCCTTATATATAATAATACCCTGCATCTATGACAGGACACAGGGTATTATCATGCAAAAACTATCAGAGCTCTGTCTTCCAGAGTCCGTGCAGGTTGCAGTAAGCATATGCCGCAACAGCATCGCCGTTGTTGCAGAAAATCTCCTCAGGCTTGTCTCCGGCCTTGAGATACTTGATCTTCACGCCCTGCTTGGTCTCGACAGCTATCCACTCGATGAGGTGCTCCTCAGTCATCGGATGAGCGACAGATCCTACCTTGACGTCGATCTCCTTATCCCTGACTTCTGCGACAGGTACATGCTTCTCCTGAGCGGCATCAGTTGTGTTGGCTGTGAGCTCAGCCATCGGCTTGCCGCAGCATGACGGCGTGCAGCCGCCCTTCTTTATCATCATGACGATCTCCCCGCATTCGGGGCATCTGTAGAATGAAAGTGCCATACTATCTTTCTCCTTGACTACAAAATTAACAGCTCATCGCGATATGGGCAAGTTCATCTTGTGACTGTTCCGTGCCCTCCGCTCTTCATCAGCGCGATGACATCCTCTCTAGAGACGTAGTTGATATCCTCCATGATCGAGTGGCACAGACACGATGCCGCAGTTGCGAAGTCAATCACTGTCTGCTTGTCGTTTCCGAGCTCAGGATCTGTAAGCGCATAGAGGATGCCGGCGGCGAAGCTGTCTCCGGCTCCGATCCTGTCAACTATCGAAGTGATGTCATAAGGAACATACATGCCGTCGACGCAGGGGGAGACGTACTGCATGCCGTCGCTTATGTCATACATGGCGGCACCCCATTTGTTGTATGTCGCACTTATCGACTGCCGCATAGTGGTTAGAAGCATCTCCACCGAAGGGAACTTCCTGTGGATGGCCTCCGCCACATAAGGCTGCTCATCAACCCTGGAATAGGATGATGGACAGTCAACATGGATGCCGAGAAGCGTTTCCGCATCTATTCTGGCGGCAAAGAGAATGTCCACATACTGCATCATCTCGCTGATGACACGCCCCGCAAGCTGTTCCTTGGGTGTTCCGGGCTCCCAGTTCCAGAGCTTTGAGCGGAAGTTGCAGTCGAAGGAGATCTTCAGTCCATGCTCCTTAGCCTTCTTCATGCATACAAGCTGCGCCTCTGCCGCTGTTCTGGATACAGCCGGCGTGATTCCGGTGACATGGAGTATCGAGGCTCCCTGAAAGACTGTATCCCAGTCATACTCCCAGCCTTCGGTGGAGGAGAAAGTGGAACCTTCCCTGTCGTATATGACTTTGCTCGGCCGCTGGTCAGCACCAGCCTGGACAAAGTAGATGCCGAGGCGCCCCGAGTTCTTCTTCAGCACATAGGAAGCATCAATACCGAGATTCCTGAGGTTTCCGAGACACGCTTCCGAGATATCGTTATCAGGAAGCGCCGTGATGTATCTCGCCTCACCTCCCAAAAGCGAGATCGATGCCGCCACATTGGCCTCAGCTCCGGCAAAGCAGAGCGAGACGCGGCCTGGCAGCGACTGCCGCAGTGTATAGTAACCCTCGGTGGTTATGCGGGCCATTATCTCACCGAAAGAGACGATTACAGACATATTCCCTCCCTGGAAACGGAACAATGTTTCATTTCCAATAGAAGATTATACTCCAGCGGTGCTGCAACTCAAGAAAAAACGCGCTCGAATGCGATTCTGTCCGTACCATCGTCGCAGACTATGATCCCGGTGCGCGAGAATCCCTCCTTCAGAAGCGCAGTCTGCATCGGAAGATTGTCGGCATGGGTATCGATCCTTATATGCGGGCAGAGCGAGGAAGCGAAAGCGACAACTTCATGGAGAACACCTTTTCTGCGCCCAGATGAGGCCACACGGTGAATAACGGCATAATCTGAGTCATCAAGCCATCCGCCGTCCCTTATCTCCAGATATGTCGGGTCAGTGCCGACGCGGAGCATGAATACGCCATAGGGCCCGAAAGAATCCGCAAGGACATAGAGGTTTCCCTGACTTATGTCATACTCGAGCACCTCGCGGCGCGGATATCCGTTCCTCCACTGTGAGGCATTGCCCGAGGCGCGCATGAACGCTCGGGCCTTATCATATATATGGAGGATCTCGGGAAGATCCTCATATGCCGCTTTCCTGACCATGCCTCAAGCCTATCATCAGGAAATCTTTCTGTACAGGCTGCTCTCTATGCGCGCCGCCCTTCTCCTCACCGCATTCTCCGAGAGGGAGAGCCTTCTGGCTATATCCCGTGCGGAGAGCTTCTCGGCACCGAATGAACCGTAGAGAGAATTGATGATGAACCTGTCGGGCCCGGAAAGCCCTTTCATAGTGTCGGAGAGCTTCTCCACCATCATGTCATTCTCAGCCTCATCCTCCACGGAATGATCCGCAGCCACAGCAGATGCGAGGTCACAGCCTCGCCCGGAATACTGGAAATCGAGGCTCAGCGGCATCTGCAGAGCCCTGCTGCGCTCCGCATTGCGGAGTATCCTGTCGGAAAAACCAGTCCTCTCCTTCACGGCCTCTGCGGAGATCTCACGACCCTCATCCGCAAGATGCGACAACGCATCGGAGAGCGTCTTCACCCTCTCTATCGCGCAGCGGGGAAGGCGTATAAGCCGCATTGAGCTGTTCAGATGATCGCGTATCGCCATTTTCACCCCTTCCTTGACATATGGGATGAATGCGGGGGCGATTGCGAAATCGAAGCGGTCCAGTGCCTCAAGAAATCCAACGCGTCCGACCTGCACGAGATCATCCAGTGATTCTGCGCCATCGAGTTTTCCTGCATACGATGCCGCGATTGACCTTATCATGCCGTCGAATGATGAGATAAGCTCCTCACGTGCCATCATATCCCCGCTCTTTGCCCTTACGACAAGTTCTTTATCCATACCAGCCTCCTCTGAAAGGAGTTTCGCACAGCCTCCAGGACATATATTGTCGCTGTGATATGCAGATTGGAAATTAATGCCGATAATTAATTTGCATAAAGTATGAAATTCAATGCATTAGCTTGCATATTTCATCAATACAGTGATAAAGTCTGACAAAGAAAAATCAAAAGGGAGTACTTATGAAGAAACTTTTAACAGCTCTTATGGTGCTTGTGGTGCTTTCCTCCGCAGCTTTCGCGGATGCACCGTTCCACATTGGTGTTGTTACGGGTACCGTATCTCAGTCTGAGGACGACCTCCGCGGTGCAGAGGCTCTCATCGCAGAGCTCGGCGCTGTTGCGGATGGCGGATACATCCAGCACATGACATACCCCGACAACTTCATGGAGGAGCAGGAGACAACAATCTCCGTCATCGCAGGCCTTGCTGATGACCCCCTCATGAAGGCAGTCATTGTCAACCAGGCTGTTCCCGGAACTGCAGAGGCTTTCCGCCAGATCAAGGCTGTAAGACCTGACATCCTCTGCTTCGCCGGCGAAGCTCACGAGGAGCCGTACCTCATCTCCGGTGCTGCTGACCTCGTAACATCCAACGACTTCGTTGCCCGCGGCTACCTCATGATCAACGCGGCTCACGAGCTCGGATGCGACACATTCGTACACATCTCCTTCCCGCGCCACCTCGCAATGGAGAAGATGCAGAGAAGAAGAGCGATCATGATCCAGACCTGCAACGAGCTCGGAATGCAGTTCGTCGATGTCTCCGCTCCTGATCCGACATCCGACGTCGGAATCGCAGGTGCTCAGCAGTACATCCTCGAGAAGACTCCGGAGTGGATCCAGCAGTATGGCGAGAACACAGCTTTCTTCTGTACGAACGATGCCCACACAGAGCCGCTTCTCAGGCAGCTCATGCAGTATGGCGGATATTTCGTAGAGGCTGACCTCCCGTCACCGCTCATGGGATACCCTGGAGCTCTCGGAATCGACCTCTCCGCAGAGGCTGGCGACTTCCCGGCAATCCTCGCAAAGGTTGAGGCTGCTGTCGTCGAGCAGGGCGGTGCAGGACGCTTCGGAACATGGGCATACAGCTACGGCTACACAACAACAGCTGGCCTCGGACGCCTCGCATATGACGCTGTCACAGCAGAGATGAACGGCGAGGATTTCGACTATACATCGATCCGCAACATCAGGAAGGCTTTCCAGGCTTACACACCTGGTGCAAACTGGAACGGTTCGTACTACGTTGACGCCAACTCCGGTGTCTCCAGTGACAACTTCGTCCTCGTATACCAGGATACCTACATCATGGGCGATCCGGGCTATTACATGGGCAACACAGACGTCGAAGTGCCTGAGTGGTGCTTCTACATGACAGGAAAGGAGTTCAACTAATACTTCAATCCTCAGGGGAAAGGGGAGGATTCCTCCCCTTTCTTCTGTGTTTATAAGGGGTAAGAATGAGTGAAATGACAAGGCCCTTGCTGGAAATGCAGAATGTGAGCAAGGAGTACAATGGAAACCCCGTACTGAAAGATGTCAATTTCACGCTGAAGCAGGGTGAGGTGCTGGGCCTCGTCGGTGAGAACGGTGCAGGAAAGAGCACGCTCATGAACATCCTCTTCGGCATGGACGTCATTCATCAGACGGGTGGCTATGGGGGAAAGGTCCTCATAGATGGCAAGGAAGTTAAGTTTGCATCCCCTCTGGATGCGCTCAGGGCCGGTATCGGAATGGTCCACCAGGAGTTCTCCCTCCTTCCAGGCTTCACAGCAGCAGAGAACATACTGCTCAACAGAGAACCAGAGAATAAAAATGTGCTCTCGCTTGTATTCGGCAAGAGAGCGAACACCATAGACAGAAAAGAACTTCAGAAAAAAGCTATCGATGCCATAACGAAGCTCGGAGTGAGCCTCGATCCTGACATGCTCGTATCCGAGATGCCTGTCGGACATAAGCAGTTCACGGAGATATCCAGGGAGATATCCAAGAGCTCGATCAGGCTTCTCGTGCTCGACGAGCCTACGGCTGTTCTCTCGGAGAAGGAAGCCGAGATGCTTCTCAAGGCAATAAGGAACCTCTCCGCCCAGGGCATCTCCGTGATCTTCATCACGCACCGTCTCCAGGAGATTCTTGATGTGTGCAATAAGGTCATCGTCATGCGCGACGGCCGCATCATCAACGAGCTCGATGCGAAGAAGACATCAATCCAGGAGATGGCGAGGCTGATGGTAGGCCGCGACGTCAATGCACCGCAGGCTCAGAGAAAGGAGGACGAGAGGCCGCTTTCCAAGGAAGTCGTGCTCTCTGTCAGGAATCTCTGGGTTGACATGCCCGGCGAGGTGGTGAAGAACGTCAACCTCGACGTGCACAAGGGTGAGTTCATCGGCATCGGAGGACTCGCAGGCCAGGGAAAGATCGGCATTCCCAACGGAATCATGGGGCTCTACCCTGCCGGAGGCAAGGTGACGCTCAACGGCAAGGAGATTCCTCTCAACAATCCGAGAGCCTGTCTCGATGCATCCGTCGCGTTTGTATCCGAGGACAGGAGAGGCGTCGGCCTCCTGCTTGACGAGTCTCTTGAGTGGAACGTGGCCTTCCCCGCGATGCAGATACAGAACAAATTCCTCAAGCAGTACCTTGGCGGTCTTATCAAATGGAGGGACCAGAGTGCCATCGAGGAAGTGACGAAGAAATACATCGACCAGCTGCAGATCAAATGCACATCATCCAAGCAGAAGGCAAAGGAGCTCTCCGGCGGCAACCAGCAGAAGATCTGTCTTGCCAAGTCCTTTGCGCTCCAGCCGAAGCTGCTCTTCGTCTCTGAGCCGACAAGAGGAATCGACATCGGTGCCAAGGCACTGGTTCTGAAGGCGCTCAGGGAATACAACAGGGAATTCGGCGTCACAATCGTCATGATCTCCTCGGAGCTTGAGGAGCTCAGGCAGTGCTGCGACCGCATCGCCATCGTCACAGACGGTGCCGTATCCGGAATCCTCCCGGCCTCCACGCCGAGCGAGGAATTCGGCATCCTCATGGTCGGCAAGACAGGAAAGGAGGCAAAGTGATGGAAAAGATCAAGTCTGTGCTCAAGTCCTTCGGTCTTCCGAGGCTCATCATCGCAGGATTCCTCCTGCTGCTCTTCATCATCGCTCCGTTCGTCAACATCAGGGTCGGTGCCTCCATCTCCGACACGCTGGCACGCTTCGGAATGAACTCGATCATGGTTCTTGCGATGGTCCCGATGATCCACTCCGGCTGTGGCCTCAACTTCGGCCTCCCGCTCGGAATCATCTCCGGCCTTCTCGGAGCCACGCTCTCAATCGAGACAGGCGTGACGGGTCCGCTCTCATTCTTCCTCGCAATCCTCTACTCCACCCCGTTCGCAATCATTCTCGGCTGGGGATACGGCAAGCTCCTTAACAGGGTCAAGGGAAGCGAGATGATGATCGCGACATATGTCGGCTTCTCCTCTGTTGCCTTCATGTCCATCATGTGGCTGCTCCTTCCGTATAAGTCCCCGACCATGGTATGGGGCTACTCCGGAAGCGGTCTTAGGACCACAATCTCGACAGACGGTTTCTATTCGCACGTACTGAAGGATTTCCTGCAGCTCAATATAGGAACGCTCTCGATATCATTCGGCGAGATCCTCTTCTTCTCGGTATTTGCGCTCATCATCTGGGCATTCCTCCACACGAAGACAGGTACGGCAATGACAGCTGTAGGATCCAACCCTGTATTCGCAAGAGCGGCCGGAATCAACGTGGACAAGCAGAGGACACTCTCCGTCATCATGTCCACATGGCTCGGAGCGCTCGGAATCCTCTGCTACCAGCAGGGCTACGGATTCATCCAGCTTTACCAGGGACCGATGTACATGGCAATGCCTGCAGTATCGGCGATCCTCATCGGAGGCGCGTCGGTCAACAAGGCCTCGATTGCCAACGTCATCATCGGAACGATTCTGTATCAGGGAATAGTGACAATGACCCCGTCGGTCATGAACAACCTGATCCACACTGACATGTCAGAGGTTCTCAGGATCATCGTCTCCAACGGTATGATCCTCTACGCTCTGACAAGAAAATCGGGGGCATCCAGATGAGCAAGAATAAAAAGCAGTTCAACGCGAAGGAATTCGCGATAAACAACATCGTTCCGATCATCTTCATCGTGCTCTGCATCGTCTGTATTCCCATCGCGGGATACTCCGGACAGTATCTGGTCAGCCAGATCGTCACGAGGATCATGCGCAACAGCTTCCTCGTGCTTTCACTCCTGATTCCTATCATGGCCGGAATGGGACTCAACTTCGGAATGACGCTCGGAGCTATGGCAGGACAGATCGGAATCATCTTCATCACGGCATGGAACATCGTCGGCATTCCCGGCCTTCTCCTCGCCGCGATCATAGCAACTCCGATCGCCGTGCTCCTTGGATGGTTCTGCGGCAAGATGCTCAACATGGCCAGGGGACGCGAGATGATCACGAGCTACATGATCTCGTTCTTCATGAACGGTGTCTACCAGCTCATCGTCCTCTATGGAATGGGTCCTGTGATCCCGATCCACTCCGACCAGGTCATCCTTCCGCGCGGTTACGGCGTAAGGAATACGATTGACCTCATCAACGTGAGGCAGTCGGTCGACACATACTGGCAGCTCACGATCGGCGGCGTGAACATTCCAGTTCTGACAATCCTGCTCATCGCCCTCCTCTGTGTCGTCATCATCTGGTTCAGAAAGACGAAGCTCGGCCAGGACATGAGAGCTGTAGGCCAGGACATGGAGGTCGCGAGAGAGGCCGGAATCAAGGTCGAGAGGACAAGAATCCTCGCCATCGTCATCTCAACTGTCTTCGCAGCATACGGAATGATCCTCTACCTTTCGAACATGGGAACGCTCAACACATACAATTCCCACTCGCAGATAGGTATGTTCAGTATCGCAGCGCTCCTCGTAGGCGGCGCCTCGGTATCCAAGGCTTCGATCAAGAACGTCTTCCTCGGAATCATTCTTTTCCACCTGATGTTCATACTTACTCCTCAGGCCGGAAAGAACCTCATGGGACAGGCGCAGATCGGAGAGTACTTCCGTGTATTCGTCTCCTACGGAGTCATCACACTTGCGCTCGTTCTCTATGAGATCAGGACAAGACGCGAGAAGGCTGAGTCCGCCAAGGAGCTTGCAGGACTTCAGCAGGAGGGAGCAAAGGCATGAGCGATAAGAAGAATATAAAGGACTTCTTCAACCTGTCCTTCTATGTGCGCCTCGGAGTGATCGTCGTCGTCATCCTCCTTGCGGTATTCCTCTACCACTACGGCAAGCAGCACACCATCTATGTGGACAACAGGACGACGGAAATAGACGGAGTTTCGTACAAGGCTCTCGAGTGGGCGGAGGTATCGGTGGACGGAATGGAAGCCGAGGAGTACTCCCCGCGCACAAGAAGGGAGGCCACTGTAACGAGGCAGAAGCACACGATCCATGTCCTCTATGAGGATGAGGATTTCAACCAGTTCGAGATCGAGGCTGAGTTCTCCGTACCTCTGAATGAGAACCAGGTCGTGCTCAGCCTGCCGGCACTTGTCGCAGGTCTCGGGGAGGACAAATATATTACAGAGTTCATCCCGATGGCCCAGCAGCTCGGGCTTAACATCGGCGGCGGTGCAGCAGCTGCTGCCGAGGAACCGGTGCCGTCGGAATTCGGCGACATGATGATGAGCGATTTCTGAAACCGCTCAGTATAACGGGAGGCTGTTGAGAAGCTCAGGCTTTGATACAGCCTCTTTTCATTTTCAGACACCCACAATTCCAGCCGGAATCCGTCACATCATATCTTGTCTTCCCTCATTGCCTTGGAACATAAATCGTTACCGATGGAAAATCATTCATAGACTGCAGAATCTGTTCTTCTATATTTCTTTGATAATTACGGAGATTTCAAAGCGGACTTATAAATCTCCGCAAATTCTACCTTTGAGCAGAAGTATTTTCGCGATGGATACCGCTCCCGTCCATCCGCCTCTATTTCCTTCACCTGCCGCGATTTTCCCGGGTAGTGACTTTACAGGGCAAAATGGTTATATTACATAAGTTGCAGTACATGCATTTGAAATGAAGCAAATATAAGGATGGGTACTTATGATTACCGAGAAGAGCGTCAAGGAGCTTGAGAACTCCCAGGCAGCGCTTACGCTGACATTGGATGCTGCCTCGATCGAGGAAGCATACAGCAAGAGGATCCAGAAATATGCCAAGGAACTTACGATCCCCGGCTTCAGGAAGGGCAAGGTTCCGGCATCCGTCATCGAGAGGAAATTCGGCGACCAGATCCGCGAGGAAAGCACATTCGACACGATGGAAGAGGCACTGAAGGAAGCCTACTCCACCCTCGACAAGAAGGATTCTCCGCTCGTATTCTCGACACCCGTTCTCCAGGATGAGGAGAAGCTCCTCCCCTTCAAGAAGGATTCGGATCTCACGTTCACTGTCGTCTATGATGTCATGCCGCGCTTTGAGCTTCCTCAGTACACAGGACTCGAGGTTGAGGTGCCGGCAATCGAGGTCACAGATGCCGATATCGAGAAGGAGATCGAGAAATACCGCGAGCAGAACGCCATTGTCCGCACAAAGGACGGCGAGGCAGCTGATGGAGATGTCGTTACGATCGACTACTACGAGATCGACGGGGACGGAAACGAGGTTGCACATACAAAGAGGGATGGTTTCACATTCACGCTCGGCTCGGGCTACAACTTCTACAAGCTCGACAAGGATATCGAGGGCATGAAGGCCGGAGAGACGAAGGACATCACAAAGAGCTACACCGAGGAGGATAATGTCCCCGGCTATGCAGGAAAGACGATCACGCTCCGCGTAAAGCTCGATACGCTCAAGAGCCGTGAGCTTCCCGCTGTTGACGATGCATTCGCACAGGACATCAAGGATGAGTACAAGACTGTCGATGACTTGAAGAAGGGAATCAGGGAGAAGTTCGAGAAGAACGCCGCCGATGCCATCAGCAGGGAGAAGGAGAACGAGATTCTCAAGAAGCTCGCCGGTGAGGCTGATTTCGTCATCCCCGAGTCAATGATCAAGGCAGAGCTCGACAGCCGCTGGAGAAACTTCGTACGCCAGATGGGAGTGTCTGAGGAGCAGGTCGAGAAATTCATGCAGATGCAGGGATCCACGAAGGAAGCCATCCAGAATGAGTGGAGGGATGATGCGGTGCAGACAATCAGGACCCAGCTCATAATGGACAAGATCCGCGAGACGGAGAATTTCGAGATCAGCGAAGAGGAGCTCAACGCAGAGTGCGAGAAGCAGCTCAAGAATGTTCCAGACTCTGAGAAGGACTCCTACAGGGATATGATCAAGGACGAGATGCAGTTTGCCAAGGTCCTTCCCTTCCTCCTTGAGAAGAACACTTTCAAGGACGGAGAGAAGAAGAGCTACGGCGAATACATGGGTCTCTGAGAGGAATACCATTGAAAGAAAGGATGAATACGCTTGTTCCCTATGTTGTTGAACAGTCGGGAACAGGCGAAAGACAGTATGACATCTTCTCCCGTCTTCTGAAGGACAGGATCATCTTCGTAGACGGGGAAATCACGGATGCAAGTGCGGATCTCGTGGTGGCACAGCTCATCTTCCTGGAGAGTGAGAATCCGGAGAAGGAGATCAGCCTCTACATCAACAGTCCCGGCGGAAGCGTCACAGCAGGTCTCGCCATCTATGACACCATGCAGTATGTGCGCTGTCCTGTGCAGACAATCTGCATCGGACAGGCATGCTCGATGGCTGCGATACTCCTCGCCGCCGGAGAGAAGGGAAAGAGATCGATACTCCCCAATGCGAGGGTGATGATCCACCAGCCTTCAGGAGGCGCGGAGGGACAGGCCTCTGACATCGTAGTGTCATCAAGGGAACTCCAGAGGATCTACGAGGTCACGACCCGCCTTCTGTCAGCGCATACGGAAAAGACTGCTGATGAGATAAAGAATGACATCCTCCGCGACTGCTACATGGATGCCGATGCGGCCCTCCAGTACGGAATTGTTGACAAGGTAATCAGAAGATAATATGGCAAGAAACGCTAAATACTGCTCTTTCTGCGGACGGCCGTTCGATGGCACAGTGCGTTATGTCTCCGGTCCTGGCGTCGCTATCTGCGAGGAATGCGTCAAGACCTGCGGGGACATTCTCCGCAAGGGATCGGATGGAGGCGGAACCGCCGGAAGCGATGACATCAAGGAAATACCGACACCCGAGGAGCTCAAAGAATACCTCGACCAGTATGTGATCGGGCAGGATGCCGCCAAGCGGGTGCTTTCAGTCGCTGTCTACAATCATTACAAAAGGGTCAAATACGCCCGTGAAATAGAGGAATCAGGAGTCGAGATAGATAAATCCAACATCCTGATGATCGGCCCTACCGGAACGGGAAAGACGCTTCTTGCGAGAACACTTGCGAAGAAGCTCGATGTGCCTTTCGCAATCGCTGATGCCACTACCCTCACAGAAGCCGGTTATGTAGGAGAGGATGTGGAGAACATCCTCCTGAAGCTCATAGAGGCTGCAGACTTCGATATCCCCCGCGCTGAGCACGGAATCATCTTCATCGACGAGATCGACAAGATCTCCAAGAAGGGCGAGAACGTCTCAATAACACGCGATGTGTCGGGAGAAGGCGTGCAGCAGGCCCTGCTTAAGATCATAGAAGGGACAGTCGCCTCAGTACCTCCCCAGGGAGGCAGAAAGCATCCGAACCAGGAGATGCTCAAGATCAACACGGCGAACATCCTATTCATCTGCGGCGGAGCATTCGTTGGTCTGGACAAGATCATCGAGAAGCGTGTTGCCGTATCCGCAATGGGCTTCGGTGCCGATGTCACGGCAAACGAGGGCAAGGATCTCGAGACGCTCTACAAGGAGCTCCATCCGGATGATCTGATAAAGTTTGGCCTCATTCCCGAGTTCATCGGCAGGCTTCCGGTGCATGTCACGCTCAACAACCTGACGGAAGCTGATCTCAGAAGGATCATAACTGAACCGAAGAACTCCATACTCAGGCAGTATGAGACATCATTCAAGCTCGACGGCATCAAGCTGACATTCACCGATGATGCGATTGATGCGATCGCGGAGAAGGCATACAGGGAGAAGACCGGCGCCAGAGGACTCAGGTCAATAGTCGAGAATCTGATGCTCGGGATCAGCTACGAGATTCCTTCCATGACAGGGGTGAAGGAAGTCATCGTCGACAGGGAAAATGTCGAGAAGCGCACTGAACCGAAGATCGTGAGGGATGATGGGCACTATATTCCCGCCATGTGACCGCCGCCTGATCAAGGCAATAGAAGATGCGGATGCGGCGGTAATCGTCGCCCACCGCAATCCTGACGGGGATGCGCTCTATTCATCGCTTGCGATGGATCTCATACTCAGGAAGATGGGGAAGAAGACGCTCCTTCTCAACGAGGGGCCATTCCTCCGTGATGACATAAAGAGTCTGGAAGAGCTTTTCAAGAAGGAAGCGGATGCGGCTTTCATAGCCCTCAATCCGCTTGTCATAATACTGGACTGCTCCACTCCGGACCGCCCCGGAGAGCCGTTCAGGGCCATCTCCGATCTCCGCCGCATCGTGATCGACCATCACTCGTCAGGAATACCGTTCACAGAGGACGGGATGAGCTACATCGTGCCGGAGTCGCCGTCGACGACAATGCTCGTTGATGTAGTGAGGGAAGAACTTGGTGTCAGCCTGGATGAAACGCTTTCGAGATATCTTTACATCGGATTCGCCACAGATACCGGTTTCTACCACTTTCTCTCCCCCTCACAGGCTGCTTCATGCCTCCCAAGGGTCGCAGAGTTCGCAATCCACGGCGTGTCTCCATATGAGATCTATGACGAGATGCATGACGGGCGGAAACTGCAGGACATAAAGGACACAGCAGCGATCATACTCTCATCCGAGCTTGAGCTTGAAGGGAAGCTCATCGTGGCATATCAGCCGCAGGAGATGATGAACGCACGCCTTAGCGACGGAGTCTACGCCTCCCTGCTGGAAACAGAGGGTGTCATGGCAGTTGTCTTCATCAAGGACAAAGGCGATGCTCTGGAGATAGGATTCCGCTCCAAGAACAGATCAGGGCTCGATGTCGGAGCCATTGCCGCATCGCTCGGCGGCGGCGGCCACGTGAGGGCTGCAGGTGCCACTGTAACGGAATACACCCCCGAAGAAGCGAAGAAGATGCTCATAAAGCGCATCGGAGATGCCATAGATAAGCTCTGACAAGACATGTGTCCCATATGGGACACATTTTCATTTCCATATATCCAAAGCAGTTAAAAGACAGAATACAGTATTCATCCTTTCCGGCACGCACTCTGCATCGCAAAGGAAAGGAGGATCTGAATGGAAAGACATTATTTCGCTGAAGCGGAGGACAGGGCTTTCACAGCTCTGGTGCTGGAGTACAACGCGCTTGCCGAGGAAAGCACAAGGCACATTGAACTAGAGGAGAAAATCAGGGAACGCACATCCATACTTCTCTATCTGATTCCCATGCGCAATCTCTATCTCGGGGCAGAGGATGCGGGAGGCTTCTTCCTGGACATCCAGAAGGATATCGGAAGGATCATCAGCTCATTCAGGGTATCAGGACTGACATACAACGGATACCTCACGCAGATATGCCGTTACCGCGTGATGCGCTACACAAGGCGGAAAATGAAGGAGAAGACAATGGATGAGGACCTCATCGTATCCGACATAACGATCCACGAGGCACAGCTTTCTGAGAAATGCCTTCCCTACTCTGCGCAGCATCCGCAGCTTTCGGAAATGAGCCTGGGGGAGATATCGCGCCACATCGTGCGCACACAGGGACAGAAGACTCTGTCACTCACAGATGCGGAGAGGAAGCTCACGGAGCTTCTGCGGAAACCAGTCAAGCGGAGACAGTTCATCTCCTATCTCCTGGCGCTGCCGGAGACAGAAACGCCGGGATTCATCGCGGGGATATCGAGGCTGCTGAGGATAGACATGGAGACTGCCTCGCGCTTCTATACGCTCAGGCATGAATACCTTCATGAGGGAAACGGCGAGACCATAGAAAATCTGGAAATGGTTGCCGGACGGCACTGGAAAGTCATGACACGGCTCCGGAGAGCCATCTGGATGGAGACGGACATGGAGAAGCGCGATATCCTGCTCGAGAAATACAGGAAGCTCTCGGAGGTATACCTCAGAAGGCGCAGGGAAATAGCCAGAGCGCACTGCGGCCTCACGCATCGGGCTATAGCTGAAGTGCTGGGAGTATCACGCTCAGCGGTGACCTATGATATAAAAGCAATGCGCACCGCGCTGGAACGTATCTCGGAGGGGCTGTAGAAAATCATCGGAAGCGGAATTATATTCTCACTATGAAACTATATTTCGCATCTGGCAATGACCATAAGAAAAAGGAGATGTCCAGGCTGCTCGGAGGCTATGAACTCGTGCTCCCAAAGGAGGAAGGAATAGCATTCGATCCCGAGGAGACAGGTTCAGATTTCATCGCGAACGCCACGATAAAGGCGGAGGCCCTGTACAGGATCGTGAGAAAACCCGTTCTCGCCGACGACTCCGGCCTGATGGTGAATGCACTGGGAGGAGCGCCTGGTGTCCGCACCGCACGCTATGGGGAAGAAGAGGCAGGAAGGCCTCTTTCAGACAAGGAAAAGTACATGCTGCTTCTGAAGAACATGGAAGGGAAAGAAGACAGGAAAGCAGTATTCGTGACCGCACTCTGCCTCATACTCTCCGACGAAAGGCGGTATATAATCCAGGAGACATGCGAGGGCTCGATAGCCGCAGCTCCGTCAGGCGTGAACGGTTTCGGCTATGATCCTGTCTTCTTCATCAGCGAAGCGGGAATGATCTCCGCCGAGCTTCCAGAAGGAGATAAGGACAAGTACTCGCACAGAGGCAAGGCAGCCCGCCTCATGAAGCTGCTTCTTGAAAAGGAGGATGAAAGATGATTGAGAGAAAAGATCAGAAGACGGAGAATACATGGGATCTTTCCGCACTCTCCAGAAATGGCAGGGAATGGGAAAGGGATATGAGGAAGCTCGCGGTGAAATTCCGCAGGGCCGCTGATTTCAAGGGAACGCTGGGAGAAAGCTCCGATGCGCTCTTCAAAGCGCTCGAATATTACAGGACCGTCTCCATGGAAGCTGAGAGGCTCGGCAACTGGGCCTTCCTGATGTATGAGACAGATGGAACGGACCCGGACAATATGAGAAGGCTCGGCATGTATGAAGCCGCCGCAGCTGATTTCTCGGAGCGCTTCTCCTACTTCACTCCGGAGCTGCTCTCAGTCAGCACGGAGACGCTGCATGAATGGATGAGGGAGCCGAGATTCAGGGAGTACCGCATCTGGCTGAAGAAGACGCTGAGGGAAAAGGATCATGTGCTGTCGGAAAAGGAGGAACGGCTGATGAGCCTCTTCGTCCCGGTCTCCGGATCAGCACAGAAAGCCTTCATGGATCTGAACAATGCAGACCTCGACTTCGGAGAGATAGACGGTGAGAAACTCACCCACAGCACCTATGCGCTTTTCATCAGGAACAAGGATGAGAAGATAAGGGAAAGGGCATACAGGCAGTACTATAAGGGATACGATGATCACAAGCACACCATTGCGGACCTCTATGCCTCATCGGTGCAGGAGGATATCTTCCGCGCAAAAGCACGCGGATTCAGATCCTCGCTGGAGGCTGCCCTCTTCCCGGACAACATCCCGTCAAAGGTATATACCTCGCTTATATCGACAGTGCACGAAGCATTCCCCGCGCTGCATGAGTACTACAAGGTGAAAGCCGCGGTCCTCGGGAAGGAGAGGCTCCATCACTGGGACTGCTACATGCCGATGGTCGAAGGCTGCAGCAGCCATCACACCTACAATGAAGCTGTCGCAATCATCAGCGAGGCCGTGAAGCCGCTTGGAGAGGAGTACAGGACAACGCTCATCAAGGGCCTCACGACGGACCGCTGGGTCGACAGATACGAGAACAAGGGCAAGCGCAGCGGGGCCTTTTCAGCTGGCGGATACACGGGCGCACCGTACATCCTGACGAATTTCGAGGAGGATGTCCTGGACTCGGTGTTCACCCTGATCCATGAGGGAGGCCACTCGATGCACTCATGGTACTCCGTGAGGAACAACCCCTACATGAACTATGACTACTCGATCTTCGAGGCGGAGACTGCTTCGACATTCAATGAGAACCTCCTCTCCCGCTATCTTATGGAACATGCTTCAAGCCCTGAGGAAGAGGCATATATCATCGGAAAGAACCTCGATGATGAGGTGGCCACCCTCTTCAGGCAGACCATGTTCGCGGAGTTCGAGCTCATCATACATGAAAAAGCTGAGAGGAAGGAGCCGATAACCCTTGAGGTCTTGAGAAGCGAATACAGGAAACTGCTGGAGGCTTATTTCGGAGAGATGATGGAGTTCGAGGATGTCAGCGACCTTGAAGGGCTGAGGGTCCCCCACTTCTACAGGGCCTTCTACTGCTACAAATACGCGACGGGGATCTCTGCATCGATAGCGCTGTCAGAGCGTGTCCTCTCAGGCGGGGAGAAAGAAAGGAATGACTACATCTCCTTCCTCTCTTCAGGCGGCTCAAGGTATCCGCTGCAGTCCCTGAAGAAAGCAGGCGTGGATATGAGGGAGAGCGCCCCGGTAAAAGCCGCAACAGAGCACTTCGCGGCACTGCTCGGCAGATTCAAGAAACTCAGGGGGCTGGACTGACAGCCACGATGCGTCCGTTCCGGAACACAAAGGAGAGGATGGTTCCGTCCGTAAGGCTCATCAGCGTGACGGCACCGTTCTTCTCCGTGCCGGCAACGGGATTGTCCATCGGCAGTGAGGCTGAGAGGATCTCCGAGTAAGCCTCACCGAATGACACCTTTGCAGAAGCATAATCATCCAGCCATGACTCAGTGTAGCTTCGTCCGGCAGCCTCCAGGGCAATGGCTGTTATAGAGCCATCCTTCACATCAGTCTGGATGCGTCCGATGGATGATGAAAGCGGCGCCACGGCATAAAGCGGCATGATGGAGATCAGGAGCGCTGTGATGAATCTGAGCATATGGCGATTCTCCCATCAAAAGCCCGCTTTGTGAATACCCCGCGAACGTGCTACTCTTCTCAATGTGACAGGAAACGAAGCATCCGGAATTCTCATGCGCGGCTTTGCGCACACTGTAAAGGATCCCCTCTGGGGCAACATCCCCATGACGGCGGGACTCAGGGCAATACTCGATACAAAGGATGTCGTCAAGCTCGCCTCGATAAGGCAGAACGGACCGGCATACCACATCTATCCGGGAGCGGTCCATACGCGCCTGAGCCACTCAATCGGCGTCTATCATCTCGGAAGGGAGATGATGCTGACGCTGGCGCGGAAGAGCGGAGACCTCCCGCTAACAGAAACAGGGCTCATGAGCTTCCTCGCGGCCTGCCTCCTTCATGACATCGGACATTTTCCATATGCCCATTCACTGAAGGAACTCTCAGTGCGCGAGCACGAGGAGATCGCCCGCAGCCTGATCACTGATTCCGCGGATCTGAGGAAAGCCGTGGAGGAAGCGGGAGCGGATCCCGTGATGACGGGGCTGATCATCGACACAGAGGTTCCATGCTCTGAAGATGAGACACTCTTCTACAGAAGCGTGCTCTCCGGAACGCTCGACCCGGACAAGCTGGACTATCTCTCAAGGGATGCATTCTTCGCGGGCATTCCCTACGGCAGGCAGGACACAAGCTATACGATAGCCTCCATCTCCTGCTCGGACGGGCGCATCGCGCTTGATGAGGACGCGATATCCCTTGTGGAGCAGGTCCTGTTCTCAAAGTACATGATGTACCGCAACCTTTACTGGCACAAAGGCGTAAGGGGTGCCACCGCGATGATCAAGAAAGCTGTGGTTTCAGCGCTCCGAGATGGTGTCATAACGCTCGATGACCTCTATCTCAAGGATGACAGCGGCTTCATCGGCCTCTGCCGGAGCCACAGCAGCTATGAGCCCTTCGCCCTCGTCGAGAATGTGGAGAACGGGATCATCGAGGATAGGAAAGCCTGGAAGGCCTACGATGAGGATGGAAAAATGGAGAGAGAGGCGGGAAGGATAGAGGACCGCCATATTGCCGAGGAGAGGATATTCTCGCTCCTCTCCCCTCTCTATCCTGAGCTCAGGGAGTATGAGACGATCATCGATATACCGGAGCCGATCAGTTTTGAGACTGATATCTCCATACTGCGCCCGGACGGAAGCGTCAGCAAACCGCGTGAGGACGAGCTGCTGTTCTCAAAAGCCGGCAGGATGTTCTCCAGAAGCCTGAGGAAGGTGGCCCTTTATCTTCCGGAGTATGTCTCCGAGGAAGATGCGACGGCGGCCTTCCGGGAGGTGTGCTGTGGATGAGAGGCTTTCATACAGGGATCTGATCAATGGTGATATGCCGCCATGGGTGATGAGGTTCATCAAGGGCACTGGCAAGGCGATCAACAGATACAGGATGATACAGGGAGGAGACGATGTGCTGATAGCCGCTTCAGGCGGCAAGGACTCGCTGGCACTTGCCCTGGCACTCTCCGTAAGAAGGAAATGGCTCCCCGTATCATACCGGCTGAGGGCATTGATGATAAACTGGCTCGAGCATCCGATACCGGAGGAATACAGGGACCGCCTCGCCGAGTATTTCGATGCGCTCGATATCGATTTCACGATTCAGGACGAGCCGCAGTTCCCCACCTCCTTCAACGGGGACTTCAACTGCTATCTCTGCGCAAGGAACAGGCGCAGGGTGCTTTTCACATATGCGGAGAAAACAGACACGAAGCTCATCGCAATGGGACACCACCTTGACGATCTGGCGGAGACTACGATGATGAATCTCTGCTTCCGTGCCTCATTCTCAACGATGCTGCCGGTGCAGGAATTCTTCTCTGGCAGGATGCATATCATCAGGCCCCTGATAGAGACAAGGGAGAGCATCACGCGGCGCCTTGCTGAAGCCTATGACCTCCCCGTCGTCAAGCCTGTCTGCCCATATGACCAGACGAATGTCAGGGCCAGGCTCAAGCCGGTCATACAGGAGCTTTCCCACATCGACAGGCTGACACGGGAGCACATCTACAACGCCCATGATTTCTCCGCCTGTCTGATGGATGAGAGGACAAAGACTCCAGCGGAGTAAATTCAGTGGTCTTCCATTGCTCTCCTGTGCTAAAATGTCTCTAGTCAGGCAAATGTGCCTGGAGGGTGAAATGTCTATGAAGAAGATTCTATCGTTGCTAATGATCGCGCTGACGGTTTCGCTTGCTGTGTCCGCCTCACCTGCTCTCACGCTCTGCGAAGGAGATATCGACGGACTTATGCTCTATGCTTCCGACGGAACCGCACTCGACCCGCTGTCGGATGTCGGGGAAAGCGGAATGGTCATAAAGACAGGAGATGCTGCAGCCTCGTTCACATCTGACTACGGTGACATTCACATGGAGGATAACTCCCTGCTTGCCGTCACAGGCTTCGACATCTCGGCCCCTTCACTCTACCTCGTCTACGGCGGGATGGATATCGTGATGAAATCGGATCTTCAGATGACCGTATTCACCCCGGCGAGCTCGACCATCATTCCCGGCGAAGGTGAGTTCGTCTTCATCTCCACAGATGATGCTGAGCTCTTCATGAACCTCTCCGGAAAAACAGTCACGGCTTATGACGGCATCAGGGGAATCAATGAGACGGTGGAACCGCTGGAGAAGCTCGACTACCTCGCATGGCCGCGGCACATTGAGGAAGTCACAGCCGAGGAATACAGCGCAGTATCTGTCACAGGAGCGCTGAAAACGGAAGAGAGCGAGCCGGCAATCCCGTCATCCCCGTCGTTCGAAGAGACATCACTTGAACTTCCTGAGCCGGAAGCGGCAGTCATAAACGTCGAGAGACCGGAAGCGGCAGTTCCCTCTTCCCCCTCCCTCTCCGGACCGGAGCTTACTGTTGAGGTGGAGCCTGTCATCATAGAAATAGAGAAAAGCGGAGTACCGTCAGCTCCTGTGATCGGAGAACCCGTCATCGTCACGATAACGGAGGAAAAGCCTGCGGAGGAAACATCAGCCCCTGAGACTGCGGCAGAAGAGCCTGCTGTACAGGCCGTGCCGGAGGCAGAGACTCCAGCGGCAGAGGTACTTGAAACCGCACCAGGCGCAGAAGAACCTGAAACAGCTGCAGAGGAAACCGCAGAACCTGAGGTTCCGGCAGCAGCTGCGCTTACACCGGAGGCCCTTCCGGAGAAAAGTGATGCCGACGGATTCGATATCAGGCTCGGAGCAAGAGCATACGGAGACCAGAGCGGCACAGCGGTTATGAGAGCCGCCCTCCAGCCTTCATACAGATCAGGATCGTTCACACTCACCCTCAATATCGATCCGTTCGCAATTTATGAAGGCATCGGATCGGAGAGCATCTCAGAGTGGATCGGCTTCGGCACGGACTTCATCGATGAGATAAGCTATTACGGAGATTCGGCAGTCCTCGCCATGGACCGCACGAGCTTCCTTGAAGAAGACGGAGCCGGCCTCTTCACAGGACTGGATCATGCCTATGACGGAGCATACAGCGCACTCTCGCTCAACCATGAGTTCGACAGCGAGTTCTATTCGCACCGCCTCTGGTTTGATGACCTCTCATTCAGGAGGATCCCCGGCGAAGGGAACGGAGGCGTTGAACTCACAGTGAAGGGCGGCAGCGCCTACCCGCTCTCCATTACGGCAGGAGCTGCGGGAACGGTAAGGCCTGACATGATCTCTGATTTCGAGCTCTATCCGGAAGCAGCGCTCTATATTCCGTTCGTATGGAACGGAGCAGAAGCCGGGCTCAAGCTGGCCGGAGCGACGATGTTCAATGACTCGTTCGCGGTAAATCCTTTCACAGAAAACGGTTACCTTGTATCTGCATCCATTCCTGTCAGCTTCGGAGGTTTCAGTGCTGAGCTCGGAGCGGCATGGTCGGAAGGCCTGATGCACTATGGCATGATCGGAAATACGGCATACTCCCCTGTTCCCGGCAGCAATGTGACATTCCTGGCAAGCGCAGAGTACGGAAACAAGTACTTCGGCATCCGTGTGAAGGGCTGGACTGATCTCAATCTCGATACAATGACACTCGGCGAGGAGAACAGCTACGCTGAGGCATCCGCTTATGCCTCCATTTACGGCTTCAGGCTCTTCGGAGGTTTCAGGACACAGTTCGATGAGCCGGTTTCAGATGCGGCGGAATATTATGCAGGAATAGGAACAGTCCTCGGACCGCTCGATTCCAATATCATGATGAGCTACAGCGCGGATAACGGCTTTGCGCTCACGCTCGCCTCATCCGTCTCGATGTTCGGAAAGGAAAGCAGCAAGGCGGAAATGAGAGAAGAGGCGGCGCCATTCAGCGCAGTGCTTGAGACAGGTTTCGAGTATGATGCCGATGTCTCAATGCCACTCTTCACAGTCATCCCGATAATCTCTGTCGGAAGCGGTGATCTCGCGCTCGCACTCCGTGCTCCTGTCAGAATGACATATTCCTCCGGCGAGTTCCTCCTCAAGGGATTCAACGGATATGATGAGTGGGATTTCGGCAGCAGCGAGACAAGCGACAGCATGAAGATCTACAGGGCTGTCACAGATTCATTCGCGCTGATCGAGTCAATCAGCCTCGGAAATGAGGATGAGAGCCTCGCCTACCTCAGCGCTGACCGCGGCTACAGGAAGAACGGAACGCTCTTCACTGAGTTCGGAACAGACGAGGCACTGGCAGTGAGAGCGGGATTCAATTTCCCGAACCTCGCACTCTCCGTATATGCTGACAATGCTGAGGCGCCGCACATAGTGGAAGGCGGTCTCACATTCTATCCGGCGAGCTACAGCGGACCTTCATTCAGCATCAAGGTTCCCGGAGAGATACTCATGCAGTCCACTTTCAAGGACTACGCGATGCTCTTCTATCCTGAACTGCGCCTCTCCGTTCCGTTCGCAGACAGGAGCTATGAGCTCAGCATTTACGCCATCGGCGAGATATCCACAGTGTACCAGCATGGGGATATGGCAAGTTCCGGTATCATATATGACTTCTCATCAGGAGCGATGTATGACTACATGGCCGGCGCCCAGTTCAGGATGGATCTCGGAACTGTCGCTCTCTCTGTTGAAGGCGGCATCAGGAACGGACGCCTGACTCCGGATATGTTCACAGCGCTCTCAGCAGAGAGGCATGATACAGCAGGGAATCTCAGCGATATCGCAGCGGAGAGAGGAAGCAGCGCGATGCAGTACTACGCAAAGGCTGCACTTTCGCTCGACTTCGGCTTCTTCGATCTCACAGCCTCCTACTCAGCCTCCGATCTTCTCGGATACGCTGCGGAGCCTGGAGACTACATCTCACTCGCAATCGGAGGAAATGTCTCTGACAGCGTCAGGCTCTACGCCTCGTTCGCCAAGGATGACTTCACATCGTCTCTCCGCAGCAGGACGTCCTTCATGGACTACATCACGACCGATGCGCTCTTCTCGCTCGGTGCTGACTTCAGCTTCGGCCGTGCAGGCTTTACCGCAGAGCTCGGATCAGGATTCAGGTCCTCCATCGAGGATTACATCAACGTCCCGGCTTCTCCGGAGCAGGCTGACGTGCGTCTGACAGTGAAGGCAAGGCTCGCTTTCTGATGGCGAGGATAAATCTTCTCGACCCCCTCCTCTCCTCGCGGATCGCCGCAGGAGAGGTGATCGAGAGACCGCAGTCGGTTCTCAGGGAATTTCTCGATAACGCGCTCGATGCCGGCGCAGATGAGATAAGGGTATCAATGGACGGAGGAGGCATAGACAGGCTCTCCGTCGCGGATAACGGCAGCGGAATCGCACGTGAGGATCTCAGGCTGCTCGGTTCCAGGCATGCTACCAGCAAAATACATACCCAGGACGATCTCTACGATATACATACACTCGGATTCAGGGGAGAAGCACTCTATTCAATAGGTGCTGTCTCCCGTCTTACCGTTTCCACATTCTCTGCGGAGACTGGAGAAGGCTCCACGCTCGTCATCGACAACGGGGTGAGGGAGGAGATTACCTCAGCCTCCCCGGACAGAGGAACGGTGGTCACATCAGAGAATCTCTTTTCGTCGATCCCCGCACGGAGAGCATTCCTGAAGCGTGCTAGCTCTGAGGCGGCTATGTGCAGGCAGCTTCTTGTATCTAAGGCGCTTGCCTTCCCTTCCGTACGTTTCACGCTTCTTTCAGATGGTGCCGTGAAACTGGACTGGCCGAAGTGCGCCTCGCTCAAGGAACGCGTGATGTTCCTCTACAGAGG
>CASEZU010000054.1 GCA_949292445.1 uncultured Spirochaetales bacterium | reverse complement strand
GGTTCTTTCAAGGAGCTCTTCGGAGAAATCGAGACAGACGATCCCCTAGCCTTCCCCGGCTACGCCAAGAAGCTGGAGAAAGCAAGGGCCCAGAGCGGAGAAAAGGAATCTGTGATCACGGGAACAGCCGCCATAAACGGAGAGGAGACAGCGCTCTTTGCGATGTCCCCGGCCTTTATGATGGGATCCATGGGAACAGCCACAGGAGAGAAGATCACAAGAATATTCGAGTATGCCACAGAGCATGGGCTCCCCGTCGTCGGATGGACTGTTTCTGGCGGTGCCAGAATGCAGGAAGGACTTCTGTCCCTGATGCAGATGGCGAAGACGAGCGGCGCGGTGCTGAGGCACTCAGAAGCAGGTCTGCTATACATTACTGTGCTGACCGATCCCACAACGGGAGGAGTGACAGCATCATTTGCCATGGAGGGCGACATAATCGCCGCAGAACCAGGCGCCACCGTAGGATTTGCAGGCCGGAGGGTTGTCGAGCAGACGACGATGGAATCACTGCCGAGGGATTTCCAGACCTCCGAGTTCATCCTGGAGCACGGGTTTGCTGACATCATCGTGAAGAGAACGGAGGAGAAGAAGCTCCTCGGCGATCTCCTCAGGTTCCACGGAGGCAGGAAATGACGGCATACGACAGAGTCAGGACAGCCAGGAACACCTCCAGGCCGACAGCACAGGACTACATTACAGGAATATTCACGGATTTCATCGAGCTGCACGGAGACAGGAGATTCCGCGACGACGGAGCCATCATGGGAGGGCTTGCGTATCTCAAGGGGAAACCTGTCACGGTGATAGGCATCGAGAAAGGCCACAATACGATAGAAAGGATGAGAAGATCATTCGGCGCGCCGGAACCGGAAGGCTACAGGAAAGCGCTGCGCCTCATGAAGCAGGCGGAGAAGTTTCATCGCCCGGTTGTCCTCTTTGTGGATACATCGGGAGCATTCTGCGGTGTAGGCGCGGAGGAACGCGGCCAGGGCGAGGCCATTGCCGAGAACCTGATGACGATGATGGGACTCAGGACACCTGAGCTCTCAATCCTCATCGGCGAAGGGGGAAGCGGAGGAGCGCTTGCCCTCGCGGTATCAGACAGGGTCTGGATGCTGGAGAACTCAATCTACTCCGTGATATCCCCCGAAGGATGCGCGAGCATACTCTACAAGGATGCGGCAGAGGCGCCGAAGGCGGCAGAAAGCCTCAGGCTTACTGCAGAGGATGCCTTCTCATTCGGTATCGCGGAACGTGTTATAAGCGAGGAAGGCCTCGGGACAAAGCAGTTCTACGAGAATCTTGCGGATGAGATCGCCGATGAGATAGAGGTGCTGGAGAATACCAGCGACCTCCTGGAAAGAAGATACCAGCGTTTCCGTTCATTCGGACGCTTTGAGACGGAATAAGGAAATATAAATGAGCATTTACAGAGAGTTCTGCAATGAGACCGTCGACGAGAACGGTCGTCTGATCGATATAGACTTCCACTACCCTGACAACTTCAATTTCGGTTACGACGTCGTTGACAGGATCGCCTCCGAGTCTCCCGCTAAGAGGGCAATGGTCTGGTGCAACACCGAAAACGAGGAGCATATCTTCACGTTCTCGGACATAAGCAGGATGAGCAACAAGGTGGCCAATGTGCTCATCGGTGCAGGGATCGGACGCGGTGACAGGGTCATCGTCGCTCTCAAGAGGCACTACGAGTACTGGTTCCTCGCCGTCGCGCTCCACAAGATCGGAGCCGTGATGATTCCTGTGACGCACATGCTCACAGCCGATGACTTCATCTACCGCCTCAATGCTTCCGAGGCGAAGGCCATCATCGCGACACCGTTCAACAATGTTCCGAAGCATGTGACGGAGGCTGTGAGAAAGGGAAGATACTCGCTCTCACTCTGGACTGTGCAGCAGGATGTGGACGGCTTCAGGAACCTGACGAAGGAGATGGAGGATGCTCCGGAAACACTGGAGAGGATCGAGACGAAAGTCACCGATCCGATGGTCCTTTATTTCACATCAGGAACGACAGGCTATCCGAAAGGCGTCATCCACGATTTCTCCTACCCTCTTGCCCATATCGTCACAGCTGCATACTGGCAGCAAGCGGAGGATGACGGGCTGCACTTCACAGTCTCAGAGACAGGATGGGCGAAGGCTTCCTGGGGAAAGATATACGGGCAGTGGCTTGTCGGCAGTGCCGTGATGGTCTTTGACTTCGACAACTTCGACCCGAGGCAGCTCGCCACCGTGATAAACAAATACAAGGTGACATCATTCTGCGCTCCGCCTACGATCTACCGCTATCTTGTGAAGAAAGGCGTTCCTGAACTGCCGTCCCTGAAACATACAGCCACCGCCGGAGAGTACCTAAATCCTGAGATCTTCCGCCTTTTCAAGGAGAAGACAGGACTTGAGCTACATGAAGGCTACGGACAGACAGAGACGGCGCTGCTTGCGGCGAATTTCAAGGGGATGAAGGCTGTTGACGGATCGCTCGGAGTCTCCTCTCCGCAGTATGACGTGCGCCTCATGGCAAAGGATGGCAGCACTCCTCCGCAGGGAGAGATCGGAGAGATCGTCGTCGTTCCCAGAGACGGGAAGAAGCCCATAGGAGTGTTCTCCTCCTACCTCGGCAATGATGAGCTCTACAAGGAGGTATGGCGCGGCGGAGTATACCATACAGGAGATTCCGCATGGATGGACGAGAATGGTGCGCTCTGGTTCAACGGCCGTTTCGACGACATCATCAAGAGCGGCGGCTTCCGCATCGGGCCCGGAGAGATTGAGGACATCCTCATCACCCACCCCGCCGTCCTGGAATGCAGCGTCATCGGAGTGCCGGACCCGTTCAGAGGCCAAGCGATAAAAGCGATCGTCGTGCTCTCCGAAGGCTATGAGCCATCCCACCAGCTGGACAAGGAGATCAAGGACTACTGCAACGCCCGCCTTGCCGAGTATAAATGGATACGCCTCGTCGAATTCACCGATGCGATGCCAAAGACAATAAGCGGCAAGATAAAGAAAGCTGAGCAGAGAAAGGCTGCGGAGAAATAAAGAAAACAGAACGCCCCGGATGCAATGCAGAAGGGGCGTTTGCTATTCAGAAATTCCGCAGTACTATGAAAGAACCATATGAAAACGTCTTTGAAAATCTCAGCCCAAAAGCTGGCAGAAGAGCTACACTTCAGAGATTGACCTTTGCGGGAACCGGAACATACGGACGTGGCAGCACTTGGCCTGCAGAAGGAATGTGATAGTTGGCAAATACACATTCACCGTCGGCAGGCACAAGCATCATTATTTTATGCTCTTGCTACATATGGATAGCTGTTTTCATACATAGATTCTGGAGCAATATCCAATTCTCCATTAAGCCAAGTGACCACACCATGATCAAGCTCAGGATGAGAGAATACTTCCTTATCCTCCAAAGGCTGAAACACCGGATACTTAAGAAGCTGGCTGGCATCATATAGCCGCTGCTCTCCAGAACTGAATGTCAGAAGAAGAATCATATTATCCAACGGCTTGACCTTAGTGATCTTCATCAGCTCAGTCGGAGTTCCTCCATAAACAAATCCATTTGAAAAATACATCTTTTGTCCCCCGCTCAGCTTAGAGGCTTTATCTTGGAAATCTGTTTCATCTGAACAGCATTATTCCATGCCTCATACAGCTCGTCTTTATGCAATGCAAGCCATGCTGACACCAGTCTATATTGCTTCTCTGGCAATACACCTGCTAGAACCTCACCATTAATGCCAACAGAGGTACTCAACATGAACATGGGGTTTATTATGCTTCCCCCCCCCTGCCTCATAAAGCATCTTTATAACTATTCCATATAAATATAATCCACTAGTTTCAGCTGTTCGAGAAATTTCAAGGGGAGGATAAATCATGGGACTGCGAAATCTATGTCTCGCTCACTTTCAAAGCATGCCAGGAAAGTTTTATTTCATGCCTTCCATTGCAGCAATATTCTGTATCTTTTACTAATTTTCGATTAGTTATTATGAGGAATAAATGAAATTAACTCCGAACGAAATCATCTCAATAAGCGCAGCCCAGAACTTTTCCAATGTCACAAGGATTCCAGACAAACACGGAAAGGCTTCATATACGAGGACAACAAGCCAAAATATATCCTCAATATCGAAGAATCTCCAATCATAGAGATGACGGATGACGAGAAGATCAGTTTCGTGGCCTCAAGGATTCTGAAAGAGCATAACGCCGCATTTCTTGAAATAGCAAAATGATCAGATTTCTGACGATATGGTAAAACTCCTATGTAAGCTGCAATGGAAGGAAAATCTAGAATGATAACCTGCTCAATTCTGTCTTGAATGGAATATTTCAGACATTTGGTGGAAATGATTTATACCCCACAAAGGAAGAGAAAGGAGCTATGCTGGGATACTCCCTTATCTCAAATCATGCTTTTGTCGATGGTAATAAGCGGATAGGAGTATATGTCATACTCACTTTCTTTGAATTGAATGTACAGACAACGAACTGGTAGAACTAGATCTTGGAGTTGTTGCAGAAAAAAACAATCTTAATTCCATTAACGGAATTATTTATTCATTTATGTTTTCAAAATTGAAATAAAAAGTTGTAGGCAACACCTACAGCAATCCAGCTAAGAAAATTTCTGCTATTGCCTATGCCGCCGAAAAATATCTATTATAAACCGGATTGGCCCGCTATCAGCGGGCAGGGAGACGATTATGGCTGAGAAATCACCGAATACACGCTACGGCCGCACAAAGACTGACATTGCTCAGGATTTTGCGGAGCAGCTGAAATACAACCTCGATGCGGATGTCTATCACACAACCCCGGAAGGACGCTATCAGGCACTCGCATATGCAATACGTGACAGGATCATCCATCAGTGGGATCTGTCGAGAAAGACACAGAGGGCAAAGCACTCAAAGAGAGTCTACTATCTCTCGCTCGAGTTCCTCATGGGCAGGGCGATGACGAACAACATCATCAACCTCGGCCTTGAGAAACCTGTACGCGAGGCGCTCTCATCACTGGGATACACACTCGAGGAGCTTGCGGACGTGGAACCCGATGCAGGACTCGGGAACGGAGGACTGGGACGCCTTGCGGCATGTTTCCTCGATTCCCTCGCGACACTCGAGTATCCGGCATATGGCTATGGAATAAGATACAACTACGGCATCTTCCGCCAGCAGATAAGGAACGGGCAGCAGGTCGAATACCCGGATAACTGGCTCAAGGACGGCAACCCGTGGGAGCTCAAGAGACCTGATCTCGTCTATCCCGTATACTTCGGCGGCGATGTGAGGCAGATAAGGGAAAACGGCAAGGATTTCTTCCGCTGGATTCCGGCAGAGACAGTCAACGGCATTGCCTATGACACTCCGATCGTAGGTTACGGCGGAAAGACAGTGAACACGCTCCGCCTCTGGTCAGCCCAGTCACCGGAGGGATTCTCCTTCGAGGAGTTCAACTCCGGAGACTATACAGAAGCTGTCAGGAGCAAGATCAATGCTGAGAACATCTCCCAGGTCCTCTATCCGAATGACACGCTCTATCTTGGCAAGGAGCTCAGGCTCAAGCAGCAGTACTTCTTCGTCTCCTGCTCCCTGCAGGATATCGTCAGGAGATTCAAGAGAACCGGCACATATGACTGGAAGACATTCCCTGATATCGCTGCGATCCAGCTCAATGACACACATCCGTCACTTGCAGTTCCCGAGCTCATGAGGCTCCTCATCGACCAGGAAGGACTTGGATGGGACGAGGCATGGGACATCACTGTAAAGACAATGGGCTACACCAACCACACCCTGATGCCGGAAGCTCTCGAGAAGTGGCCGCTGCCGATGATCGAGAAGCTCCTTCCGAGGCACATGCAGATCATCTACGAGATCAACCAGCGCTTCCTTGACCACGCAGTCTCGTTCTTCCCGATGCAGGGAGACAAGATCGCAAAGGTCTCCATCATCGAGGAATCCAACCCCAAGATGGTGAGGATGGCGAACCTTTCCATTATAGGCTCCCACTCGACAAACGGCGTCGCAGCGCTTCACTCGGAACTTCTCAGGAAGGATATGTTTCCAGAGTTCAGCACCATCTTCCCGGAACGCTTCAACAACAAGACGAACGGAATCACGCAGCGCCGCTGGCTCCTCGATGCCAACCCCTCCCTCTCCTCGCTCATAACAGAGGCGATCGGAGACAAGTGGATCACTGACTATGACCGCATAGCAGACCTGAAGAAATTCGCAGATGATTCTGCATTCGTGGAGAAGTTCGCCCGCGTGAAGACTCTGGCAAAGGAGAATGCCGCACGCTTCCTCAAGAAGGACACCGGATACATCCTCGACACCTCGACGCTCATCGATGTCCAGGTGAAGAGAATCCATGAGTACAAGAGACAGCTTCTCAATGCGCTCAACATCCTGATGATCTACAACAGGATGAAGACTGACAGCCAGTATCTTGAGGCATTCCAGCCCACGACATTCCTCTTCGGAGGCAAGGCTGCTCCCGGATACATCAACGCAAAGCTCATCATCAAGTTCATCAACAACATCGCCAAGGTCATCTCCAGCGACAGGACGGTCCGCGACAAGCTCAAGGTCTACTTCATGCCCGACTACCGCGTGACGATGGCAGAGGCCGTAATCCCGGCGACAAACATCTCCGAGCAGATATCGACAGCCGGAACTGAGGCCTCGGGCACCGGAAACATGAAGTTCATGTTCAACGGAGCCCTCACTGTCGGAACGCTCGACGGTGCGAATGTCGAGATCGCGGAGGAAGTCGGCAAGGACAACATCTTCATCTTCGGACACACAGAGGATGAGATAGCCTCCCTCGCAGCCTCCGGATACAAGGCATCCGAGTGGATGGAGAAGGACCCCGAGATCAAGGCGATGATCGAGCTCGTCGATTCCGGATTCTTCTCAATCAATGAGCCCGACATCTTCAGCGCGCTGAAGGAATCCATCTTCGGCAGCGGCAATGACAGGTATTTCCTCATGGCGGATCTCAGGATGTACCACGATGTGCATGAGAGCGCGACAATGCTCTACAAGGCAGACCCCGCCGGATGGAACAGGAAGGCAGTGCTCAACATCGCCTCCTCCGCGAAGTTCTCATCTGACAGGACAATCAGGGAGTACGCTGACGATATCTGGCACATCAAGCCCTGCAAGGTCAGAAGATCATCTGGAGATACGGTCCTTGAAGATGCAAGGAAGATACAGAAATAAGGCTGTGCAGGCTTCGGAGAGCATTCCTGTGATGATCCTCATCACGCTCTCCGGCGGCCTGCAGGATGCCTACACCTACATAACGCGCGGCGGCGTCTTCGCCAATGCGCAGACAGGAAACATCGTTCTGCTTTCCGGATCGCTCTTCTCCGCAGACTGGAGACGGGCGGTTTCCTACATCATCCCGATAACCGCTTATGCCCTGGGACTTCTGGCAACAGCGCTGCTCCGTGAGAGGCTAAGAGGAAAAAGCGGCAGGCTCCACTGGCGGCACTGGATTGTCGCAGCGGAGATACTGCTCCTTGCCGCGGTGGCATTCATTCCGTCAGAGCTGTCCAGAGCTGCGAACGCAATCGTATCATTCTCATGCGCCATGCAGGTGGAGGCATTCCGGAAGGTACGCGGTTATGCATATGCAAGCACGATGTGCATCGGCAATCTCAAATCATGCATGGAGAGCCTCTCCGGATACATCACGGCAAAAGACGGGGAAAGCCTGAGGAAAGCAGGTTATTACGCCCTTGTGATACTTGTCTTCGCGCTGGGAGCAGGACTGGGTACTGTGCTCTCGGAGCACCTCGGACTCAGAGCCATCTGGGCCTCTTCAGCGCTCCTTCTTCTTTCATTCATCCTCATGCTCAGGAGGGACGAGAAAACGGCGTAGGCTCTCCTCATCGGGAAGAACGAACGTAACAGCCATGGGCACCTCAGGGTGCAGCGAGAAGAATATGCTGACACTGGAGGCTGCTATGTTCCCTTCCAGGCTTGCAGGATAATCCGAGAGCGGAGCTATCGAGAGCGTGCGGTATCCTGCCGCGGCAGCCTTTTCCAGCACATTCCTGTAAACCGCCGCGAGCCTCTCCTTTGCCCTGCTGCCATCTCCATATAAAACCCTCCCGGCAGTCAGCACAGCCCCGGTGTTCCATTTTCTCATATCGGGAAACAAAGGCAGGGCCTCTTCAGTCACAGCAGCAGCCTCGCTTTCATATGATGAGATATCATCAGCCACGGCTGTCATTGTACTGTCATCGATGGCAGAGAGCAGTTCCTCGACAAATCCCTTCTCGATGATCACATCGTCCAGCATGAAGCCGTCGAGCATCACATACTTCTCCGTGAAATCCAGCAGGAGCCTCCTGAGAGGAATCCATTTCCCGTCTCCCGGGGAAAGAAATGTACGGAGATACTTCTTTCCATGATCTTCCGTCACCCCTTCTCTGGTCCTGACTTCCTTTCCCAGCCAGCATGCACGGATGATGGTATAGAAAAGCGCGTCGTCGAGATCCTCCCGGGGATTCTCCCTCACCCGTGAGACAAGGCCGATGAGCATCGAAAGATCCTTACTGTTCCGCATGCGGCCATTGTAGCATACAATCAGGAATATGACTGTAATACTTCTCGCCGCCGGTCTCTCAGAGAGGATGGGCTCGAACAAGCTGCTTCTGCCGTTCAGAGGACGGCCGCTCGTGCTGTCCGCTCTGGATGCTGCTCTTTCATTCACAAGCAGCGTCATCGTCGTCACAGGACATGAGAGGGAGAGGATGGAAGAAGCGTTGAAAGGATACAATGTCACGACGGTATATGCTCCGGACTACCGGAAAGGACAGAAATGGAGCACGCTTGCCGGAGTGGAAGCT
>CASEZU010000053.1 GCA_949292445.1 uncultured Spirochaetales bacterium | reverse complement strand
GTCCGCAAAGACATGACGGCCTTCCGGGACAAGCGCGATACCGCGGCGAGCAATCAGATCTGTGGAGAGGCCTCCCCTGTGATGCTGCTTAGCCTGGCAGATCGTCTCTCCTGAGAATGAGATGCTGCCTTCCTTGAGAGGAACGAGGCCGACTATCGCATTGAGAAGCGTGGACTTTCCGGCACCGTTGGCGCCGATAAGAGAGACGATATCCCCCTCATCAACGCTCATGGACACATTTGAGAGAGCCCTTATGTTCCCGTATGAAACGGAGATATTGTCGATCCTGAGTATCTCTCCCATATCACTCCTCCTCTTCCCTGCCAAGGTAGGCCTCGATGACACCCTTGTCATGCTTGATCTCGTTCGGCGTGCCCTCTGCGATCTTCATGCCGAAATTGAGCACGGTGATGTTGTCGCAGATATTCATGACGAGCTTCATGTCATGCTCGATGAGAACGACCGTGACGCCAAGACCCCGGATCTTATCCACGACGGACATGAGATGCGCAGTCTCTGCAGGATTCATGCCGGCGGCAGGCTCATCGAGGAACAGGAGTTTCGGATCAGCGGCAAGCGCACGCGCGATCTCAAGCTCCCTCTGCTTGCCATATGGCAGGCTGCCGGCGAAATCCTGTGCATGGCCTTCCATCTCAAAGAATGAAAGCCATTCCATAGCCTTGCGGTAGACTTCTCTGTTCTCGCGAGACGCGAAGATATAGCTCTTCACAGCCTGGGCGAAACGCCCGTGGAACGGATCGGAGCCGACTTTGAAATGCAGCCCCATCATGACGTTCTCCACGACCGTGAGCTCCTTGTAGAGCCTTATGTTCTGGAACGTCCTGGCAATTCCCATACGGCTGATCTTCCATGCAGGAAGACCAGTGATCTCCTTGCCGTCGAAGATGATCTTTCCGCTTGTCGGCTTGTCGACACCTGTTATCTGGTTGAAAAGCGTCGTCTTGCCGGCGCCATTGGGGCCGATGAGTCCCGTGACCAGTCCTTTCTCAACATGGAAATCCACATCATTGACGGCGATGACACCGCCGAACTCCCTGGTGAGGTGTTCAGTTTCAAGAAGTCTCATGCCTCACCTCCCTTCGCTTTCTTTCCCGGACGCACGAAGAAATCATGGAGCTTCTCCAGTCTTGTCCTGGGATCGCCATAGCGGAACTTATCACGTCCGAGGATACCCTGCGGACGGCAGAGCATCATGACGACAAGCAGAAGGCCGTAAATGATCTGCTTAGCCTGTGCCGGAATGACATTGGTCAGTCCTGTAAGCTGCGGCAGATAGGAAATGAACTGGATGATGAAAGCTCCGAGTATTACAGCCTTGGCATTTCCCATTCCTCCGAGAACGACCGTACAGAGAACCATGACGGAGACCATGAAGGTGTAGGAACCCGGCTGGACCGTGAGCGTGTATGCAGTCTGCAGGCAGCCTGCGATGCCGCCGACGGCAGCACCGAGAACGAACGAGCTTATCTTGTACTTCGTTACATTGATGCCATTGGACTGGGCAGCGACCTCATCCTCGCGCACAGCGATCATTGCCCTTCCGAGACGGCTGTGAGCAAGCTGCTGGAAGAGAATGTAGAAGATGAGCACGAACGCCCAGATGAGGAGAATGAACGCGACCTTGTTGCGGGAGGCGAACTGATAGCCGAAAAGGGATGCGCGCGGAATGCTGTTGTATCCGACAGGATTGAGATTCGTCGCGACGTTCCTGATGATCTCTCCCAGGCCGAGAGTCGCGATACAGAGGTAATCGCCCTTGAGGCGCAGCGTCGGGACACCGATCAGAAGCCCGATGAGGCCTGCCGCAACAGCAGCGACTGGGAGCGAAAGCCAGAAGGAAAGGCCGAATGTCTTGCAGACTATGGCTGTGGCATAGCTTCCGATGCAGAAGAAGCCTGCATGGCAGAGCGAGAGCATTCCGGTATAGCCGGTGATGCAGTTCTGACCGATGGCCATGATGGCATAGATTCCCGCGTAGATCAGGATGAGCTGGAAGAAATTAAGCATATCAGACCTTCTCCCTCTCGTTCTTTCCGAGAATGCCGTCCGGTTTGACCAGAAGGACGATGATGAGAACAGCAAAGGCGACCGTGTCCCTCATGCCGTTCGGGATATGCAGTAGAGGAGCGCCTACGGCTTCGAGTATTCCGAGAAGAACACCGCCGATCATGGCACCCTGAATATTTCCGATTCCACCGATGACAGCTGCGACAAACGCCTTGAGTCCTGTCATTGTACCCATCGAGGGATAGACACGGAAATCAAATGAGGCGAGGATGCCGCCTACTGCGGCAAGTGCGCTGCCTATCGCGAATGTAAGCGAGATGACCCTGTTCACATTGATGCCCATGAGCATGCTCGTAGGCTGATCAAGGGAAGCAGCCCTCATGGCCTTGCCCATTCTCGTCCTGCTTACAAATGAGGTAAGAAGGATCATCATTATGACGGAGACCGCGACAATTACTATCTGATGCGGAGTGACTGTGATCGAACCGATGTGTATGGGTTCGTTCTCAAATGGATACGGGAAACGGCGCGACTGCGTGCCGAAGATCCAGGCAGCACCATTCGAGAGAATGAAGGAAACGCCGATAGCAGAGAGAAGCGGAGCGAGCCTGTTCGCGTTCCTGAGCGGCTTGTAGGCAATACGCTCGATGGCCATTCCGAGCAGGGCGCAGCAGACCATGCTGGCAATCATCGCGATGAAGAACGCAGCCAGCGTCCAGGCACCGGGATCAGCGGCCTCACCGCCCGTCAGAGCGTTGTATATAAGGAGGCCTATGAAGGCTCCAACCATGAGAATATCGCCATGAGCGAAGTTGATGAACTTGAGGATGCCGTACACCATCGTATAGCCGAGAGCGATAAGCGAATAGATCGCACCGAGCGTCAGACCGTTCACGATGTACTGCATATAGAGTGTTAATGTACCCACTTCCTCCTCCGGAAATATGCTTAAACAAGCAAACTGCCGGAAAGCCGAAGCCTCCCGACAGCTTACTGTCCTTTATTCGGCTGAATCAGTCAACCTGTACGATGTGGCCGTCAACAACCTGGAATGCACCGACGTATACAGGGGTCGTTCCCTCAACCTCATATACGCCCTGGCTGGCAACGAGATCACCGTTGGCTGCGAAATTCATTGTACCGTTCGCACCCTGGAAATCCTTTGTGGCAGCGACTTCATTGCGCACTGCCATGCGGTCTCCGGAATCAGCTCTGTCGAGAGCGCCGGCGATGATGTATGTTGCGTCATAACTGTTGGTCGCGAATGAGTCAGGAGCATCTCCGTTGTATGCCGCAGCGTAAGCAACCTGGAAATCCGCGAGGATTGTGGAAGCCTCAGCCTGTGCAGGTCCGACATAGATCACGCCGTCCGTGAAATCCGGAGCGAGATTGTAGATCTCAGGATCCGAGAATCCGTCGCTGGAAAGGAACGGAACGTTGAGACCGAGCTGGGATGCCTGCTCAAGAATCTGTGCATCCTCTACTGTATAGTTGGGGATATAGACAGCCTCAGGAGAAGCAGCCTTGATCTGTGTGAGCTGAGTCCTGAAGTCCTTGTCTCCGACCATGCATGTCTCCTCAGCAACGACCTCTCCTCCGAGACCCTCGAAAGTCTCCTTCATTCCAAGAGCGAGGCCCTGGCTGTAATCGTTCATTGCATAAAGAGATGCGAGCTTCCTGTATCCAAGGATCTCATAGAAGTAATGGCCTGCTACCTCTGACTGGAGAGCATCGGAAGGAACTGTCCTGAAGACGTAGTTGAGTCCCTCAGGATTTGTCGCCGGCTGAGCCGTGACATCCTTGTGAGTAGCGGACGGCGAGATCATCACGATTCCATCCTCCTGGCAGCGCTGGGCGACAGCGAGAGCCGGTGATGTGAATACAGGTCCGATGATGGCGCAGACATTGTCCATGTATGCGAGCTTCTCATAAGCAGCGAGCGCCTTGTCGACTGTTCCCTCGCTGTCCTCTGCGATCAGCTCGAGCATCTTGCCGTCCACACCGCCGTCAGCGTTGATCTCATCGATCGCAAGGCGTGCAGCGTTGGAGCATCTGATTCCATAGTTAGCGTTATCGCCTGTGAGAGGTCCGATAAAACCGATCTTATATGTATCGCCCGAGCTCTCACCCGAGCCGCCTGCAGCCACACCCGCAAGACATACGAATGCAACAAGCAGAAGAGCTATAGCTTTTCTCATATTCCACCTCCTGATGTGAACAAGGAAAAAGTTAAGATACTATATACAGCAAATTGCATAATCATACAATATGCAAACACCACTAATCAGGCAATGATTTTATATGAGTTTCATTTCTCGCTGTCAGATAAGGAATTACTGATCACAATCACGGGGATTTTTCGCTTTGAGAGAACAAAAAAAGAGGAACGGCATTGACCATTCCTCTTGTGATCCTGAGCAGATTCGAACTGCTGACCTTCCGCTTAGGAGGCGGACGCTCTATCCAGCTGAGCTACAGGATCAATCGCTGTCGGACAGCATACATTTTTTTATGGACTTAGGCAAGTAACCCCGCCCGCATACCTCATCAGCGTCCGAAAAGCTCCATTGCCTTGGAGGCGAAACGGTTTCCGTATATGCGGAACATTTCCCGGCTGTCCTCATAATGAGTCCCGACCTTATCCAGCGCGACAGGACCGTGATGGATTATGGGGAAGCCGAAACTGCCTCCGCCAGAATACACCAGCATCCCTTTGACAAGAAGCTGCCCAAGTATATCCATGATGGCTGTATCAGGGCCGCCCTGGGCAAAATGCGCTGTCGCAAATGCTCCGCCGAGCTTTCCTCCCAGTGAAAGCCCCTTTGAATCCTCCTCTATCCATTTCCTGATCTGCCATACTCCGGATGCAAGATAGGTGGGAGTGCCTATCACAAGACCGGAGGAGGAGTCTATGAAAGCACTGTCAGCCTCCTCGCAGCGGATGTTGAATACGCGCGGCTCAGCGCCCGCTTCCCTCATTCCTCTGGCGATTTCTCCTGCCATCTCATATGTGTGCCCTGTAAGGCTGTAGCAAAGTACCGATATCCTCATGGCACGATGATAGCACACAAAGAGAAAGATCAGGGGAATGACCGGCAGCCATTCCCCCATACATCAGCCTTTTTTCGCACTGTACTTCCGCACACGGGCTGTCTTCTTCTCCGGAGCGGCCGCTGCCAGCTCCCTTGCCCTCTCCGCACTCATCTCCATGGCACTTTCACGCTCATCCTTCGGGATCGGACAGTTGCGCTCACCCCACTTGATATACATTCCGTATTTGCCGTTGAGGAGATGCAGGGGCTTGTCCTCATAGGGGCCGAAATCCCTGACGACATTCTGCGAAGGAGAATCAGAAGATATCAGCTCCTTCACCCTCTCCTCGCTCATTGATGCAGCCTCAGCCTGT
>CASEZU010000052.1 GCA_949292445.1 uncultured Spirochaetales bacterium | reverse complement strand
TACGCTGCTGAGCACGGCATCAGGGCATTGTGCTTCGATATAGACGGCACTTTCTATCCCAAGCGGCAGATGATGCTGCGCCTGGCTGCTTCCTCAGTGCTCCATCTCCCTTTCGCGCTCAGGTACAACAGGATGCGGCAGAGCCTCAGAAGCGAGACAGGATTCTCGGAAGGGGACACTCCGGATTTCCAGTCCCTCAGGGAGAAGGAGTGCCGCATGATGTATCCGGGAAAGGAGACGGAGTATTTCATCCGCAGGGAGGATGGGATATTCCGCCGTCCCTGGGAGCAGCTTTTCAGGAGCATAAAGCCGTATCCGGGGCTGAGGGAGACGCTTGAGAGGGCGAGGAATGAGGGATATATCCTCGCAGCGCTCTCCGATTTCCCTATAGGAACCAAGCTGGAGGCGCTTGGCATAGATGATCTTATCCAGTTCAGGGCCTCAACAGAGGATTACGGCGCCCTGAAGCCGTCGGTAAGGCCATTCAGAATGATGCTGTCCGAACTGGGACTGAGACCGGAGGAAGCGCTTTACACCGGTGACAGCCGCAGCAAGGACATCGACGGAGCCAGAAACGCGGGGATGCATACGGCTCTTATATCACGCTCTGTCAGAGTGTATAATAATGCTGATATCATCTTCTCCTCCTGGGAGGAGTTCGGGAAGGTGGTTCTTTAGAGGTCGTTATGCAGATTGATTCCCAGTTGCTTTTGTTCGGAGCCTTGATACTGCTCGTCTCGTTTCTACTGAATCTCATCGTCGTCCTCATTGTCAGGCGCAACATCAAGAATGACAGGATGTCCAAGATGATCACGATGCAGCAGGCTGCTTTCCGCACCGAGTCCGCATCAACGCTGGACAGGATGCGCACTACTGCCAAGGAGTGCCAGCAGAATGTCGAGATGTCCACATCGCAGGCTGAGGATATGGTACGTCAGATAAGCGACTCGCTGAAGACGCTCTCTGATTATCAGGAGGACCTTGCGGCGCTGCAGTCCGTGTGCGCAGAGTACAAGGCAGCGCTTGAGAAGCTCAGGATCTCAACCGATCAGGCTGAGGCGAGGATATCCGCGGTGCAGCAGGAGGTGAGGAAGGTCGAGGCGGTCAATGAGCGCATGGATTCCTTCCGTTCAGAAGCGGAGAAGAACATGAATCAGCTCCAGGACATGAAGGCTGAGTATGTCCGCCTGGTGGCTGCCACGCAGGAAAGCCTCAGGACCGCTTCCGAGAACCAGAAGAGCGAGAATCAGGAGATGCTCGCGGCCTTCTCACAGCAGATCGAGAGGGCAAAGGAACTTTTCAGCTCCTTTGTCACTCAGGAGAGGATGGATTTCAAGGCCTTCTCCGACAGCGAGATGAAGAAAGCCGAGGATCAGGCTGTCGATACGGAGAACAGAAGGGACAGCATCATCCGCAGCCTTGAGGAAGGCAAGGCGGAGCTCGATTCCTACAGGACGGAGCTTACCGAAACAATCGGGGAGCTGCAGAAACTCTCCGGCGGCATAAAGGAGCAGGGCGAGGAGGCTGCTGCAGCTTTTGCGTCCGGGCTGGATAAGAGAAAGAACGATGTGTCAGCTGAGACAGAGGCAATGCTTGCTGCAGCCAGATCCTCCATGGAGGAACTCATCAGGAGTGCCGGCGATGATATCGAGCGCAGGAAGAGCGAGCTTTCTGACAATATCGACATGCTCTCCGGACGCATGGATGAGCTTATGAAGGAGCAGAAGAGTTCTATCGAGGCTTTTGTCGAGGAGAAGAAGAAGGTCCTTTCCACAGAGGCGGAGAGTGTGCTTGCGGCATTCAGCAGCGAGAAGGCTGCGGTCTCATCGGCTCTCTCCTCCTTCGGCGATGAGAGGGTGCAGGCGGAGGAAAACACCAAGGAGGCTGTTGCCGAAGCCCTCAGGAATGTCGAGTCGGCGCGCCTTGCTCTCGACGGTGAGCGCAGCTCATTCATCGAGGCTTCCAAAGATGCCCTTTCCAAGAGCTTCTCGGAGATGCTCGAGGGCGTCAACCAGCGCTATGACCGCATAAAGAGCGATGCAGATGCTTTCGTCAAGGCGATTGCCGACCGCATCAATGACACAAGAGAGACGATAACCCTCCTTTCACAGGGAGAGCAGGAGAGGATACAGGATTCTGTCGAGAGGCTGCAGGAGCTGGACAGGAAGATCAGGGTTTCCGAGGAGCAGCTGCAGAATCTTTCCGAGACAATAACATCCACACGCGAGGAACTCTTCACAGCCCAGCAGGACAGGGGCAGGCTCGACAGCGAGATCGAGGAGCGGAACAAGACGCTCGAGCGGCTCAATGACGAGATGCAGAAGTCCAAGAGCGCAAGAATCAGCGAGGAGGCGGCTCTGGTGCGCCTGAAACTCCAGATATCGAACCTGGAGAAGGAGAAGAAGCAGGCGGAGATGAAGAAGGCGGCTGAGCCGGAAAAGAAGAAGGAAGCTGAAGCGGATAGTGCGAAGGCCGCGGAGGCTTCAAAGAAACCGGAGGAGATGATCGAGGAATTCCCCGATGACATCTTCACCGGCAATGTCGAGGAAGTCGACCTCGGCGATGATGACTGACAGAGGCTCCCTCCGGGGAGCCGTTTTCATCATCTGACAATGTTCTTCGGAGTTCCTATCATGAAACAGACGAGATTCTCTAGGGCTGAGTTCATCAGCCTCTGTCTCGTTTCTTTCGCAGCCCAGGCCGTGTGGGGAGTCACGATGCACTCCGGGAGTGAGAAGAGCGGTGAGCCATGCACGGGCGGCTCTTCCGTGAGCACATCAAGTCCGGCTCCGGCTATCTTCCCGTCCCTCAGGGCTTCATAAAGAGCCTCTTCATCGATGAGGGCTCCGCGGGCTGTGTTGATGAGAATAGCAGAGCTTTTCATCATTCCCAGTTTTTCCCTGTCCATCATCCTTTCCGTCTCCGGTGTGAGCGGGACATGGAGAGAGACGAAGTCAGAGGCAGAGAGGAGTTCTTCCAGCGTGACTTTCCTGAAGCCCTTCTCCTCGGCATCCGGCTTAGGGCTTCTTGATGTGTACAGTACAGCCATGCCGAAGGCTGCCGCGATCTCCGCAGTCCTCATGCCTATGTGCCCCATGCCGACAATGCCGATTGTCTTCCCGTACAGCTCCTGCAGAGGATAGCAGGGGTAGGCGAACATTCCCGATGCTCCCCATTCCCCGCTTTTCACCCGCTCTGAGTGCTGCATCACGCGGTGGGTGAATTCCAGAATGTGGGCGAATACCGACTCAGCCACCCCCTCGGTGCTGTATTCCGGCACATTGGTGACAATGATGCCCATCTCCGAGGCTGCTGCTGTGTCTACTATATTGTATCCTGTGGCTGTTATGCCTATGTATTTCAGCTTCGGGAGTTTCTCCATCGTCTCCCTTGTCATCGGCACCTTGTTCGTGATGACGGCGTCCGTGTCGAGGCATCTGGGGATGATCTCATCTTCCTCTGTCCTGCCGTAGACATCGAGAATGCCTATGCTGCTGAATCCTTCCCAGGAGAGATCTCCCGGGTTGAGTGCTGTTCCGTCGAGTACTGTTATCCTCATATGGAGAGTCTACCGCCTTTTCCCGCGGGATGCACCTCGTTTGACCATTTCCTCAGCAGTTGTTAACTTACCATTGTGCCCCTGCGGGCTTTTTAACTGGAAATGAAGAAGAAAAAGAATAAAAGAGGCTCAAATATGGCTGACGAGGAAATCAGGAAGGAGGAGGCCGGAGAGGCTTCCGCCGTTAAGGAAGAGGAGACAGCTGCTGCCGCATCCGACAGCTCTGCAGAAGAGAAAGAAAGCGAGCTTGAGACGCTCCGTGCCAAGGTGAAGGAGCTTGAGGAGACGGTGGCTTCGCTCCGTGACAAGGCGCTGAGGGAAGCTGCGGAAACTGAGAACTACAAGAAGCGCCTCAGGCAGGAGAAGGAGAATGCCGTGAAGTATGCCAATGAGGCCCTCATTCGCGATCTCCTCGATCCGCTTGACAACTTCTCCAGAGCCATAGAGGCTTCGGAGAAGTCGAAGGACTTCGATACAATAAAGACCGGTGTTGTCATGGTCGAGGATCAGCTTCATACGCTTCTGAAGAACAACTGGGGACTCGAGGCTTATTCGCCGGAGGGAGAGGATTTCAATCCTTCAGATATGGAGGCCTGCATGATGCAGGAAGTCGACGGACTGGACAGGGAAAAGGTCCTGCAGGTCTTCATGAAAGGCTACAAGCTGCATGGCAAGGTAATAAGGGCCGCAAAGGTTGTCGTGGGAAAACCCAAAAGCAATTGACGAATATACCGGGCCTTATTATTTTACCACTGGATACGGAGCAGAGGCTCCGCAATGACTTTGATAAATATGGAGAGAAGATAAAATGGGAAAGATCATAGGCATAGACCTTGGAACAACAAACAGCTGCGTTGCCGTGATGGAAGGCAGCGAGCCTGTAGTAATCGCTAACAGCGAGGGAGACAGGACGACCCCGTCCGTAGTCGGTTTCACGGATAGCGACCGCCTCGTGGGCAAGCCCGCGAAGAACCAGATGGTCACGAATCCTGAGAACACCGTTTATTCCATCAAGAGATTCATGGGAAGGAAGTACCATGAGGTCGCAGAGGAAATCAAAATGGTGCCGTACAAGGTTGTGGCAGGCGCCAATGATGAGATAAAGGTCTCCATCAGGGGACATGAGTATTCTCCGCAGGAGATTTCAGCAATCGTCCTTCAGAAGATGAAGAAGACGGCTGAGGATTACCTCGGAGAGCCTGTGACAGAAGCTGTCATCACAGTTCCTGCTTACTTCAACGATGCACAGCGCCAGGCGACAAAGGATGCCGGACGCATCGCTGGCCTTGAGGTCAAGAGGATTGTCAACGAACCTACAGCGGCTGCCCTCGCATACGGATTCGGCAAGGACAAGTCCGATAAGGAGGAGACGATCGCTGTCTACGATTTCGGCGGCGGTACTTTCGATATCTCCATCCTCGAGCTCGGTGACGGTGTTTTCGAGGTCAAGTCGACAAACGGAGACACGCACCTCGGAGGAGACAATATCGATCAGGTGATCATTGACTGGATGGTCGCGGACTTCAAGAAGAACACAGGCATCGACCTCTCGCAGGACAAGATGGCGCTGCAGAGGCTCAAGGAAGCTGCAGAGCAGGCGAAGATCGTGCTTTCGTCCTCGACGACAACAACTATAAACCTGCCGTTCATCACAGCTGATGCAACAGGCCCGAAGCACCTCCAGATGGAGCTCACAAGGGCTAAGTTCGAGCAGATGATCGCCCCGCTTGTCGAGAGGACAAGGATCCCGTGTGAGAATGCTCTCCGCGATGCCGGTATCTCAGCATCGGGCGTTGATGAGGTCATCCTCGTCGGCGGTTCCTCCAGGATCCCTTGTGTCCAGGCGCTTGTGAAGGATCTCTTCGGCAAGGAGCCGCACAAGGGAGTCAACCCTGATGAGGTCGTCGCTGTAGGCGCATCCATCCAGGGCGGTATTCTCAAGGGTGATGTGAAGGACGTCCTCCTTCTCGATGTCACTCCGCTTTCGCTCGGTATCGAGACGCTCGGCGGCGTATGCACGAAGCTGATCGAGAGGAACACGACAATTCCTACAAGGAAGAGCCAGATCTTCTCCACAGCAAGCGATGGTCAGACAGCTGTATCCATCCATGTCCTCCAGGGTGAGCGTGAGCTCGCTTCCCAGAACAGGACGCTCGGAACATTCAACCTCGAGGGCATTGCTCCTGCACCGCGCGGAGTACCTCAGATCGAGGTCACCTTCGACATCGATGCCAACGGCATTGTCCATGTATCCGCAAAGGATCTCGGAACCGGCAAGGAGCAGAAGATAAGGATCGAGTCCTCTTCCGGCCTTTCCGAGCAGGAGATCGACAGAATGGTCAAGGATGCAGAGGCACATGCTGCTGAGGATAAGAAGGCCAGGGACACCATCGAGGCAAAGAACAACGGCGAGAGCGTTGTCTATGCGACGGAGAAGGCACTCAAGGATTACGGTGACAAGATTTCCGCAGACGAGAGGGGCAGGATCGAGAGCGCGCTCCAGGAACTCAAGGATGCACTTGCGAACAGCAATGCTACAGCCGATGAGCTCAAGAGCAAGACAGAGAAGGTCCAGCAGGCTTCGATGGAGCTCGGACAGAAGGTCTATGAGGCTGCCCAGCAGAATGCGGGGGCACAGGGCGGAGCGTCAGCTTCCTCGGCAGACAGCCAGAGCCAGTCTTCATCATCTTCAGGCAAGAATGATGATGGAACGATGGATGCAAGCTACGAAGAGGTCAAGTAACAGGCCTCCTCGCACTATAGTGGAAGCAGCATGGAAGCATGCTGCTTTCTGCCGTTAAGAGGGGAGTTATGGCTAAGAGAGATTATTACGAGGTTCTTGGTGTCTCCAAGACCGCGACGGAAGATGAGATAAAGAAAGCATACAGGAAGATAGCGCTGCAGAACCATCCTGACACGCATCCGAATGACAAGGAAGCCGAGGAGAGATTCAAGGAAGCGAGCGAGGCATACGAGGTTCTCTCTGATCCGAAGAAGAGAAGCGCGTATGATCAGTTCGGTTTCAGCGGAATGAATGATTTCCAGGGCGGCGCTGCAGGCAATTACTCCAATGTCTACCGCGACTTCTCCGATATCTTCGGAGGAGGATCTGGTTTCTCCGACTTCTTCTCATCGTTCTTCGGCGGAGGAGGAAGGCAGCAGCGGGGTGGAAGCTACGGTGAACCGGGCGCATCCCTCAGATACGACATAACAATAGATTTCAGCGAGGCGGTCAACGGCTGCAAGAAGGAGATATCCTTCGGCCACAAAGTGAAGTGCTCCAGCTGCGGAGGCACTGGCGGAACGGGCAGGAAGACCTGTCCGACATGCCATGGTTCGGGACGTGTCACCAGCGGCAACGGTTTCTTCCAGATGGCATCCACATGCCGCACATGCGGTGGAAGCGGACACATCATCGAGAATCCGTGTGCATCCTGCCACGGTACCGGGACAGTCACAAAGACAGAGAAGCTGATGGTCAATATCCCTGCCGGTGTTGATAACGGGGCGAGGCTCACTCTCCGCGGCAAGGGAGATGCCGGCACCAATGGAGGTGCTGATGGCGATCTCATCCTCTTCATATCTGTGCGGCCTGACAAGTATTTCGTCAGGGAGGGCAGCGATGTCTACCTCCAGATACCGGTGGCTGTGACGCAGGCGGCTCTTGGCGCTGCGGTGCTTGTTCCCACTGTTGACGGCGTGAACATCAAGGTGGATATACCAGCAGGCATACAGTCTGGTACAATGCTCCGTGTGAAGGGACGCGGTATTCCTTCTCCTCGCGGAGGAGCACGCGGCGATATGTATATCCGTGTGATGGTCGAGACGCCGAGGCGCCTCTCGATGAAGGCTAAGGAGCTCATGAAGGAGCTCGCCGCAGAGATAAAGGAGAATACAAGTCCGACACCGATGGAGTTCCAGGAATAATGGGTGAGAAAGTCTACGGTTATCATGCTATTGAGGAGGCCCTCAAGAAGGCCGGAATGGGGTCTACGCTCTTTGTGCAGCGCCAGGGCGGTGAAAGGATAGAAGCGCTTGTCAGGGAGGCAAAGCTGACGGGAAAGGTCGCAGTGAAGAAGCTCTCCCGCGAGGAGCTTGAGCGCATGATGCCAGGTACTGACGTGCGCGGTGCTGTCCTTGATCTCGGAGGTCCGAGACGCGGTGCCTCAAGGCTCATCGAGACGAGCGTGGAGGAGTTCTGCGACAAGCTCGGAGAGGATGATGGAGCGCTTGTCCTCATTCTCGACGGTATCACGGATCCTCACAATCTCGGAGCGATACTCCGCTCGGCAGATCAGTTCGGTGCTGATCTCGTGCTCATTCCTGAGCGCCGTTCGGTGCAGGCAAATGAGACTGTCGTGAAGGTCTCCTCCGGAGCTGCGCAGTATGTGCCCATCTCCGTTGTGACGAACCTCAGCCGTGAGATCAGGACGCTGAAGGATCACGGCTTCTGGATCTATGGTGCGGATATGGCAGGAGAGGAGAGCTATTCCGTCTCATTCCCGGCAAGGACCGCCATCGTGATGGGGTCGGAGGGCGATGGGATTTCCCAGCTTGTGCGCAAAAACTGTGATCACATCATATCGATACCGATGCGCGGTCACATAGATTCCCTCAATGTGTCCGTCGCCGCGGGTATACTTCTTTATGAGTTCAGGCGTCCGCGCTGATCAGCAGAAATAGGCATTTCCGATATCATCTCTGTACCAGAGGTTGCGGAAATGCTTTCTTTTTATGAGGTCATAGGCATTTCTGTTCGCTTCTCCGATGCTGCTGCCCTTGCCTACGACCGTGAGGTTCCTTCCTCCTGTGGTGACAGCCTTTCCGCCGCGTTCCTGAATTGCTCCGCAGAAGACGATCGGCCCCTCATTCAGCGGCTCGAGGAAGGCTGAGGAGAGCCCCTCTATCTCCTTTCCAAGCTCCGGATTCATTGGATAGCCTTGGGAGGCGAGCACGACAGCGACTGTGCATTCATCGGTGGTGGAGAGCTCAATAGAGCTGACGCTGTCCTTCTCGATGGCGCCGAGGATCTCTATGATGTCGGTGTTGATGATGGGTATCATCGCCTGTGCTGACGGATCGTTGAAGCGGACATGGTAATCCACAAGGTACGGCTCCTTGTCCGGAGTGATCATCAGCGAGAGCGTGAGGATTCCTTTATATGAGAGCTGTTCGACCTGCATTCCATAGAGCGTCGGCCTTATTATCCTTTCGATTATCTTTTCCTTGATCTCATCGATTATGGGGACGGGGCAGAGTGCTCCCATTCCTCCCGTCGGAGTCTGGTCATCAGCAGCTTTCTTCGTGTAGTCGCTCGTGATCGGAAGCACGAGGTATCCGTTCCGGTCGAGAAGCAGCGAGCAGCTTGCCGGGGTGCCCTGCACGAACTCCTCAAGCAGCACGGGGCCTCTCCTGAAGAGGAATCCCGCATAATCCAGCAGGGCCGATGTGTCATCCGACGAGAGCATGATCCTCGACGGGGTGACTGTGTTGCTCTTGATCGTGAAATGCTCACCCCTGTGCCTCTCCAGATACTTTTCAAGCCCTTCGATGTCCCCGAAAAGCGAGCTGTGGGGAATCGGTATGTTGTGACGTCTCGTGAATGCCCTTGAGAAGGATCTGTCTCCCTCGAGCTTGACGGCGTTCTCAGAGGCTCCGAAGGTGCGGATGCCTCTGTCGTTGAGGTATTTCACCACTCCTGTGAAAAGGGGTTTCTCCGTTCCGATGAAGACGAAATCGATCCTGTGTTCCCTGCAAGCCTCATATACGGAGACGGGATCGGCTGGATCCACATCCGGAAGATTCGTACAGAAGCGCCCGGTGGCAAGATTGCCAGGCGCGGCGAACAGCCCGGAGAGATAGCAGCTCTTGCTGAACCACCATGCGACAGCATGATCCTTTGCTCCAGACCCTAGCAGTAGAACGCGCATTTATCGACTCCTTTTAATAAAACGCTACCATACCGGAAAGTGAAAATCAAAGAAAATCAGATTGTATACAATGCGCCGGTGTACTGTTACAGGAGATGGCTCAGAGCCTCTCTCACGCTCTCCTCATCCGCTGCTGCGGCTATCTCGTTCTTGACCCTGCTGCTGCCGGGAATGCCCTTGATATAGGACACGAGATGCTTACGCATCTCACGGCATGCGATATCCTCGCCATAGTATCTCACCATCAGGCTGAGGTGATGTTCTGCCGTTTCTATCCTCTCCCTGACATCCGGCACCGAGTAGCTGCCTTTATCCAGTAGTTCCTTTGTCTCCCGGAATATGAAGGGGTTCCCGATCGCGCCGCGGGCGAACATCACGCCGTCAAGACCATATTCGCTGATCATCCGGAGGGCGTCCTCGGGAGTGAAGACATCGCCTGAGCCGAAAATGAGGATACCGCTTCCGCGGAAATGATCAGAGAGTTTCCTGAATGCCTCTCTGTCGGCTGTCCCGCTGTATCCCTGGGCCCTTGTCCGTGCGTGCAGTGTCAGCATCTCCGCTCCGGCCTCAGCTGCCGTCTCCGCAAAGGCGATGTAGTTGATCGAGTCAGAGTCCCATCCCAGACGGAATTTCACTGATACGGGTATATCTGTGCGCTCCTTTATGGCGCGTATGATCCTGCCGATCATCGGAGGATTGCGCATGAGCGCTGAACCGGCACCTGTCTTCACTACCTTGGGCACGGGACAGCCGCAGTTGATGTCTATCGCGCTCGGCCTGTATTCCAGGAGGTTGTCCATTGCCCTCCGCACCGGATCGTCCGACGGGCCGAAGATCTGGATTATCAGGCGGTCCTCTCCCGGATAGCGTTCAAGCAGGGCTTTGGTCTTCTCCCCGTCTCTTGCCAGTCCTTCCGCGCTGACCATCTCTGATACAGCTGCATCCGCCCCCATTGACCGGGAGACCTCCCTGAAAGCCTTGTCCGTATATCCTGCGAGGGGAGCGAGTATGAAAGGTCCCCCGATGCTCTTTATGTCCACAGTGCGATGTTAGCACACTCCCAGGGAAAACGATATCCCGATACGGAGCTGGAGTCTGGTCAAATTCCCTGCTGTGTGCTAGCTTTTCATTTATGAAGCAGAAAACGGCGCACGATGATGACTGGGCCTATGTATATGTGATAAAGAATCCGTCCTATAATGATATATGCCTCTGCGCATGGGACAGCGTCCTCTATGCTGGAACTCCGGTTGTCTACGAGACGAGGTTCGGGCTTGATCTCGGCACCGTCGTGGGTCCGGCTCCCGTTCCCGGCCGGAGCTATGTTCCCGGCCATGCCGAGGTTCATGGTGCCTGCCTCCACTTCGGAGATGAGAAGGAGGAGGATGATGTACGCTATCAGGCGGATGAGAGCGCGCATCAGTGCGACTCATGCTTCTGCTGTCAGATAACCCGTGAGCCGGAGAGGATAAAGGTTGACGGAAGCGTGACCTGGATCGATCATCTGGCCACCCCGTCGGAGATGGCACGGTATGCGGAGAATGAGGCTAAGGAGGAGGAAGCCCTCCTGATCTGCCGGGAGAAGATAAAGAAGCACGGGCTTGGAATGAAGCTTGTCACCACTCACTTCCTTCTCGGGGAGCCGAAGGTCATATTCTTCTTCACCGCAGATGAGCGCGTTGATTTCCGCGATCTCGTGAAGGATCTTGTCTCCGTCTTCCGCATGCGTATCGAACTCAGGCAGATAGGAGTGAGGGATGAGTCAAGGCTCATCGGAGGACTCTCCGTCTGCGGGCGCGACTACTGCTGCCACCTTATGACGAAGGAGATGGATCCTGTCACGATCAAGATGGCGAAGGAGCAGAACCTTTCCCTCAACTCGATGAAGATATCTGGTCCGTGCGGACGTCTTCTCTGCTGCCTTGCCTATGAGTATGACTACTACATGGAGGAGAAGGCCGGCTGTCCGCCTGAGGGCACAAGGCTCAGGCTGGACAGGGAGCTCTGGAGAGTCAGCGAGGTCAACATACTTTCCAGAAAGATAACGGTCTCAGGAAGCGAGGGGCGCACGCTCCAGATTCCTTTCGGCGAGGTCTCGTTCAACAGCGATACGGGATACTGGGAGGTGAGCGAGGAGTATCAGGAGGAGATTTTCTCCTCATAAGCCGGTAAAGCATTGCTGGATAACGTGTTGACGTCAGATTATCTTTATGATAACTTCTGTAAGCGCTGTCAGAATAATGACAGCTCCTTTTTGAATAGAATGATTGAATTGTTTGGAGGAATAAATGGCTAACAAGTCAGCTGAGAAGAGAGAACGTCAGGAAGCTAAGCGCCGTCTCCGCAACCGCATGGCGAAGAGCACGATGCGCACAGCTATCAAGAAGTTCGATGCAGCAGTAGCTGCTGGTGATAAGGATGCCGCCGCAAAGGCAATGGCCGAGAGCAGCAAGCTCCTCGATACAGTTGCCGGCAAGGGCATTATCCACAGGAATACTGCAGCAAGGAAGAAGAGCAGGCTCGCACACGCATACCACAAGATGGCTTAACCGCTTGAAGGGAGTGCGCTATGGAACAGAAACTTACAAAGGCTGCTATCATAGAGAGCCTTCATGCGAAACTTGGTATCAACAGAACTGACATCCACTCGGTTATCGACGAGCTCTTTGAGGAGATCAAGGACGGGCTTAAGGATAACCGCGTCATTGAGCTCCGCGGTTTCGGCACGTTCGAGGTCCGTATCAGAAAGGGCCGCGAGAAGGCGCGCAACCCAAAGACCGGAGATGTCGTGGCTGTCGACAGGCATGGAGTCGCCATATTCCGCCCCGGCAAGGAGCTGAAGGATTTTGTCTGGGATATTACTTCCGGACCGGATGAGGAATAAAGTTTGAAAGCGGTTGATAGAACTGCCGTGAGAAGCCTCAGGACTTTGGGTTCTGAGGTTCTTGTTTTACTGGCATCTGCATTTATTTATTCGATAGCCTTTCCCGGTTTCATGGTTCCGGACGGGCTCGGCTTTGTGGCGTTTTTTGCCCTGATCCCCGTATTTGCCGTGATCCGGCACACATCCTGGAAGCATGTCTGGTGGTTCGGATTCGTATTCGATTTCACATTCTTCCTTTTCTTTACATACTGGCTGAAGAGCTTCCATGCCTTGGCCATTGTGCTCATTCCTGTCATCAAGGGATTGGAGATGATGCTCTGTTTCGTGGCCTTGAAGGCCGCTGACAGCTTCTTCAAGCGCTTCGGATTCATTGTACAGGCTATCATCTGGGTCGCTTATGCCTATCTTTCCGAGAGCTGGTTCGCAGGTTTTTCCTACGGCAATATAGCATATGCATTCTACAGGTATACTCCGTTTGTGCAGATTGCCGACATAACAGGTATCTGGGGCATTGTTTTCCTCGCTGTTCTTCCGCAGCCGTTTCTGGGCCGTTATCTCTGTGACATGGTCCGCGGCACTGCCCCCCGCTTCAGAAGCTATATCAGGAAGAATGCAGTCTTCGTTGCATTATATGCCGTGCTTCTCGCAGCAGACCTTATCTATGGCGGGGTGAAGACGCATGAATGGAGAGTGAAGGAGCCTGACAGGGTATGGGATGTTGTCGCGGTGCAGCATAACCACGATTCGTGGAAGGGCGGCTACATGACTTACCTGCATAATTTCAACAACCTCAGAAGGTATACGCTTGAGGCCCTTGCAGAGACTGATCCGGATATCGTGATCTGGAGCGAGACCGCGTTCGTGCCTTCCGTTGCCTGGCATACA
>CASEZU010000051.1 GCA_949292445.1 uncultured Spirochaetales bacterium | reverse complement strand
GAACATCTTCGACCTCTATCTCGACAACTCAATCACGCCGAGAGGAATGGTCGGATCCAAGGCTGATGCGGACAGCATGGCTGAGTTCGCACTCGGACAGGTGGCTATGGTGCAGAACGGCAACTGGGCCGCAGCCCAGATCCTGGGAACACAGGGCAACGTTGTCGCGGATGAGGACATCAAGTTCCTCCCGATCTACATGGGTCTCGACGGAGAGAGCACAAAGGGTATCAACGTAGGAACAGAGAACTACCTCGCATTCAACAAGAACGCATACCCCGAGGCACTCGAAGGTGCTGATACATTCCTCACCTGGCTCTACAGCAGTCCGGAAGGAAAGGCAATCGTGACCAATGACCTCATGTTCATAACACCGTTCTCATCATTCACAGCTGATGAGGTTCCCGATGATCCTCTTGCAAAGCAGGTCAACATCTGGATGAACAAGGAAGGCGTCTCCTCCATTCCATGGGTATTCAATGGAATCCCGTCGGAGCAGTGGAAGGCTGATTTCGCCCAGGCAATGCTCGAGTACATCAACGGCAACTACAGCTGGGATCAGGTGACAGAGAGCGCAAAGGACGCATGGGCACGCGAGGCTGAGCTCACCGGCAGGTGATAGCCTCCGAAGAGAGAAAGCCGTCATTTCAGTCAGAACTGGCGGCTTTCTTCATCTTAATGGCTTTATCAGAGGTCTATTATGGAAAAAACACTGAGGAAATACTTCCCGCTTTTCGCGCTCCCCGCGCTGATATGTTTCGCCCTGGCCTTTCTTATTCCTATGGTATGGGGCTTCGTGCTCTCCTTCTGCGAGTTCTCCACAATAACTGATGCGACTTTTGTCGGATTCAGCAACTATGTGAAGGCATTCACCGTCGATAACTACTTCACCGGAGCATTCTGGTTCACTCTCGGCTTCACGGTCGTGACTGTGATATCGATAAACATACTCGCTTTCGCGCTTGCGCTCGCGCTCACAAAGAACGTTCCCGGAACAAATGCGTTCAGGACGATCTTCTTCATGCCAAACCTCATCGGAGGAATCGTCCTCGGATGGATCTGGCAGGTGGTGCTGAACGGAGTGCTTGCCGCGTTCGAGAAGACCCTGCTGTCAAATGCAGCCTACGGCTTCTGGGGACTTGTGATCCTCATGAACTGGCAGAACATCGGCTATATGATGGTCATCTACATCGCCGCGATCCAAAATGTCTCCAGCGATATGCTCGAGGCAGCATCAATCGACGGCGCAAACAGCCGCGTCACACTCTTCAGGATAATAATCCCGTCCGTCATGCCGAGTATCACGATATGTCTCTTCCTGACGCTCACGAATGGCTTCAAGCTCTACGATCAGAACCTCGCGCTCACGAACGGAGCTCCTAACCATCAGACTGAAATGCTTGCGCTCAATATATTCAACACCTTCTACTCAAGAGTCGGATTCGAAGGAGTCGGCCAGGCAAAGGCTGTCATCTTCACGGTACTCGTGGCAGCCATAGCGCTTCTGCAGCTTGTTGCGACAAGGAAAAAGGAGGTCGAGAACTGATATGGCACAGGTAGGAAGGAAATACACCAGATGGATCATATTCGCCATCATGCTCATTGCTGCGGCTTTCATCATCTTCCCGATCATCGTCGTAGTCATGAACTCGGTCAAAGGCAACCTCTTCATCTCCTCGACAGGAGCCTTCAAGCTCCCCAATGAGCAGAGCTATGTGGGGCTGAGCAACTACATAAACGGCATAGAGAAGATAGAGTTCTTCCGCGCATTCGGATACTCACTGTGGATCACGGTCGCCTCGGTGGTGTGCATCCTGCTTCTCACGAGCATGCTCGCCTGGTACATCACGAGAGTCAAGGGCAAGGTCACAAGCGTGATCTACTACCTGCTTGTGTTCTCGATGATCGTTCCATTCCAGATGGTGATGTTCACGATGAGCAAGTTCGCGAACATGATCCACCTCGACAATCCGGTAGGAATCATCGTGCTGTATGTCGGTTTCGGCTGCGGAATGAGCACATTCATGTTCAGCGGCTTCATAAAGAGCATACCGCTCGCGCTTGAGGAGGCGGCAATGATCGACGGGGCAACGCCTGTGAAGACTTTCTTCTCCGTCGTGCTGCCGATGCTCAAGAGCACAGCTATAACAATCGCCATCCTCGAGACGATGTGGGTATGGAACGACTACCTCATGCCCTACCTCGTCATCGGCACGGAATACAGGACGATACCTGTCGCCATCCAGTACCTCAGAGGAGGATACGGCTCCGTAGACATGGGAGCAATGATGGCCATGCTCGTACTTGCCATGATTCCTGTGATAGTCTTCTATCTCGCCTGCCAGAAGCATATCATCAAGGGAGTGCTGGCAGGAGCTGTGAAGGGGTGACGGATGAAGGCGAAGAGAACGACGATACAGGATATTGCGGAACGCACGGGATACTCTAAGACAGCGGTATCATTCGCGTTCAACTCGCCCTCGAGGATATCAAAGGAGGCGGTTGAGAAGATCCTGCAGACAGCCAGGGAGATGGACTACATCCCGGATCCCATGGCCCGCAACTTCTCTCTCGGCCGCCATATGGCCCTTGGCTTCCTGCTGCCGCAGAGAGTCGAGCAGACGCTGGGAAACCCCTATATGCAGTC
>CASEZU010000050.1 GCA_949292445.1 uncultured Spirochaetales bacterium | reverse complement strand
GAAAGCGAGGCTGCCAGAAGAATGTATTTCAGCAGCGATGACATCGAAGGAGAGAGCGGAATTGATAAGTAAGGAACTCGAGGTGAAGGGAAGAGCCGGCATACATGCCCGCCCCGCTGCGGAGATAGCAAAGACAGCATCATCATTCAAGTCAGATATCACCCTCGGCAAAGAGGACATGAAGATCAATGCGAAATCCATCATGGGCGTGATCACACTAGGTGCCACATATAAGACAAAGCTCCTTTGCACATGTTCCGGTCCTGATGAGAAGGAGGCAATGGCCGCGCTCGAATCGCTTTTCGAAAGGAGATTCGAACAGTGAAGGACCTCACGGGAAGGCAGAAGGAAATTCTCGGCTTCATCTCCTCCTACATGACGGAGAATGGCCGCTCGCCCACGCTGAGGGAGATCGGGGAGAGATTCGGCTTCTCCCACAGTGCCGCACGCGATGCAGTGCTCGCTCTTGTGAGAAAGGGCTGTCTGGAAAAAGGAGAGAATGAACTCAGATCCCTCTCATTTCCCCTTTCCGAACGCATGGAGAGGGAGAACATTCCTGTGCCTTTCTACAGCTCAGAGCCATCGCTGGAAGACATAGAGAAGGAAGCTGCTGCCGGAAGGATCTTCATACCGCGGTCAATGGACGGGAAAGGGGCATTCGCTTTCAGAATCACATCGGAATCGATGAGGAATGCGGGAATCCTTCCGGGGGATATCGCCATCATGACGCGCTGCACCTCCGGCCCCGTAAGGGACGATGTGGTGCTCTCCTCCTATGCCGATGAGGAGGAACCGATGGAACTCAGGAGATTCCAGCCGATCGGAACGGAATATGCGGAACTGTGGCCTGAGAACGACACAATGGGAATCATAAAGGTCATGAGGAGCAATCTCATCACGGCCGGCATACTTGCCTGCATCAGGAGGGACTACCGCCGATGAACCACATACTTCTGGGCCCCGAGGAAGGGCTGAAAGCGGACTGGCTCGAAGAAGAGAAGAAAAAGGTGCTGAAAGCACATCCTGATGCTGAGATACATCAGATCTTTGTCGGCGATGACAAGGGCGAGGATCTCGACTCCATACTTTCGCAGTCAACGCTCTTCTCCTCTTTCAGGTTCGTGATCATCAAGCAATATGAGAACAGAACGGCGAAGGACACATTCGACAAGGCGCTGACAGATTTCCTCGCCTCCGGACAGGAGGATGCGGAGTTCGTTATCCTCTCCTCGGAAAAGTCAAAATCTCGGATCAGCCCGAAGATAGCGAACGACAAGCGCGTAAACATCCAGATCTTCTGGGAGATGTTCGAGAACCAGAAGCGTGACTGGATCAGGGCTGCGTTCAGGAAGGAAGGATACACAGCCGGAGAAGATGCGATCGACGAGATCCTCTTCTCCGTCGACAACAATACCGCCGAGATGAAGAATCTGGTCTCTTCTCTCTCCCTTTTCTTCCATGCCACGGACAAAGACAAAAAGGAGATCAGGGCAGAGGATGTTGAGAAATACGCTCTTCAGACCAGAGGAGAAGATGGGAACACGCTCTTCCAGGCAATAGCGGATTGCGATCTGGAGCATGCTGAAGCGATACTTTCCGCGATCATCGCCGCAGATTCACAGGCAGCGGTGAAGGCCTTCTCAGTGCTCGTCAGCAGATTCAGGATGCTCGAGAGTTTTGAGATTCTCAGGAAGCGGGGAATGATGGAGAAAGAGGCTTTTGAAAATGCCGATGCGCTTTCACCCTATCCGTCATTCTTTCCCACAAAAGGAATAAAATCACGGGACCAGGCAGTATTCAGGAAGGCTGCGTCTGCCTACCCTCTTCCTGATACGGAGAGGATCATAAAATATCTCGGCAGGATGGATGAGAGGATCAAGAACAGCGCTGCGGACTGGACCGGCATAATCTTCTCCGTGCTTCTGTCTGACATAATTCTCAGGAAAGGAGATGAGACTAGGATTGACCTGGACTCCTCACCTCTTGAATGGAGCCTCTAGAAATTGAGCTTGTGAAGCACACGCTCAGCAACAGGACGCGGGATTGAGGCACCCTTGGCAAGCTCCTCAGCCGAGAGGCTGAGAATGGCTTCCACCGAGCCGTATTTCTGCATGATCCTCTTTGAGCGCTCCGGTCCGATGCCATCGATGGACTCCAGAAGCGAGAACGATGCCTCCCGGCTTCTCATCCTCTGGTTGAACGATGTCGCGAAACGGTGGCACTCATCGCGGATTGCGATGAGAACCCTCAGTCCGGGATTTGCATGATCCAGGAGAAGTGATTCCCTGTCTCCAGGGAAAACTATCTCCTCATGTTCCTTCGCAAGTCCCACTACAGGGAAATCGAGGCCGAAGGCCGAGAGAGAATCAAGAGCGGCACTGACCTGCCCCTTGCCGCCGTCGACCATCAGGAGGTCGGGCATCTCCGCGCCTTCGTTCAGCAGGCGCTGGTATCTTCTCCCGACAGCCTCCCTCATCGACTGGAAATCATCGATGCGGCCTTCCAGCGACTTCATTGAGAAATGCCTGTATTCCTTATTCGAAGGATTGCCGTCGCGGAAGACGATCAGCGAGGCCACAGTGTACTTGCCTGAAAGCTGCGCGATATCAAACCCCTCTATATGCCGGGGAAGAACAGGAAGCCCAAGCTCCTTCTGCAGGACTTCGAGCGCAGGGGTGTTATCAACATCACGCAGCCTCTTCTCCACATCCCTGGAAGCATTCTCAGCCGCCATCCGGAGTATCCTGTAATGCTTTCCCTCTTTCGGAACGCTTATATATACAGGAGCCTTCAGCTCATCGTTGAAATATCTGGAAAGCAGCTCAGTGTCTATATCGCAGGAGACGAATATCTCCTGCGGAAGCGTGTCGCCATCACTGTAATACTGGACGAGGAACGAGAAGAGCGTCTCCGTCTCATCCCCGAGGCATTCCGCCCTGTAGAGCGCCTTGCCTATTAAACGGCCCGAGCGGAACTGCATGATCGAGATGGTGCAGAGATAGCTCCTCATCTCGATGGCGGCATAGTCACGGCTGTCACCGGTGAAGTCCTGGACCATCTGGTTCTTCTGCATGACTGTCAGGGCCTGTATCTGGTCGCGCTTCCTGGCGGCAGTCTCGAAATCGAGCTCCTTCGCCGCCTGCATCATCTCCTTCTCCACCTGCTTTATCATCGAGGAGTCATCACCCTCAAGGAAATCCTCCACCTGCTTTATATAGCGGTTGTACTCCTTTTCAGTGACAGCCCCGATACAAGGACCGGAGCACTTATGTATGTGGTAGTAAAGGCATGGGGTCTTCCGCATCTTCAGCGGACCGGAGCAATGCCTGAGCGGATAATTGTCCTCCACCATCTTGAGATAGGTGTCGAGCCTCATGCCGTCAGGATACGGACCATAGTACCGGGAACCATCCTTCACCACCCTGCGCGTCTTGAAGATCCGTGGGAACTCCTCCTTTGTGATCCGTATCACGGGGTAGCTCTTTCCATCCTTCAGGAGGATGTTGTAATGGGGATTGTATTTCTTTATGAGGTTGTTCTCGAGTATGAGAGCCTCGTATTCATTGCCTGTTATGACATAGTCAATGCCTGCGATCTTCTCAACCAGGGCCGCGGTCTTTGCATTGCGGTTGGGGAGGAAATATGAGCTGACGCGCCGTTTGAGATTCTTGGCCTTTCCCACATAGATGACTGTTCCCTCACTGTTCTTCATCAGGTAGCATCCCGGATTCTCCGGCATCTGCCTGGCAATATCTCTGGCGCTTTCGGACATAGCCTGAGAATAGCTTCACCAAACATCTTTGGCAACGCTATAATCTCACCATGTCAGCATCAGAGGAGCTTATA
>CASEZU010000049.1 GCA_949292445.1 uncultured Spirochaetales bacterium | reverse complement strand
GTGCTTACAAGGCCCCAGAAGCTGGGACACTTCTCTGTCGGAAAGCCGGAGATGATGTCCAGGCCATGTGTCTTCATTATCGAATAGGCATGGGCGACACAGTCCCTTCCATGCTCCGTATCGGCATCGGTTGCGATGATGTATTCACCTCTGACGTGCGGAATGAGCTGCAGCAGCGCATTTATCTTGCCGTTTGCGTTCAGCTTCTTCCCTTTCTCAGTGCTGTATGCGTGAATGCGGCTGTCTTTGTGTTCGTATTCGGCTATTATCTCGCCGGTGCGGTCTGAGCTCTGGTCGTTGATCACCAGTATCTCGATGTTCCTGTAGCTCTGCCTTATAAGCGAATCCAGCAGCCTGCCGATCGATGCCTCCTCATTGCGGGCGGGAATCACGATGGAAATCAGCGGGCCTTCTGTCTCATCCTTCACATTGCCGAGCTTTTTGAAGTGACGGAGATTCAGAAGCGTGGCGGCCATCGCGTAGATGCCGACAATGAGCATGATGACTGAGAAAATCTGGAGGTATAATGCCATTCCTTACCTTCGTCCCTTTGCGTTGTCTTCCCTTGTCTCCGCTATGGCCTTGTCGAATATGAATATTCTCTCCGCCTCATCCAGATAGCTGTCGCTCTCATCATAGCTTCCTGTGCCGGAAAGGGCCATTGCCTTGCCGATGAGCATTGAGTAGTGATCCAGATAGGATATGCCATCCTGATTGTTTTCCACATCGCTGAAGATTCTGAGTGCCTTCTTCGGCGATCCGCCGGCTATCGGAGGGGCATAGATCAGCCTGAAGCCCTCCTGGATTGCAGCATAGAACTCATCCGGAAACTTCTTGTACATTTTCTTCACGAGCTTGTTATTCTCCATGCCTGCTCCGAGCTTGCCGGTAACATAATACTCGGATGATGTGGCATCGACCTGTGCCGCGAGCTTCTCAACCTCCTCAGCACTGTCTGGAATCGCATTGAGGCGCTCCTTTTCCATGGCAAGATGCTCCTCGGCCTCTTCCTTCATGCCTTTGTCCATATAATAGCGGACCATATGGTATTCAACGCGCGAAAGCGCCACGGGATCATCTTCCGCAAGCACATAATCCATATATGCCTTCTCCGCATCTTCCGCGCTGCCTCCGTTCTTTATCACATCAAGAAGCTCTATGAACAGCGGGTCGGACTGCATCCCGGAGAATGAGTCCGTATATGAATATGCCGCAGAAACAAGCACTGCGGCGGTGATTAGCGTCGCGATTATCCTTCTCATCGTCTTCATAGTACAGGAAGACTGCCGTCTTTGTCTTCCACAATCCTTTTCACTTGACTATCGGCAAAGCCGAGAGATGCCTGATGATATAGCCTTCCCTGAGCGGCGCCGAGGTCTTTATGTACCCGGTGTGCCCGTGGTCGAGTTTCCCGGTCTCATTCATCTCCTCATCGAGGAGCGTTATATCCTCGGCCGTGAGGAGGGGAGTGTCGGGGCCGATGAATTCAAGCCCGTCAGGCCTTATCTGATTGCGGATATCGACTTCAAAAATGCCGGGTTCTATCTCCTTGCCGACAACGCCGAGGAAGAGGTAGTTCCTTTCGTAACCGTAGCTTGTCGGATGCGAGACATCGGCAGCTGTATCTATGGGGCCCTGTGAGAAGAAGAAACCTGTGGTGTATTCCCTGTGCGAGACATCGAAGAGGTCCCTTTTGTATCTTTCCTTCTCCGGGTCATCATCGATGGCCTTCCTGTAGGCTCTTGTCACAACTGCGACGTAGTACACGGACTTCATCCTTCCCTCTATCTTCAGCGAAGAGAGACCCGCATCCTCGAGTTCCCTGACATGGTCGATCATGCAGAGATCCTTGGAGGAGAGGATTGTCGTATAGCCGTCCTCCTCGCTGATGGGGTAGTAGACGCCGGGGCGCTCCTCTTCCTCAAGGGCATAGCGG
>CASEZU010000048.1 GCA_949292445.1 uncultured Spirochaetales bacterium | reverse complement strand
GTCCGGGGCGAAGTTTTATTTCAATACCACAAAGACAGTGAGCGAGCTCCGCAAGGAGGGCTTCGAGTATATCTTCGTTTCCATCGGTGCGGAGAAAGCCAATGATCCGGGAATATCCGGCAACGGCAGGCGTGAGAGTGCTGTCTCGTTCCTGATGAGGGCAAAGAACGGTGAGTCACCTGATCTTGGCAGGAGGGTCGCTGTCATCGGCGGCGGAAACACCGCAATGGATGCTGCCCGTATGGCCAAGAGAATCCCCGGAGTGGAGAGCGTCCTGGTGATATACAGGCGCACTGAGAGTGAAATGCCCGCAGACAGGGAAGAGTACATGGAGGCGCTTTCGGATGGCGTGGAATTCATGTTCCTTTTCGCACCTTCTGATTTCACTGATGGAATCCTCCGTGTCAGGGAGATGGAGCTCGGTGAGCCGGATGCCTCAGGCAGAAGACGCCCTGTGGATACCGGCCGCACAAAGGATATCTCCATTGATTATGTTATTTCTGCAATCGGGGAGAAGGCTGATCCTGATGTGCTGAAAGCCATTCTCTCCGGAGAAGGCGAGGATGAAGGCGTCTTCGTCATAGGTGATGCCTCGACCGGGCCTTCGACGGTTGTAAGATGCATTGCCTCTGCCCGCGATGCCGTGGATAAGGCAATAGACATGGTCTACGATGCCATAGCAGAGGAAGATGAGGACGAGGAAGAGGATGAGTGCTGCTGCGGCCATGATCATCACGACGGTGAGGAATGCAGCTGCGGCCACCATCATCACGATGGCGATGAATGCGGATGCGGGCATCATCATGATGAAGAAGAGGATGAACCGGAGGAGGATGATGAGGAGCTCCGGGCAGCTGAGGACAGGTTCTTCCAGGACATTGCGGGAAAGAAGAGCCGCCTGAAACCATCCGTTGAACCATCTGATGAACTTTTCGCGAGGACTGAGGCGAGAAGGTGCATGGAGTGCTCATACCTCTGTCTCAAATGTGTGGATGTCTGCCCGAACAGGGCGAATGTCGGTATCGATCTCAGGGAGACAGGTCTTTTCGAGGATCCGTTCCAGGTCCTTCATATCGATGCATACTGCAATGAGTGCGGCAACTGTGCCTCATTCTGTCCGCATTCCGGACGCCCGTATAAGGACAAGTTCACGCTCTTCTCCCTTATGGAGGATTTCGAGAACAGCACGAACAACGGTTTCATTGCTGAGAATGATGAGGTGACTGTCCGCCTTGATGGCAGGATCATCAGAGGTGAGATCGACAGGGATGGAAAGCTGGAAGCTGATGTGCCCGAGGAGATAAAGGCGATCATAGAGGAGGTGTTCCTCTCTTATTCCTATCTCCTTGGTGCTGTGGAGGAGTGATATGGCGGATATCCTGATAAAGAATATCACTATCATGGAGACGGAGCCTCCTTTCTCTGTCACGGAGAATGCCGATGTGGTGATCACCGGTTCCGTGATTGAGAAAGCCGGTGTCAATGCATCTGAGGGCGTCCAGGCCGGCAAGGTGATAGACGGCACGGGAAAAATCCTCATTCCGGGCAATGTCTGCGCCCATCACCACTATTACTCCGGACTTTCACGGGGAATGCTCATCTCCGCCGGTCCGCAGACCGATTTCATCCAGGTCCTGAAGGAGTGGTGGTGGAGGCTCGACAGAGCGCTTGATGAGGAATCCATCTACTACTCATCGCTGATCTGCTCAATGGAGGCTGTGCGTCAGGGTACCACAGGCATCGTTGATCACCATGCATCCCCTTCGTTCATCAGGGGATCGCTCTCTGCGATAGCCAAGGGCATGGAGGATGTGGGCGTACATGGCGTCACTTGCTATGAGGTGACGGACCGCAACGGCGGCATGAAGGAAGTCGAGGAAGGCGTTGAGGAGAACAGGAGGTTCGCCTCTGAGACAGACAGCCGGATTGAGCGTGGCGAGGATGTGCTCACTGAGGCCATGATCGGCGGACATGCTCCGTTCACGCTTCCCGATGAGGCGCTTGCGATGATCTCCGATGCGGTGAAGGAGACCGGCCGCGGAATGCACCTCCATGTCGCGGAGGACAAATACGACTCCGTCTGGTCCCATCATTTCCATGGCGACGATATAATGCGGAGGCTGGACAGATTCGGACTTCTGGGAGAGAACACGCTTCTTGTACATGGTGTCGCACTTTCGGAGGATGAGGTCAGGCTGATGAATGAGCGCGGCTGCTTCCTCGCGCACAACGCCCGTTCCAATATGAACAACCATGTAGGTTATTTTCCCTATCTTCCTGAGGTAAGGAAGCTCGTGATAGGCACGGACGGCTGCGGCGGAAACATGTTCGAGGAACTGAAGATCGCGTTCTTCAAGAACAGGGATGCCGGAGGGCCATGGTGGCCCGCTGATTTCCTTGCGGCTCTTTCCCGCGGAAACAGGCTCCTCGAGTCAGCGTTCAGGCACCGGGCGCGCTTCGGCCGCATTGAACCGGGATACAAGGCTGACCTCGTCATACTCAGCTATAATCCGCCGACTCCGGTGAAGGCTGAGAATGCCGCGACGCATTTTGTCTGGGGCATGTGTTCAGGAGACGTGGAATCAACGATCGTGAACGGAAGGCTTCTCTATGAGAACCATCATTTCACGATGCTCGATGAGGAAAGGATATTCGCTGAAGCGCGCCGCGCTGCGGAGCGTGTATGGGCGAAGGCGGACAGAATAAAGGCATAAGGAGTGCAAGGATGATAAAGGACAGGATCGCCGAGCTCGGCGAGAAGTATCGGGATTACACAGCCACGAATCTCTCTAAGCTGGTTCAGACAAAGAGCTACAGCTCCAAGGAGGAGGATGTATGCCGCCTTATCGTCAGGCTCTGCGAGGAGGCAGGCTTCGATGAGGTCAGGATCGAGGGGCTCGGTTCCGTGGTCGGCAGAGTCGGCAATGGACCTAAGAAACTTGCTTTCGATGCCCACATCGATACAGTTGAGGTCGGGAACCTCAAGAACTGGGATTTCGATCCGTTCTCAGGTGCTATCGAGGATGGTCTTGTGAAAGGCCGCGGCGCATCCGACCAGAAGGGCGGTGCCGCATCGATGATCACGGCAGGACGCATTCTCAAGGAGCTCGGATACGGCGGAGAATACACCATCTACTTCACCTTCACCGTAATGGAGGAGGACTGCGACGGCATGTGCTGGAAGTATATGATCGAGGAAGAGGGCATCAAACCCGATCTCATCGTCTCCACCGAGCCTACAAGCTGCCGCCTGTACCGCGGACACAGGGGCAGAATGGAGATAAGGGTCATCCTCCGCGGCATTTCCTGCCATGGATCCGCACCGGAGCGCGGAGTCTCAGCAGCATACAAGGCTGCCCGGGCGGCCCTTGCGATCGAGCAGCTGAACAAGGATCTGCAGCCTGATGACGACAACTTCCTCGGCAAGGGAACGATCACGGTATCGCAGATGGATGTCAGGGGACCTTCGCAGTGTGCTGTTCCTGATTACGCGATGCTCTACTGCGACCGCCGTCTCACATGGGGAGAGGATGCGGAGCTCGCCATCAGGCAGGTCAAGGAGTATGTATCAAAGGCTACCGGTGATCCGGAGAGTGAGATCATCGTCGAGATGCCTGATTATGACAAGACTGCATGGACAGGCACGAAGTATTCCCAGGAGCTCTACTTCCCGACATGGAAGCTCGATGAGTCCCATCCGCTTGTGCAGGCAGGCATAAAGGACTATGAGGAACTCTTCGGCAGGAAGCCTGTTGTTGACAAGTGGACATTCTCCACGAACCTTGTGGCCACTACAGGAAGGCACAAGATTCCTGCAATCGGATTCGGTCC
>CASEZU010000047.1 GCA_949292445.1 uncultured Spirochaetales bacterium | reverse complement strand
TAGACAAGATCATCCACATCTCCGTGAGTAACACAGGCTGGAATTGCCAGGCTCTCTCCCTTCGTACCGTCATCAACGACTATATCGAGTCCGGGCTTATCCGTCTTAGGCGTGATATGGACATGCTCGGTACTCATGCGCTCAATGCTCCTGCCGTCCTCCCTGATGGAATAGGCCCCGCAGAATGAGCCCTTCCAGTCGGAGACGATTCTGAGTATTTCCTCTGTTGTGCTGTTCACGCCTTAACCCCCTTCACCACAGGTTTCGGACACCCTGGGCAGTGCGCGGAGGAGATGAGATGGGGAAGCACGGCACTCCGCTCTCCCTCCTCACTTATCCTGCCGTTCTCAATAACGACAATCCTGTCTGCGACACTGAGTATGCGCTCCTGATGGGAGATGATGATCTCAGCCCTGTCAGGAGCTTTCTTTATCTCCTGAAATGCCTCTATGAGACCTGAAAATGACCAGAGATCTATTCCGGCTTCCGGTTCATCAAATATCGTGATACGCGCCGAACGTGCGAGAACGGATGCTATCTCAACCCTCTTTATCTCGCCGCCTGAAAGGGAGGCATTGACTTCCCTGTCCTCATAATCCCTTGCACATAGTCCCACCTTCGAAAGAAGCGCACAGACATCCTTCTCCCCCAGCTTCTTTCCCGCGGCTATTTCGAGAAGATCACGCACTGTGATCCCCTTGAATCTGACCGGCTGCTGGAAGGCGTAGCTGATACCGCGCCTCGCCCTCTCCGTCACATCCAGTCCCGTTATATCCTCACCGTCAAGCAGTATCCTGCCGCTTGCGGGAGTCTCTATTCCCACGATGATCTTCGCGAGCGTAGTCTTGCCCCCTCCGTTCGGACCAGTGATCACAATGAGCCCCCGATCAGGTATCGAGAGCGAGACATTGTCTATCACAGCCTTTCCGTCAGGAGTGCTCCAGCATATTCTCTCAAGTTCAAGCATGATGAACTCCTTGATCAGAAGATAGCGTTGCTGCCTGAAAAAGAAAAGGAACCGATGATCCACCGGTTCCCCCAGAAAACTCAGCTGCCGCTCTTCTTCCTGTGCTTGCCGCCACTCCCGGCAACATGCTGCTTGCGGAATTTCAGCGGAGAGATTCCTATCTGCTCCTTGAAGACCCGGTCGAATGTCTTCACGCTGCTGAAACCGACGGAGACAGCGATAGCCGCGATGCTGCTGCGTGTATTTATCAGCTCCGCCTCAGCCTTCCTGATCCGGAAAATTGTCAGATAATCATAGAACGTCATACCTGTGCTGGCCTTGAAGACGCGTGAAAAATACGTCGGCACATAACCTGAGGCCGCAGCTGCTTCAGGCAGCGAGACCTGATCCATATAATGCTCTTCGATGAAACGGAAGACATTTCCGATCCTTTTCCTGACCTTGATGCTGCCGTTATCATCACTGCAGACAGCTTCATGGCCGGGATGCTCTCCGGCAATAAGGGCCACCAAGCGGAAGAGCGCCGAGCGGACAAGGAGCTCGTAGGAGAATGTTCCTTTCTCCACGGCGCCAAGCTCATCAAGAATGGACTTAAGGCGGGCCTTCTCTTCTGCACTCCAGAATGCGGTTGTCCTGGAGTTTCTTGAAAGACGTGCCTTCACATCCTCTATTATCTTCCCGCTGTCAGGAGTCCCCGAAAGGATGTCCGGGGAGAAGAGGACCGACACGGTCTCCGCATCTGAGGGAAAGAAATAATGGCAGTCGCCAGAGTTGATGATAACGGAATCGCCGGTTCCCAGTGTGAGACATTCGCTGTTGAGGAAGAGCCTGACCTCTCCTTTCTCGACATAGGTTATCTCAATCTCATCATGCCAGTGCATGGGGAATGCATCGATTCCTTTCCTGTGCAAGAGGACATAGTGAAGTTCCTGCTCAGAAGTGCTAAACAAAAATGGTGCGTACATGCTTCTATCCTCTATCCGGAATGCCGGAAAAATGATTCAAGGCTAAATTTAGCAGAAAATCAGACAATGGGCAAAATGTTTTTACAGCATTGGCGGAAATCCTGTCAGAGAAAGAAGATCACAGCACCGATTCCACCTCTTTTCCAAGGTATTTCGCCAAGGCATCAGCTATAAGCTGATGATCCTCCTCGCTCCGCATTCCGGAGACTGTTATAGAGCCGACCGCGACGCCGGATGAGAGGAGCAGAGGAAACGAGCCGCCTTCCTCCGTGTAGTCCGCAGGAGAAAGCCCGCGCTCCTCCAGAGAGCGGCCTTTTGCCCTGTTTATAATGCCGTCGCGCATCGAGCTTCTGGCCGACATTTCAGCTGTATTTGCCTTGCGCCGGGCCCACATGATGTTATTGCGGGAAGCTCCGTCCATAGCTGCGGCATACACTATGTCCCCGGAGACACGGATCATCACATAAACCACTCCGCCCTTCTCACGGGCAGAACGCAGTATGTCCTCGCCGATTGCCCTCAAAGATGAGAAAGAGACCTCGCTGAAACGCAGCGCGGCCTCCTGTCTTTCGAGTATTTCAAGAATTTCACAAGCCATGCTGCTATTCTAGCACAGCATTACCCAAGCATCTCCAGCCCATCCGCACAGGGGACGGCATACTCCATCCAGCTGGGATCAACAGTGAAGACAATATCCGTGTCGCTCCACTTCCACTGCCCGATGATCTCCTTGAGCATTGCCTTGCGTATGACATCTATCGTGCTTACCGGCAGATCCTCACGGAGGACGATATGTATGGTGGCGGAGATTGTGCGGCCATGGCGCGATGAATAGATCACATAATCGCGGAAGCCATAGCGCGATGAATACTTCTGCACAATGGCATCAAGCCTCTCCTGCACCTCCTCCGGCGGGGCCGCATCCAGCAGGTCCCTGATACCCGATACAAGCTGCTTCATCAGGGCAGGAAGCAGCGAGAGCGCGAAGAGTATGGTGATCGTCGGGTCAATCATCATGGCGACGGCGGAAAGCCCTTTCCTGTCGAGTATTGCCATGATACCGAATGATATGAGGACGGAGACACTTATGAGCGTGTCATTGAGCCAGCTTCTGGACTCTGCCTTCAGAAGCGGGGAATTGAGCTCCTTTGCCTTCTTTCTCAAGAAGACATAGACCGCGGAGCAGCCGATGATGGAGACTGCGGTGAAAATGAGTCCTATCGAGGCATCCACCCTGCGGCCGCCGCTCAGAAGCGATCTGACTGCCTCAGAGGCGAGGACGGTGTTCATGGAAAGTAGGACTATTGTCCTCAAGACTATGTAGAAAGGCTCGAAAGCCCCGTATCCGAACTGGTAGTATTCATCATCCTTTCGCCCTATCAGCCGTACAACGAAGACTGAAAGAAGGATGAATACTGACTGTACCATCGAATACAGTCCGTCGAACATCATCGACGAGGATCCAGAGATAAGTGCAGCGGCTATGCCGAGCACACCGAAAGCGAAGCAGATCAATGTGACTGCTCTGATGTAACGAATTTCCTTGTTCATACTGATTTCAGGACGGCTCATCCGGGGCGGATCCCCGGTCCAGGCCGCTGCCCCTCCTGGTACCACCCCGCTGCTGCGGGAGGAATACCTTCTGTTATGATTATAACAAATTCCCGAAAAGAAAGCAAATTATGAACAGAAACAACGGCTCAGCCATATCTTTCCGCAAAGAAATTGACGCTGAAAAAATTCTGCCATCTAATGAGAAATGTGGGAGGAAACATGAGAAAGTATCTTTTCATCACAGTGATGGTCACCGCTGCCCTGCTGGCAGCATGTCCAGGATCCCCGGCAGACAGCACTCCGCCTGCGGAACCGGTCAGCATCAATCTAACAGATTCATTCAACGGATTCGGACAGGACACAACAACAGTCTCTGATCCGGTGACTGTCACAGGCGGAAACCAGCAGATATCGCTTTCCGATCTTGAAAGCGGCAGACTATACACGATCTACGCAAGAGAAGCAGGTGCCGCCGCAGTCTCAGCCGCAGCAGGAACAGCGAAGGTCGCCATCACCAGCCTGGGCGGAGGTACATATGCATTCATCCTTCCGGAAGGAGAGACGGAGATAGTATTCACTGCCGCGGAAATCGGGCTCAGGAACGGCGGAGAGTTCCGGATCGGCCGCATCACAGTTCCTGAGACAGACTTCAGAGATGGTACGGACGGCATGACAATCGGGCAGGGTGTGACACAGCCTGTATTCACTACTCCTGACGGCGCTGAATACTACGAGGTATTCTATTCCATAGATACGGACTCTATTCCGGATGCTTCCCGGGTCGTGATCACGGAAATAATTAGCCACAAAGGAAATGCCAAGATAAGCCATTACTTCTCCTTCGTCGATGAGAACGGAAAGAAACTGGAGGGCGGAAACGAGGAAGCCATCCTCGACCTCAGCGGCCACACGACAATCTATCTCTGGCAGAAAATGCAGGTCGACTATTCCGATCAGGATCAGACAAGCACCCTCTATTTCCTTTCTCCCGGCCTCATAAATAAAGAAGGCTCCACCAGCATATCAGCACCGGGGACATACATCATAGAGGCATCTTCTTCCGGCCAGTACATGATCGTAGAGGGGCTTGCAGACAGCAACAGAGGTCTTGGAACCTTCGTGAATGACATAAATGCACGCTATACGGACACGGGAGAACGCCTCAGCCGCGTCTTCCCCATAGCAGTGACGGACGAAGAGGTCATCATCAACATCCCCGCCCACAGCAGGGACATCATGTTCGATTACGATGGCGACACATTCAGCGTACACCTTGAAAAGGCAAATGGAAGCTATGAAGTGGAAACGCTCAGGAAGGGAACAAATACATTCACAGTCGAGGAAGGAGTATATCTCTTCCCGGTTCTTCCCTCGGGAATACCGGCTGATTCAAGAATATCGCTGAGCACAGAGAGTCCTGACGGACAGCTGCGGATCGCCTACATCCAGCCGACAGGACATGGCATCACGAGCATCAGGGATGGCGGAAGCTATGATCTCGGAACAAAGAAAAGCTCAGTTCCTGAATACCTCTATTTCCAGAATCCATCCAGAAAGGCATGCTCTTTCACTGTCAGGGTTGAGTGAGATAATGACGGCTCCATTTCAGGAGCCCTGTAAATTCAGATACGGTAAATACGATCCGGTGATTCAGGATCCTGACGGAAAAAGACTGCAGTGAAGCCGATGACAGCCACGAGCGTGGAGCCTGTCGCCTCCTCAAGGGATGAGGAGATCGTGCGCACCTCATCCTTGGAACCGGTGAAACGCACCTTGACAAGCTCATGCGAATCAAGCGCCGCATCGAGCGCAGAGACGACTCCATCGGTGAAGCCGTCCTTTCCGACATATACAACAGGATCAAGCTGCTGGGCCTGCGAGCGCAAGAATGCCCTCTGATAACTCCTCAGTTCCATAACAGAAGAAAGATAAAGAGATATCGCCTCAATGACAAGACCGCCTCCGGAGAGGCGGCGTCTCACTCATACTTGGCCCTGACCTCGAAGCGCTTGATCTTCTTCGTGCTGGTCATCGGCATCGGCTCGTCCACTACTGTCACCTTCGTGATCTTCTTGTAGCTCTGGAGCTCCTTGTTGACCTCCGCCACGATACCGTTCATATGCTTCTCAATCTCCGCTTTGTCACCGTTGACGGAATCTGTATACTTCTTCGACGGATAGATCAGGACCCTGATGCCCTCGCTCTTCATCGCCTTGTCGATCATATAGCCGATCACGCAGACCTGGTCGATATCATCATAAAGCTGGAAATGATCCTCTATCTCCTCCGGGAAGACATTCTTTCCGCCCTCTGTGACAATGACGCTCTTGGCGCGGCCTGTGAGGTAAAGGTAGCCGTCAGCATCCTGATGACCTACATCACCCGTGTTGAGCCATCCATCAGGGGACAGGACCTCATCTGTCGCTTCCTGATTGTTGTAATAGCCCTGCATGACCATGGACCCCTTGATATATATGGTTCCGTTTCCATCGCTGTCAGGATCGACGATCTTCACCTCGCATCCGGGAATCCTCCTGCCGACAGATGTCTCGATATAGGCCTCAGTCGGATTGAGATGCGTGATCGGGGATGTCTCAGTAAGGCCATAGCCCTGGACAAAATCTATGCCGAGCTCATTGAACATCTTGAATGTGGATGCGGGGAGCGGACCGCCGCCGCAGATGCAGATGCGGTTCTCCTCCAAGGAGAGCTTCGAGAGGAGGAAGCCGAACATCTTCTTGCCGATATTCACGCCGAAGACCTTCTTCACCACGCCGGAGAAACCCATCATTCCTCTTATCAGGCCATAAACCACCGGCCCCTTCTTCCTGACACCGGCCATAAGTGCCGCGATCATCTTGTTGAAGAGCATCGGGACTGCGAGGAACATCGTCACATGACCTTCCTTGAGTTCGCGGAGGATCTGGGAGACAACCAGCTTCTTGCCGAAGACCGTGGCGGCTCCTACTGAGAACGACTCGAAGAACACGGCGAGCATCGTATATGCATGGTGTATCGGAAGGATGGCATAGAAGACATCAGTGGAGTAGATGTTCATATTCCCCTGCGCAAGATAGCAGTCGGAGACGAGGTTGCGGTGTGAGAGCATGACCCCCTTCGGCGTGCCCGTGGTTCCGGATGTGAAGAGAATCGCAGCGGTATCCTCCTCCGCTGCCTCCTCACCCTCGGCCTCAGGGCCGTTGAGATCGAGGACAAACGGATAGTCATCGCACGGCTCAAGTGAATACTTGGCGATAAGTCCGGCACTGCCGTCACTGTCGATGCGCTCCAGCCTCTCCCGGTCAATGAAGAGACGTGAGACTCCTCCGAAGGAGATGAGGTGCTCCATCTCCTGATCCTTGAGTGAGTAATCCAGAGGAACGACTATGGCGCCTGCGTAGATCACCCCCAGGTATGCGATAGCCCACTCCGGACTGTTCTTGCCGGAGACTCCGATCTTGTCGCCCTTCTTCACCCCCTGTGAGAGCAGGTAGTTGGAGACTTCCCTGATCTTCTTCTCCGCTTCACGGTAGGTGAACTTCTCCTCTTTCGGAGAGAAGACATGGAAGCAGAGGTTATCCGGATACCTCAGGCATGAGATATGGAACATCTGCTTTATGTTCGGCCATTGCCCGCTGAATTCCTTTCCTCTGAAATCGTCGAGGAACTTCCAGGGCTGTGTTTCCTTGAATTTCATATGAACCCCTCGTTTTTTTACAGAATACAGAAAACTGTATTGCTGCTGATTATTGTACCTGCCCGGAGGGCTAAGTCAAACACGGAGACGATGAAATGGCGTAGTGATTATTCACTATTAGGGGCAAAAAGAGCCGCCCGGAGGCAGCTCTTGTCATATTGACGGGAAACGGACGGTTATCTCAGTCCCCTCGCCCAGCTTTGAGCTGAGCGCTATCGAAGCATGGAGCGCTATGGCGCTGTGCCGCACTATTGAGAGTCCCAGCCCCGTGCCGCCGGATGCTCTTGAGCGTGATTTATCCACGCGGTAGAAGCGTTCGAAGACCCTGTCCTTGTCCTCGTCTGGGATTCCGATGCCTGTATCGCTGACAGTGAGGACGATCTCCCCGTCACTGCGGCTTACGCGCACCAGCGCACTGCCGCCGCGGCGGTTGTACTTTATCGCATTGTCAGCAAGATTCGAGATCATCTCATCAACAAGGAGCTCTGAACCGTTTATGTATCCGGGGCCATCCGTCTCCAGGCTCAGCGTGACGCCGGCACTCTCCGCACGCTTTTTAAGACGGGATACGACGTCGGCGGCGATCTCCGAGACGGAGATACGGACCAGAGCTTCCTCATCATCCCCTTCATCCAGCTTTGAAAGCCTTATGATATCGTGTACAAGCGCGATCAGGCGCTGGCTCTCATCGTATATCTCCTTGCCGAAATCACGGACCGTGTTCTCCGGAACCCCGCCGTTCTTCAGGAGCTCTGCGAATCCCGAGATGGATGTCAGAGGTGTCTTGAGCTCATGGCTGACATTCGCCGTGAATTCCCTCCTGAGCCTCTCGCGCTCAGATTTCTCCGTGATGTCCATGATGATGACCACAGCACCGGTGACGGATGACTCCTCGAAGACAGGGGATGCTATGATCTGCAGCGTACGCGTCTTGTTGTCGATGACAGCTTCCGCCCTTTTTCCCGCAAGGGCGTCGCTTATCGAAGCGGAAAAACTGTCGGAGCGGTTGATGGCAAGCACCGAGTCACCGGGGCGGACCTCTCCGGAATCAAAGAGAAGGAACGCCGACCTGTTCACCGAGAGAAGGCGCATCTCCTTATCTATGACGGCAAGTCCCTCAGCCATATTGTCGGTTATGATCGAGAACTCGCGGCTCCTTCTCTCCGCATTCTCCAGCTGCTCCTTTATCGTGGACTGCTGCTTTGAGATGCGGTAGAGAAGCGGGGAGAGCTCCTCATACTCGTCAAAGTTCTCCGGATGCTCGAGATCTATGGAGTTTATCGGGTCAGTGATGCTCCTTGCGGCCTTCATCGAGTACCAGGCGAAGAAGATCAGGAGGATTATCAGGATCACGGCCATCGGCAGCAGCATCTCAATCACGAAAGAGAAGAGCGTGCCGGCGGGAACCGCCAGGCGGAGTATGCTTCCGTCGCCAAGCCTTGCCGCAGCATAGTGATAGTTCTCAAGGAGCGTATGGCTCTCCCTTGTGTCCTCTCCGAACCCGTAAATGATGGCTTCCTGCACCTCGGGGCGCTGAAGATGGTTCTCCATCTCCTCCGGATCAGCCTCGCTTTCGAAAAGCACGCTCCCGTCCTGAGCTATGATGGTCACCCTGTGTCCCGGGATCGCTATCTCCCTCACATCCTCCGTACCATCTTCCGATGCGGCGGCAAGGAAGCGGAGCTCCGCATAAAGATCGTCCTCTATCCTTCTCTCATACGTCGAGTAGAAGACCGTTATCGAAACAGCCAGCACAAGCACCAGCGTGAGGATAATTGAGAAGAAAACAGTCTGGAATATTCTCTTATTCATCGTGACCCCGGAATCTGTATCCCACACCCTTCACCGTCTCTATTCTCTGCCCTTCGGAACCAAGTTTCTCCCTTAAGTGGCGGATATGCACATCGACAGTCCTGTTCTCTCCGTCGAACGAGTATCCCC
>CASEZU010000046.1 GCA_949292445.1 uncultured Spirochaetales bacterium | reverse complement strand
CCAACACGGGAGGAGTGTTCTTTGCTATACTTTCAAGTGGAAGCAGACGATGCATTTCCTATCCTCCCTGAAATATCTCACTGTTTCCGTTAGGCTTAACGACCAGTCCCAGGCGGCTGGTCTTTTCTTTTGCCCCTGTGCCCTTAATTTGGTAGAATGAGCCTATGGCTCTCATCAGATTCTACAAACCCGCGCTTTACAGGAAGGATATGGATGCCGTTCTTCAGACAATGGTCGATGAGAAGATCGGTCCGGGTGACAGGAAGAAGGAATTTCTGAAGACTTTCGCCGCTTATATCGGGAAGAAAGACGGCATTGCCCTCCGTTCTTATCTTGATGTGATTGTGGCGGCACTCAATGCCCTTGAACTCAAGGAAGGGGATGGTGTCCTGATATCCGTGCTTTCTCCGAGAATCTATCTTGAGGCGTTCAGACGCACAGGAATAAAGCCGATCCTCATCGATACGGATGAGACGGGGCTCCCGAGCCTTGAGGATGCTGCGGCTAAGCTCTCTGAGAACCCAAAGGCGTTCATTTACTATGAGCCGGTCTGCCAGATTCCTGAGAGTTTCGATGCCCTGAAGGATCTTGGCCTTCCTGTAATAGAGGATATATCCCAGTCCCTTGGTTCTGTTTATTCTGATACAAACAGAGCAGGAATGGGCGGCGATATCGTCATATCTGAATTCGAGGAGAATGGCGTCATATCCACAGGAGGCGGAGCTGCGGCAGTATCCTCAGATGATGCGAGAATAGAGAACCTGAAGAAGGAGGCTGCGGCGGGAGCTCCATATGTCGATCTTCCGGATATGAATGCAGCACTGGGAATTGTCCAGCTTTCCAAGATAGACACGCTCCTTGCACGGCGCAACGAGCTCTACAGGCTCTTCACACAGGCGCAGATGAAGAGCGGGGCCAAACTCTTCGGCTCATCTTCTCCGTCTTTCTTTGCCAATGGCTACGGTTTCTCCGTAATAGTCAATACAAAACCCGATGATGCGATTGAGTTCGCGAAGAAGCATGATGTTTCATCGCGGCGTACATTCTCCCAGTCGATAGGTGCGAGGTATCAGGATAAGTATGACCGTTTTCCCAACGCCATAGCTCCGGTCACGAGGGCCATATCATTCCCTCTCTATCCGTTCCTGTCAAAGTCGGAGATCGAGTCCATAAAACGTGTTGTCGGCCATCTGGGGTGAGATGTATGACGATATCCTCTGTTTTCATAATAGCCAACGGAATGAAGAAGGAGAGCCGGGAGCTTTCGCTTGAGATAGAGAAGTACCTCGGAGGGCTTGGCATCTCCTGCAGCACAGTCAGCACTGAATCAGGCGAGGAGGAGCTTGCCGTACCGCTCAACACCGATCTTGTCATCACTCTCGGAGGCGATGGCACTGTCCTCTGCGCAGCCAGGGCTGTCAATGAAATGGGGATTCCCATCCTTCCGGTGAACCTTGGGACTTTCGGCTACATAACCGAGGTAGGCAAGGACGAGTGGAAAGAGGCTCTTGGATACTTCATAGAGCATGGCAGCAATATCTCAAGACGCCTGATGCTCCGCGTGACGGTGCACAGAGGAGGCCGGAGAGTATGGCAGGCCAGTGCGCTCAATGAGGCTGTAATATCCTCGGCTGGTATTGCGAAGGTGATATCACTCGATCTGCTTCTTGACCGAACAAAGGCCGGCTCATTCCGCGCTGACGGCATGATCATAGCAACTCCGACCGGGTCTACAGGCTATTCGCTTGCTGCCGGCGGCCCGATACTCGATGCGGACATGTCGGCAATCATCATCACGCCTGTCTGTCCTTTCACGCTCTCAAACAGGCCTCTTGTCACGTCGGGTAAGGTCGTGACGCTCGGCGTGAGGAAAGGGCAGAGAACCGATCTCCTGCTCACGGTTGACGGCCAGCTGTTCTTCCCCCTTGAGGAGGATGACACCATCACTGTCGAGAAAAGCAGGAGCAGGGCACTTCTGGTGAAGTCTCTCAGAAGGAATTTCACCGAGGTCATCCGTGATAAGCTCCACTGGTCGGGGGAGATGCATGCTTGAAGAACTCAGTGTAAGAAACTATGTGCTTATAGACCATCTGGATATCTCGTTCAGCGAGGGATTCACCGTCCTTACCGGCGAGACCGGATCCGGCAAGTCCATCATGCTCGGAGCGCTCTCGCTGCTTCTCGGAGCGAAGACGGACAAGGAGACAGTCAGGCAGGGAGAGAAGAGCGCCGAGATATCGGGGGTGTTCACTGTCCTTTCCTCTCCGGCCGTTGCCGAATGGATTGATGCCCATGGCATCGAGGTTGAGGACGGGACAATCGTCATCAGGCGCCTCATCCGCACGACAGGAAGATCAAGCTATACGGTCAATGGCTCCCCTGTGACAGTCAAGGAAGGGGAGGAGCTTGGGCACCTTCTTGTCGATGTCTCATCGCAGCATGCGCACCAGTCCCTGCTTAAAAGCGATGTGCTGCGTTCAATGATTGATGAGTTCTCATCACTTTCGGAAAAAACCGGGGCGTACCGTTCACAGTACAGGAAGGTCCGCGATGGCGAGAGGATGCTCGAGGAGGCCAGAGGCAATATAGCGAAAGCCACGGAAGAAGCTGATTATATGCGTTTCTCGCTCCGTGAACTCGATGATGCTGCGCTGAGGGAAGGGGAGGAAGAGGAGCTGAAGGCTGAGCTTGAGGTGATGAATTCCTCGGAGTATCTCAAGGAGAGCCTTTCCTCCGCCGTCTCGGAGATGCGTACAGCGTCGTCATCGCTTTCAGAGGCTCTCGACATCATCCGCAAAGCCTCGCGCAAGGACCAGCGCCTTACGGAGTATTCCGACAGGACGGAGAATATAGGGATAGAGGCAGATGACATCCTTCTCTCGCTCCGCGATCACCTCGCGTCAATTGATTTCCCAGAATCGGAGCTTGAGGAGAAGAATGCCCGCCTGATGCAGCTTCAGCGCATAAGGCGCCGTTTCGGGGGCAGCATTGAAGAGGCAATAAGGCGCAGGGAGGAGTTCAGGAAGAAGCTGGAAGATGCCGAGAATGGTGAAGCGCTTCTTGATTCCCTCTCCAGAAAACTTGAGAAGGAGCGCTCTCTCCTGATGGATATGGCCGAGGAGCTGCTCTCTGAAAGGCGCAAGGCGGCTTCTTCACTTGAGAAAGCCATCGAGGACAATCTTCACAGGCTGGGGATGGAGGCTGCGAAGTTCTCGATAAAAATCGACAGGCTGCCTTCTCCGGGACCGGATGGTATGGACAGGGTGGAGTTCATGATCGCACCCAACAAGGGGGAGAAGCTGTCACCTATTCAGGATACAGCCTCCGGCGGAGAGCTTTCCAGGATAATGCTTGCGATAAAGGTTGCCCTGCGTTCAGGCCACGATGCCCCTACGATGCTTTTCGATGAGATCGACAGCGGCATAGGCGGTGCGGTGGCGAATGCGGTCGGTGAGGAGATGCGGACTCTTTCCCGGACGGAACAGGTCATAGCAATAACGCACCTGCCTCAGATAGCATCCCGCGCTGATGCCCATTATCTTGTGGAGAAGAAGGAGGTAGATGGCCGTACTCTCTCCGGAATACACCTTGTGGAGGGAGAGGAGAGAGTGAAAGAAATCGCCCGTCTCCTCTCTGGAGAGACGAGCGATCTGTCGCTTGAACATGCCAGGGCCTTACTGGAAGTTCAGAGTAAGTGACGTGTTCCTCAGAAGAAGGTCATCGCATCCGGCCTTCTTCGTCCCCGCGTAGTATGGGTACACCATGTCCTGCAGCTCCTTCGTGTCGGGCTCGAATCCATGTGCGCGGGAGAGTGTCAGCAGCTCGATGATCGAGTCCGCGGCTTTTTCCGTGAGGCCTTCCTTCCTGACGACGGCCGCAAGATACTCGGCATGCTCGGAGAGTATCGTATTGATTGAGGCGATGTCGGAATCCCTGCCGCACTTCCTGACGAAATCGATCATGTTGCCGAGGATCTCCTTCCTTTCTATCGGGGTGACATCGACATAGACGGTGAAGAGCGACTTGATGATCTTGAGCGTAAGCCCGAGATTCTCCATCACCAGCGTCTCCATCGGAATGTACCTGCTGTTCTTCACCAGCATCGAGAAATGGCGCATATCCTTCGCCAGCGCGGAGAGCTCCGTGAACGTCATCCTGTTCATTGAGCTGTCTATCCAGCCGTAAACCTCATCAAGCATCCTGTCCGGTATGTCCTGATTCGTCAGGCGCAGCCTGCTGATGGGCTTGTCAGTCTCGTCATTCTCGCAGAGATAGAGATTGAGTCCGTTGTCGATTGATGATGAGGCGAGCACCGTAAAACGGAAAAGCTCGAGCGTCACAGTGTCCGTGATGTCTGCGGAGAAATTCTCTGCGTCATCTATGTCCATATGGCAGAGTATGAAGCGTCCGTAGGTATCACTGTAATCCTCTGGTATGGCGAATGAACGGTTGAGGAAGAAGTAGAGCGCGGCCTCGGCCTCTCCAGGCAGGCCTTTCATCTCCTCCTGTGCGATATTCATTCCGTCTCCTTGGGACTTGATGTTGCTCTTGGCCTTCCTGAGATCCGACAGGAACGGGAAAAGCAGATCGCCCTTGCAGTACGGCTGGAACATCCTGATCGCATAGAGCGCATACTTTATATCCTGCCTGGGCTCTATTCCGGAGATGTCGGAGAAGAAGAAACCGCAGGATGTGAAGGAGAAGTGCTTGTTCTTGATTCCTGAAAGCAGGTGTGCAAGCTCGACGTCGTACAGGGATGCAAAGGAGTATTTCTTGTGCAGGTTCTCTATGAGTTCCCGCATTGAAATCTCACCGGTATACTCCCTGCCTGCTTCCCGGAGTATTTCCTCCGGATCCACCTTGCCGCCGAAAATTTTCCTGACCTCATCGGAGAAGATACTGTCCAGCTTGTCTCCAAGCGCTGCAAGCCCGTTCCTCAAAGGTGTTCTCCATGCCTGGTTCCAGCCCGCCTCTCCGCCGGTGTGGCAGCCGCAGTCCTTGTACCATCTGGAGACGCCGTGCGAGCATGACCAGGAGGTTCCTTTTCCCGCCTCGCCCTGGTGCAGCTCGGCATGTTTCACCGCAGGGTGCCTCTCCAGATATGAGGCGTAGTTGTCCAGCACGAAGTCATCGCGCTCTCCGACTTTTCTTATCAGGGCGGCGAGGGCCATGTCTCCATAAGGTTCGTGGTGACCGTATATCTCTCCGTCGGTTGCCGTGTGTATGAGCGGCTTCCTGTCCGTTTCCTGGATGTTCTTGAGCGTCGCATAGAGATTGTCAGCGCTTCTGAGCATATGGCCGAATGATATCGACTCAGCAAGTCCGGGATGGTAGAAGAAGGCAGCTATCTCTCCGCCGCCGCTTCCTGTGAGTATAAAAGGCTCCCAGTATGGGGCCGGCTTGCCCTGCAGCGCTGTCATCTTCCCTTCATCGTCCTCGACTGCCTTGCACTGCCATGGCGAGAGGATGACGAACTTCATGCCTTCTTCTGCAAGGAGCTGGATCACATCCCTGTTCACACCGCATTCAGGCAGCCACATTCCCTCTGCCTTCCTGCCGAAGAAGTGTTCGAAATCCATGGCCCCCCATTCGATCTGGAGCCGGGCGTCCTTGACCTTGTCCAGCGGGAGGATCGTATGGTTGAAGCCCTGAGCCATCGCATTGCCGTGTCCCAGCCGTCTGATGGACTCCCTGTCCGATTCGACGAGAAGGTCGATTGAATCGGGATGCATCTCCTTCATCCATGAGAGAAGGGTGGGGCCGAAGTTATATGAGATATAGGAGAAATTGTTTGTGATGGAGATGATCCTGCCGTCACTGTCCAGATATCTGGAATGGAGGTTAGCCCCATAGCAGTCGTGGTAGATCCTCTCGTTCCAGTCGCCGTATGGGGCGGCTGATCCCTGCTTTGGGACTATGCCCGTAAACGGATTCTCCCTCGGCGGCTGGTAGAAGTGACCGTGGAGAATCACCGAGGTTCTTTTGCTTGTTGATGCCATGGAGAGAGTGTAGCATAAACGCTGCATATTTGGACACCGATGGATGTGAAAAACAGGGTGGATGCAAAATCCCCTTCTGCATGCGTGAAATGCAGGTTTGTTGACTATTTCCGCTGTTTTTCCTAGGATTCAAAAAGAACTGAAAAGGGGTTGCAATGATTCTTGTGAACGTCGATTCCCTGTCCATTTCCGAACTGCGCAGCATCGCTGAACAGGAAGGAATTGACGGGGCTGATGCTCTGCCACGTGAAGAACTGATATCGCTGCTTGAGGAGAAGTACGGCGAATATGATCAGGATCCGGATGAGAAGGATCCCAATATGCGCTATATGTCAGGCATCACTGATTACCGTGATATCAGCAAATTTGTCGAGGAGCTTCCCGGTGTGGAGGAGCTTCCGGAGAGCTATCCTGATACCGAGATCCATCTCATCAAGAAGAACGGATCATGGCTCTATGCCTTCTGGTCACTCTCTCCGAATGACAGTGACAGACTCCAGGACGAAGGGGCCTCCATCGTGCTTTCCGTGACGATCGAGAACAATGGCAACAGGGAGGAGTACGATATCCCGGTCTCATACACAGACAGCGAGTGGAATGTGGGGATTCCCTATGGAGACGGCTTCTGCCGTGTGGCTCTATCCTCTCTTTCCAGAAACGGAGAGAAGACCATGCTCGCGGTTTCTGAGCCTGAGGATCTTACAGACTCCTACTGGCTCAGCCATCCTGAGGAGATGAAGTACAGCGATTCCCTTTACAGGCTCTACCTTACGCTCATCACCACCAAGGAGGGCGATTTAGTGGATAATCCCGTCGTCAGAGAGATAATCCAGCTTTTCAGAAAGGAGGATTCGAGGGATGAATAAGCTCAATCTTATCCTCCAGGCACATCTTCCATATGTCAGGCATCTCGAGTATCCGAAATTCCTCGAGGAGAACTGGCTTTTCGAATCTCTCAATGAGACCTATATCCCGCTGCTGAGGATGCTCGAGCGTCTCGACAGGGACGGAGTTGATTTCAAGCTCTCCATCTGCTTCTCTCCGACGCTGAGCACGATGCTCACCGATCCGGCTCTGCAGGAGCGTTTCGTCGACTACATGAACGGCCGCATAGAGCTGGGCAGGAAGGAGAAGAAGAGAACGGAAAGCGAGGAGAAGCAGTGCTATGAGATGGCCGTGCACTACCTCGAGGAGGCTGAGAGGAATCTTGCCCGGTTCGAAGAGCTGGAAAGGAACATCCTCACTGGCTACAGGGCTCTCCATGAGAAGAACAGGATCGAACTCCTGACTACAGCCGCAACGCATGCATACCTTCCTCTCTATAAGGACTATCCTGCTGCTGTCAATGCACAGATCGCTATGGGGCTGCGTACGCATGAGAGGATATTCGGCGAGAGTGCAAGAGGCTTCTGGCTTCCTGACTGCGGCTATTATCCTGAGCTTGACAGGATGCTCACGGCGAACGGTGTCTCATGGTGCCAGCTTGCATCGCACTCTGTGATCACCGCAAAGGACAAATCGGTATATTCAGGCTACAAGCCCGTTGAGCTGCCTTCCGGCCTCTATGGCTTCGTGAGGGACTGGAGCGTCACGTCGCTTGTCTGGTCGTCTGTCTCCGGCTATCCGTGCGACAGCGATTACCGCGATTTCTACCGCGATATCGGCTACTATCTCCCGCTTGATTATGTGCGTCCGTACATTCATGAGCCGGAGATCAGGGTATTCACCGGATACAAGTATCATGCGATCACCGGCAAGACTGAGGACAAGGCCTATTACTCACGTCACAAGGCAATGGAGAAAGTCGCCCTTCATGTCGATAATTTCCTCTACAACGTGAAGCGCCGCGGCTTCGCGATCAGCAGCGCAGGTATCACTGACCCTGTGTTCAACCTCTGCTTCGATGCGGAGCTCTTCGGACACAGATGGTACGAGGGCATCGAGTTCCTTGAAGGGGTCATGCGCAGCGCTGATAAATCCGATGAGTTCCTTTTCACGACTCCCACATCGGTCATCCTTGAGAACGGTCCGACGGAGAAGCTCAGGCTCAATGAGTCCTCATGGGGCAGCGGCGGTTACTCGGATATCTGGCTCGACGGCAGCAATGCCTGGATATACAGGCACATTTTCAAGGCGATCGAGAGGATGGAGGAACTGACGAGGAGATTCCCAGATCAGGGGTCGCTGAAAGGCAGATTCCTCAATCAGGCCTCAAGGGAGCTCCTGCTCGCCATGTCTTCCGACTGGCCGTGCATCATGCATGACGGCACATCCGTTTCCTATGCGGAGAAGAGGCTGAGAAACCATCTGGGATCATTCAACGTTGTTTACTCCGCGATGAGCAGGAACACGGTGAATACCGAATGGCTCATAAATGCTGAGAAGAGCAGCGAGATATTCCCGGATATTGACTATCATTTGTTTGAGACTCCCGAAGAGAGGTGAGGAGAAAGCGGCCTAGGCCGCTTTTTTCATGCACTCATATCTTTATTCAGCTTTTCTGACACTTGCTGCCGCATCTGTATTAATAACTATCTTTTCATCGAAACTTCTTGCGTCCGTACCCGTAGTAGTGTAGAGTAGTGGCAGAAAGTGGGATAATTTCCCACTGGATGGGTGGTGTTGGATGCAGCTTCTTACAGGAATGTATAATGCAAGGATTGATGACAAAGGCCGTCTTTCCCTGCCGGCAAGACTAAGGACTGCACTCGCCGCTGAGCAGGTAGTTGTCCTTCCGGGACTAGATGAGAACCACCTGATGATCATGAGACCTGAGTATTTTGAAAAGGATTTTTCCGAGCCTATTCTCTCATCCCCAATGGCTATGCTCGATAAGAAAAAGCGCATCCTGATCAGAAAGCTCATATCTCCTGCCATCTATGTGGATATCGACAGCTCCGGAAGGATCAATATTCCAGCCTCGATGAGGGAAAAGTATTCCCTTCCGAATAAATCGGAAGCTCTCCTGGTCGGGGCAGGGTATACGGTGGAGCTCTGGAATCCTGATGTCTTCGACAAGGCGGATGGGGAGGAGTCGATCGCCGACCTGGCTCAGGACCTGTTCGAGGAGAAGGAGTGATGGAAGTCGTCCATTACCCCGTGATGCATCGCGAGGTCCTTGAGAATCTCCCGATCCCTGAGGGGGATTCTGTTCTCATAGACTGCACCACAGGAGAGGGCGGACACACATCGCTCTTCCTCGAGAAATATCCCGATCTCACCGTGATAGGCATAGACCGGGATAAGGAGATACAGAAGAAGGCTGCAGAGCGGCTGAGCGGTTTCGGAGGCCGTTTCCGCCCTGTCAATGCCTGGTTCGACGAGTACCTGGCAGGTGCTCCGTCGGATTCGGCGGATGCCATACTCTTCGACCTCGGAATATCCATGTTTCACTACGTGGAGAGCGAGAGGGGTTTTTCGTTTCGGAGCGAGGAACCGCTCGATATGAGGCTCAATCCGGGATCCGGGATGAGTGCGGCTGATATCGTCAACGGGTACAGCGAGGAGAACCTTGCCGACGTGATCTACAGATACGGCGAGGAGAGGTACTCGAGGCGTATCGCCCGTGCCATCGCGGAGAGAAGGGAAGAGGCACCCATAAAAACAGCCAGCGAGCTTGCGGATATAATCCGCGCCTCGGTGCCGAAGGAGTACAGATACGGGCGCATACACCCTGCTACCCGTACCTTCCAGGCGCTGCGCATAGAGGTGAACAGTGAGCTGGACAGGATCACTCCGGCCCTGGAGAACGCGATGAGGGTTCTCCGGAAAGGCGGGAGGATCGCGGTCATCACCTTCCATTCGCTGGAGGACAGGAAGGTGAAGTGGTTTTTCAAGGATGAGGCGCAGCGTGAGGACGCGAGGATAAGGATCCTCACCAAGAAGCCCATCATTCCTTCATCGGAGGAGGAAGAGGAGAATCCGCCGTCCAGAAGCGCGAAGCTGAGGGTGGTGGAACGGATTTAGGAGGAGCCGGGATCGAGGAACCGGCGGCGTGCTATGAACGATTTTGAAGTATCGAGGAATATTTCCAGGCCCATCAGAGGCGCGATTATCGTGATGCTCGTTCTTGCCTTCATTGTGGCATTCATACCGCTGTGGCAGCTGGGAGCATCCAGCTCGGGAGCCGCAGCTGTGGCGTCGGCTGAGTCGAAGGCAGCCGATGCCGACAGGGAGGGAAGAGCCCTGCGCGCTGCGATAGCGGCAGGGATACCGGATGAGGATTTTGTCGTCAGTGCCGGAAATGGCTATCAGAGCTGAGCGCTCTCGGATATAATCAGAATATGCCGAAGAGCGAACTCAGGAGTTATGATGATTATCCATACTCAGCAGCAGGAAAGGAGAAAGAGACCTCAGGTTCCCTTTCTCCCTTCACTTATCTGTGCACAGTCCTGATCATAGCTCTCCTCGGCCTCATTGTTCTCTATTCATCTTCCTATGAAAGTGCCGTATCTGCGGGACTCCCGCATTACGCTTACTTCCTCAATAATCTCATCGCGGGGTTCGGAGGGCTTGCCCTCGGCTTCGTGTCACGTTTCATTCCCTTGAGAATACTCAGAAGGGGAGCTCTGCTTTTCCTTCCTCTTTCCATAGCAGCCCTTGTTATGACGCTTTTCCCGGGGCTCGGCGATTCCGGCTGGCTCGTCATCGGCGGTACGCGGATTATCTCCGCTCCGTCGCTTGCGATGTTCACGCTTCCGTTTGTATTCAGCGGCATGGCTGAGCCGGGGCGTTCGACGGGCGGCCGTATTGCACTGGCATCGCTTTCCGTCCTGCTCATTTTCATCATGACGCTCTTCTCCGGAGGCCTTTCATGGTGCCTGCTTCTCTCTCTCGAGCTTGCCGTCGTCATGCGTGTGAGAGGTGTGAGGATGGCCGCGGTGCTGATGGCCTTCATCCTTGCAGCCGCGCTGGCCGCAGCCATCTCATTCATTTTTCCGGAGGAGCTTCTTTCCCCGGTCACACGTTCCATGCTTCCAATGGATGATCCCGGACTCTATGATCAGGCTCTCTCTGCCGCGCATGGAGCCATTGCTGCCGGCGGCATCACCGGCACAGGCCTTGGAAACGGTGTGTACAAGGCTGGGATGCTGCCTGACGCGGAAGGCATTATGATCTTCGCATCCATGTCTGAGGAGATTGGATTGACAGGTGCGCTTGTTCTCGGCTTCCTGCTCTTTCTTGTATCGATACTCGGCATCAGGACCGTCTCCCGGTCTGTCTCCCGCGGTGACCGCGCATCAGGCGCGCTCGTTGCCGGTTTCACGCTTTTCATCGTGCTGCGTTCAGCAGTTAACATCGGCTATGTTGCCGGAGTCCTTCCGCTGCCTGGCGTGATGCTCCCGTTCTTCAGCTATGGTCCCGGTGATGAGCTTCTTTCTGTCTTCGCGGCATCTCTGCTTTATCGTCTGATCTTCATCATGGGGAGAGAGAATGAGAAGAGGTGAGCTGGTATCTGTATGCTGCGGATCGTTCCTCCTTCTTGCGGCCGCCGTGCTGATTGCGGCAAGGTCGCTTCCTGTCATGAGCATCAGTTCTGTCCGTGTTTCCGGGATTCCCATGACACCGTCAGTTGCGCGCCTCACATCACCGGCGCTCGGTACATTCTATCCTGCTGTGGAAAGGCGTGAGATAAGGGAAGGAATAGAGGCTCTGCCATATGTCGGGAAGGCTATGCTCTCATATGAGAAGAATGCCCTTGTGGTGGAGGCTGCCATGGACAGAGGCCTGGTCCTTATCTCCAGTGAGAATGCCTCTTTCTACGATGGAAAGGAGCTTTTCCCGATTACGCTGGAGGACGCCGGAGCACTCTCGGGAACATGTGCCATGGTCTCCGTTCCGGATGCCGGGAATATCACTCAGTCCATGGCTGAAATGCTCTCCGCGCTCGTCGCTACTGAGCTTGATCCTAACTTGATAACATGGATTGAATACTGCAATAATATCGGTAGCGGAGAGGAGCCGGCAGAGCTCAGGATCGCTCTCCCAGAACTCAATGCCAGTGTCATCCTCACAGAGCCTGCCGCCGTGGACAGGCTGGATGAGACCATCGGCATAATAGAGGCGGAGAACCGGAGGAATCCGGGGCGCACGGTATTCTCCCCGCCTCTCGAGTATGAGCTCTGCGGTGACAGTCTCACAAGGCTTAAGGGGTAGTTATGGCGCAGGATAAGACTCTTGTAGGATTAGATATAGGAACGAGCTGGACGCGCTGCGTCATAGGCTCGGCTACCAGGGACGGCCAGCTGATGATCGAATCGATTTCCGAGCGCCCGAGTGAGGGCGTCAGGTCGGGCTCGATCGTGAATATAGAACAGACACTGAAGGTCATAAATTCCGTCGTCTCCGATGCCGAGCTCCAGGCCGGCACAGAGGTCAGTTCCGTCATCCTCGGCGTCGGCGGGGATCATGTAAGGGGAATCCAGTCGAGCGGAGTCGTCGGCATACAGAGCCGCGATCAGGAGATCAAGCGGGAGGACATCAGAAGGTCGATAGATGTCGCCAGGGCCCGTGACCTTCCTCAGGACACGGAGATACTCCATACCCTTGTGCAGGATTTCCAGGTTGATTCCCGCTCCGGCATCAAGGATCCCATCGACATGCTCGGGCACAGGCTCGATACCCGTGTGCTTCTGGTGACAGGTTCCTCCTCGATATGCCAGAACCTTCGCAAGTGCGTGCAGAAGGCCGGACTGCAGGTCCAGAGGATGGTGCTGCAGTCGCTTGCTGACAGCGAGGTCGTCCTCGGTACCGACGAGAAGGAGATGGGGGCCCTCGTGATAGACATCGGAGCCGGGATGACGAATGCCATCGCCTACCTCGGAGGCGCACCTGTGTATACCGGAGCAATATCGCTCGGCGGGGACAATGTCACCGGGGATATAGCATATATGCTGCAGCTTCCGCGTTCTGCGGCTGAGTCCATAAAGATCTCCGACGGATGCTGCCATACGCCTTCTGTCAGGTCCGATGAGATGATTGTCACTCCGGCAGTCGGCGGCAAGCCCTCCATCAGGCTTCCGCGGAGGGAGCTTGCAAAGCTCATCGAGCCGCGCATGGCTGAGATATTCAGCATGCTCAGCGCTGAGCTTGAGAGAAATGAGGTCAGCGGCTCGTTCGGGGCCGGAGTCGTGCTTGTCGGAGGCGGAGCGCTTCTTTCAGGTGCCACTGAGCTTGCTGCCGAGATATTCCGCATGCCTGCGAGAATCGGTTTTCCCGAGGCGATAAACGGACTGGACAGGCTCTATATCGATCCGCGCTATGCGACGCTGCTCGGACTGCTGAGAATAGAGGCTAAGAAATACAGGGAGGCTTCCTCGATGCCGGGAAGCGGGAAGGAGAAGAGCGGTATCGGAGGAAAGGTGAAGAGCCTTTTCGGAAAGCTGTTCTAAGGGAGAGTGAGTATGGATTTTGATATTTTCGACATTGAGGATGCTGCAGCAAGCAGCGAGGCTGCGCCAACGATCATTAAAGTCGTCGGAGTCGGCGGAGGCGGCGGAAATGCTGTGAACCGCATGATCGCGTCCGGCTTGAAGAAGGTCTCTTTCGTGGCCCTGAATACAGATGTCCAGGCTCTCCAGCGCTCCAATGCCCAGACCAGGATCGCAATAGGCAAGGAACTTACGGGAGGACTCGGTGCCGGCGGCGTGCCCGAAGTGGGTGAGAAGGCCGCTCTCGAGTCCAAGGAGGAGATCAAGGCAGAGCTTGAGAACTCCGACATGGTCTTCATCACCGCAGGCATGGGCGGCGGTACAGGAACGGGAGCCGCCGCTGTTGTCGCGGAGATATCGAAATCACTCGGTGCTCTCACAGTTGCTGTCGTGACGACGCCGTTCGCTTTCGAGGGAAAGAAGAAGCTCCTCCTCGCTCAGCAGGGAATCGAGAGGCTCAGGAAACAGGTCGACACGCTGATCCTCATTCCGAACCAGCACCTTCTCAAGGTGGTCGAGGCGAATACTCCGATCAAGCAGGCATTCCTCATTGCCGACAGCGCGCTTCTGCAGGCTGTTCAGGGCATTTCCGATCTCATCACCGAGCCGGGAGAGATAAATATAGACTTCGCCGATGTGAAGACCATAATGAAAGGCAAGGGAGATGCCCTGATCGGACTCGGCTTCGGCGAAGGTGCGAACAGGGCAGTTGATGCCGCGAAGCTCGCGATCTCCAATCCGCTTCTTGAGAATGCTTCCATCGAGGGAGCCAAGTCGGTGCTTGTCAATCTTGCCGGCGGCGACAACCTCACCCTTCAGGAGTATCAGGATGTTGTCGAGGTCATCACTGAAAGCTGTGCCGAGGATGCGCTCATCATCGCAGGCCAGAGCTATAACCAGGCGCTTGGCGACAGGATCAAGGTGACTGTCATAGCCACCGGGTTCGAACACCGGGATGTCTCCACGACATTCGATCCTGAGACAGATGTCTTCCGCAAGAAGCTCGAGGAGACTGAAAGGAAGAGTGAGCCTGTTTCCGCTTCGGCGAGAACCGAGCGCCGGGAGAGTCCTGCTGAACCTCAGCCGCAGCCGCAGCGTCAGCCTTCCGACCCTGCGACGATAACCGTCAACAGATGGCAGGATCTGCAGCAGCAGCTCGGAAAGAGGAATGCAGCACAGGGTGATTACTCCATTCCGGCAGTCCTGAGATATTCGAGAAACGACGATGACAACTGAGCTTCCTCCTCCGCTTGAGGAGGAGCTTAGGGCATTTTCAAGGTATATAATCTACCAGCGGCGCCTCTCTGAGAAGACCAGAGAGGTCTATTCTTCCGAGGCGGAGCGCTATCTTGCATACCTCTGCTCAAAAGGGATCGAGCTCGATAAGACAACGCCGGAGATCATAGAGGATTATCTGATATCCCGCAGGAAGGAGGATGGAGTCGGTGAGCGCACGGAGGGGAGGATCCTCTCATCGCTCCGCTCATTCTACCGCTTCATAATCTATGAGAAGGATTCGGATGAGGCAAATCCCGCATCCCTTGTGGAGAAACCGAGGGAAGGCGGCCATCTGCCGCGTGTCATAAGCGTGGATGAAGTCGATGCTCTCCTTTCTTCATTTCCTTCAGACGATATTCTCTCCCGCCGCGACTACACGCTCTTCGAGCTGATCTACTCCTCAGGAATGAGGATCTCCGAGGCCGTGGCGCTGGATGTCTCGTCATACAGGCAGGAGGAGGGGATGATCTCCGTAATCGGCAAGAGGGACAAGGAAAGGCTTGTCTTCATCGGGGAAGCTGCCAGAAACGCACTGGGGGCCTATCTCTCTGATGTAAGGCCGAAACTGGTGAAGGCTCCGAAGGAGACAGCGCTGTTTCTTAACAGGAGAGGGAGCCGTCTCACGAGGCAGGCTGCGCACAAGCGCTTCCATGAAGCCACTGAAAAGCTCGGGCTGGATGCGACGATCCACACGCTGCGCCACTCTTTTGCCACCCATATGATAGAGAACGGGGCGGATATCAGATCGGTGCAGGAAATGCTCGGCCACAGCGATGTCCGTACCACGCAGATATACACCCATCTCGATACATCATCACTTCTGGCATTTTTTGATAAGTTCTCACCATTAAGTGATGATGATACGATTTAATTCAAATCAAATTATCATATTATAGTGATATAATTTTGGCAATTTCCATTGGATATTCCGTACAGTTACTGGAGGACAGCCATGGATGAATTGCTGAATATTCCATCAGTGAGGAGGGAGATTGAGGCGGGGGCATCCTGCACCGTGATTGATGGCGTTCCTGTACTTTTCTACGGAAACCTTCCCTCGTCCCCGTCCGTCCTCATCTCCTCTTTCTCCATCTCTTCCGAGGCAACTGCAAGAGAACTGTATATCTCGGCGCTCGAGGCGTCTCTCGACGGTTATCAGGTAGTCTCAGAGGCCTATGATGAGGGTTCATACTCAGTCTTAAGGGGCACGGAGGATGGCGGCGGGCACCTCCACCTTGTCCTCTCCTCTCCGCTCTCCTTTTTCCGCACCAGGCATAATGCAAGGATGCGGCGGATACTTCACTCCGGAGGCTCTGTGATGAGCACGGCCCTGCCATCTGCAAGGGATGCTGCCATATGGCTTTCATCCCGTCTTTCAGATGCGGCAGTTGCCGCTGTCGGATGCAGTGAGACTCCATTGCGGCTCATGGCAGATGAGGGAAAGGATACCGCCATTCTCCGCTCATCGCTCGCGACTTTGCCGGGAAGAAGGCTCGCTGCAGAGGGGTGCCCTGTCGTCGACTCATTCTCGGCTTTCCGCTTCCAGCCGTCATCGATCGTCCATCCCGATCCATCAGGTCCTTGGTCCTTTCTCGGAGTACGCTATGGCAGGATGCGGCTTTGTTGACGAAGACGGCCGCGGATGGGAGAATCCGGGTATGGATCATATCGATGATTTCATATCCTATATCTCCACAGTCAGGGCCTTTTCGGAGAATACGGTCAAGAGCTATTCCACCGACCTGGAGGAGTGGATGCGGTACATGAGGGACAGGGACCTTGATCCCGTTTCATTCACAAGGGAGGATGCCGCCCTCTATTCAGAATACCTGCAGGATGAGTTCGCGGAGCGATCCGTGCTGAGAAAGCTGACGACGCTCAGGACGTTTTACAGCTATATGCAGAAACGCGGTATTGTGCGTACTGATCCCTTCCGCGACATCTCCATGCGGCAGAAGGCCAGAAGGCTGCCATCCGTGCTGACGGAGGATGAGGTGAGGAAGCTGCTCTCCGTTGAGCGCCGCTCATTTCAGGATGAGAGGGATCATATGCTATTTCTCTTCATCTACAACACCGGGTGCAGGATCTCCGAGGCAATCTCGGTGAATGTCGCCGATATCGAATTCCAGAAGCGGAGGATACTCATCCGCGGCAAGGGCGACAAGGAGAGATTCATCTTCTTCTCCCCCGGGGTTGCAGATGAGATGAAGGCGTACATCGGCGTCAGGGACGCTTATCTTGCGGAGCTGGGCAGAAGCTGCGATGCCTTCCTCATCGGTGACAAGGGCGGAAGGTTGCCCTTCAGCTCCGCTCATATTATCTTTGATAAGTACAGAGCTCTGCTGGGCTGGCAGAAGGAGTTCACTCCGCATACTCTGCGGCATTCCTTCGCGACTCATATGATGGACCGTGGTGCGGACATCCGCCTGGTGCAGGAGCTTCTGGGTCATGAGAGCATCTCCACAACCCAGATCTACACGCATGTCTCCAGGGGCAGGCTGAAGAAGGTCTATGAAGAGACGCACCCTCATGCAAAGGAGTGAATGATGGAAATTCATGGGACTACGATATGCGCGGTCCGGAAAGGGAATCAGGTCGCTATCGCCGGAGACGGGCAGGCGACATCCGGAGAGGGCGGCGTCGTCATAAAGGGCAACTGCCGCAAGGTCAGAAGGCTTTATAATGGCAGTGTCATAGTCGGCTTTGCCGGCTCTACAGCCGATGCCTTTACGCTCTTCGAGCTCTTTGAGGGCAAGCTGAAGCAGTACAGCGGCGATCTCACAAGAGCAGCGGTGGAGCTTGCCAAGCAGTGGCGCACAGACAGGTCGCTGCGCAATCTCAACGCGATGATGCTCGCTTCAGACGGTTCCAAGCTCTTCATGATCACTGGAACGGGGGATGTCCTCGATCCGGAGGGTGATGTGATGGGCATCGGCTCAGGCGGAAGCTATGCGCTTGCCGCGGCAAGGGCCTACCTTGATGCGGGAGTTGACTGGAGCGCCGAGGAGATCGCGCGCAAGAGCGTCGGTATCGCCGCTGACATCTGCATCTATACAAATCACAATATAATCGCTGAGGTTCAGAATGCTGGAGAATAAGAAGAGTCTTGATGATATGGTTCCTTCCGAAATAGTGAGGAACCTCGATGAATATATAGTGGGCCAGGATGAGGCCAAGCGCACTATCGCAATAGCGATACGCAACCGCGTCAGGCGCAAGAGGCTTCCCGATGACATCCGTGATGAGGTGACACCCAAGAACATTCTGATGATAGGGCCTACAGGTGTTGGAAAGACTGAGATCGCAAGACGCATAGCGAAGCTGGCCAATGCCCCGTTCATCAAGGTCGAAGCGACAAAATATACTGAAGTCGGATATGTCGGCCGCGATGTCGAGTCAATGATCCGTGATCTCATGGCTGCTTCCCTTTCGATGGTGAGGGAGGAGATGGCCGCTCAGAGACATGACGAGGTGGAGAGAAGGGTGGAGGAGAGGCTTCTCGATCTTCTTCTTCCCGCCATCGACAAATCGAAGGCCGATACCGATGTGGCTGTAGGCGAGACAAGGGAGCGTTTCCGCCAGATGCTCCGCGACGGCGTATTCAATGAGAAGGAAGTCGAGATGCCTGTGGACATGAAGACCCATGTGGGCTTCGAGCTTATGGGCTCGTCGGGCAACATGGAAGATATCCAGAACGCGCTCTCAAGTCTCGGCAACATGTTCTCCAATCCCGGCAGGAAGACCCGCAAGCTGACGGTGAAGAGGGCAAGGGAGATCATCGAGGAGGAGGAGCTGGATAAGATCATCGATCCCGACAAGGCCGTCGATGAGGCCAAGACAAGGGCGGAGGAGATGGGAATCATCTTCATCGATGAGATTGACAAGGTGGCATCCCACAACAGCAACTCCAATTCCGACGTTTCCCGCGAGGGTGTGCAGAGGGATATCCTGCCGATTGTCGAGGGCTCGAAGGTTTCAACGAAGTGGGGTGTGATCGATACGACGAACATTCTTTTCATCGCCGCAGGCGCATTCTCGTTCTCAAAGCCCTCAGATCTCATACCGGAGCTCCAGGGCCGTTTCCCGCTCCGCGTGGAGCTGCATGACCTGACTGCTGAGGAGTTCTACAGGATCCTTACCGAGCCGCAGAATGCCATCACAAAGCAGTACAAGGCACTTCTCTCCACAGAGGGTGTCACAGTCAATTTCGATGATGAGGCACTCAGGGAGATCGCGAGGATAGCCTCAGAGGTCAACCAGACAAATGACAACATCGGCGCCCGCCGCCTTTATACTGTGATGGAGAAGCTCCTTGAGGAACTCGCGTTCTCGGCCGATGAGCTTTCTGGCCAGACTGTGAACATCACCAAGGGCTATGTGCGCGAACGGCTCAGCGGAATTGCTGAGGATCAGGATCTTTCGAGGTATATTCTCTGATGCAGTATTACACCGTCGTCGGCAGCAGTTATGAGGAAGCGGTCCGGAAGGCCCGTGAACAGTACGGGGATGGAATAAGGATTCATTCCCGCAGGGACTATACAACCGGCGGCGGCCTTTTTTCCCGGAAGAAGCAGAAGTGCGAGATAGTCTGCTATCTTGCGAAGAAAAGCGCTTCTGCCTCCGAGAAGGAGAGGGATATAAGCGAGTTCGCTGCGGAGGCACAGACGCCGGACCCGTCAACACTCTCCCGTGAGGAGCGGCTGGATACGGAGTCTTTCAGGGAGAAGAGGGAGAATCCCGAGGCTGCGGCGATGCTCGATGCCAACCATATCTCGGATCCTCTGAGGGAAAGCCTTCTCAGGGATTTCCCTGATGACGGCGATACCGCGATGGTGCTTTCCCAGCGCATACTGCACACGATCGGTGTCGATTACGAGAGACAGGTGCATCCGCGGCATTTCGTCGTTTTTGTTGGGCCTACAGGATCGGGAAAGACAACAACGCTGGCGAAGGTCGCGTACCTTCTTGCCCATCAGGACAGAAGCGTCGGGATCATCACGCTCGATTCATACAGGACAGGGGCTTTCGAGCAGATGTCAGCATTCGGAAATGCCCTTTCAATCCCAGTGCTTGCAGCAGGCGTGGAGGATGAGCTTATCAGGGCAAGCGAGCGTTTTTCATGGAAGGATACTGTCTTCATCGACACGATGGGGCTGTCGCCGAAGGACAAGGAACTCAATCTGCGCCTCCGCGGCATGCTCTCACTCCTCGACAGCGACAGGACCGACTATGTGCTTACAGTGAGCGCGAGCATGAAGGAGGAGGATATAATGGACCAGTATTCCTCCTATGCCCAGTTCTCGCCCTCATCGCTCGCTGTGACGAAACTGGATGAGACTGAGACGATAGGGAATGTCCTCTCATTCTCCTATAAAGTCGGGGTCCCGATGCTCTACTTCACAGATGGCCAGAAGGTTCCCGATGATATCGAGAAGGCTTCAGGTACTCTTGTGCTGGAGCATATGAAGGGGTTCGGGCTCGACATGAAGCGCTCCAGGGCACAGGTCTCACTCAGCTGACACAAGCTGTGCTATCTCTCCGCATGTGACTCCGTCTGCATCGAGATAGACGGAAAAGCCTCCTGCGGCCTCAGATGCGGGTAGAGAGATTTCCGCTTTCTTTTTCCGCACTCCGCCGATATGGGTGACCATCGCATCCAGCACGGGAACAGGAGCATCTCCGTAGTAGGCGAGTATCTCACCTTCGGGAGAGATTATTGCGGCCTTTCCTCCCTGATCGTGCTCAGCCATCAGCTTTGAAAGTCTTTCCTGCAGCTCTATGTTGATGCTGAGCGTGATGTCTATTCCTCTTGCTACCTGGCTGTCGAGGTCCGGCTCTGCGCTGAGAATGCTGTCATACAGAAGCTCGATTCCGCTTTTGCCATGCATGGTTCTGTCAGTCTTGCCGACCATTGTCGCCGCAAGATAGGGATATTTCCGGCGTTCAACTACCTCCGGAGTCATATCATCATCGAGGGAGAGGGCCATCAGCTCCTCGCTGACTTTTTCGATTTCCTCTGTTGTGAGCATTTCTGTTATGCGGATGAATCTCTCGCCCCTCTCTATCTTTGTCTCCACGGATATCGCGTTCTCTGAGGTATACCGGGATATATATGCTGCAGCTTCCGCAGCGCTTGCATCGCTGAGATGGAGCGAGAACCCGTAGTCCGGCGCCTGTATAGCAAGATAACTGCCATTTCTGTCCAGTATGCTTCCTCTGACAAGCAGTTTGGATATTTCGGGATCCCTGTATGCAGGCTTACCCCCGGAGCCTGAGACAGCAACGGCCGCTGTGCATGAAAGAACCAGGAGCAGCGATACCATGAGCACCACAGCCATCAGCAGGCTCCCGCCCTTATTGCCATTTTCGGTCATATGACAAATAATAATCCTCAGTTTGAGGATTGTCGATAGATGAGCAGATACAGCTATGATGACATGCCGCCCGAGGGCTACCGCGAACGGAGAGGCGGTGGCGGGAAGATGACTGCCGCAATAGCCTCGATCGGAGTGCTGCTCACTCTCATTGCCATCATAATCTATCTTCTTTTCACGCCTCATGATGAATCTGCTGATGCGCCTTCCACTTCTCCGGAGACTGTTGCGGTGGAGCTTGCCGAGCCGGAGATCATAGAGTCCCGCGGCCTTCAGGAGACGCCAAGAACAGCCGCGCCGGCAGCACAGGCAGCGGCGGCAGTGCATTACGAGAAGGCTTCCGATGGCTATGACAGGATTGAGTTCTCGGAGCGTACAGTGAAGGAAGGGGATACCCTTACAGGTATTGCGGATGAATATTCCCTCAGCTATACGACGCTTGTCTCAGTGAACAAGCTGACGGACACGGAGCTCGAGCCGGGCACAGTCCTGAAGATCCCGCCGATGAACGGCACGCTTTATACAGTCGGCGCCGGAGATACTCTCGAGTCCATTGCCGAGATAAGGAATCCGGAACTTACTGCTGCCGATCTCGCCGCGCTCAATGGCAAGGAGTACACAGCTGTCAGGCCCGGTGATGAGATCTTCATTCCCGCTCCCGGTACAGTTGAGGGCAGCGCTTCCCATATGTTCAGAACCCCGGTTCCCGGCGGGGAGATCATAGCAAGATTCGGCGATCTCATAGATGGCAAGGCACTTAACGGAATTGTCATTGCTTCAGGTCCCGGCACTGCGGTGACAGCTGCCGCTGATGGGACTGTCGTGGACATTTTCTTCCATCCCCAGTTCGGGCGTTCAATCACGCTCCTTCATGACAATGGCTATTCAACTGATTACTACGCGCTGGAAGCTGTTGCGGTCAAGATGAGCCAGAGAGTGGAGCAGGGTGATGTGATCGGAGCAATCGGAACAAGCAACGGCTTTTTCCACAAGCCTGCTGTTGTCTTCTGCATTGAGCAGAACAGTGTTCCGCTTGATCCTATGAATCTTACAGAGTTCTGATCTGTTTACATGGCAGTTTTATATAAGTCAGATATTCATAATACATGAACCTGATATGACTTTGCAATTAATGGTGCAATTTTTACTGTGAGAAAGCTCTGCTGCATTCAGGCTCAGAGAAATGGTATGTATTTTTCTGTCTCACAGAATAATGCAGAGACATCCGCGTAATTTATATATCTGACGCCGTTCACTGGCTCAGGTAAAGACTCACCTGAATATATGATATTCTTGCTTACGGAATATCCTGGATGCAGATGCTCGAACCTGTCCATATTCCTGCTGAAATCCCTGGAGATCGAATATGCTGACTTGATCTCGAAGAGCGCAAGCTCTTTCTGGCCTTTCTCGAGGATGAGATCGACTTCAACACCATTATTATCCCTGTAGAAGTAGAGCTTAGGTTCAGCTGTGCTGTTGTACCGGGCTTTCAGAGCTTCCATGATGACCATATTCTCAAAGAAAGTACCAGTCATGAATGAGATCCCTATTTCATTCGGTGAAGATATCCTTGCAAGCGATACAAGAAGACCTGTCTCAATGAAATAAAGTTTCGGAGATTTCACGGCACGGCTTATCTGGGGCCGGCTCCACGGCGGAAGAAGCCTGATAATGTATGCATTTTCAAGAAGCGAGGTCCACTCCTTTATGGTGGCAGATGAGACGCCGACGTCATTCGAAACAGCATTATGGTTCATCAGCTGGCCAGCTCTTCCGGCCATGATATCAAGAAACAGATGGAATTCCCTGATATCCTTGAAGTTCTTCTCTTCTCTTATGTCCTTATCGAGATGTACATTTCTGTAGTTCTGGTAATACTCAGAGGGAGCGACTCCGGGTGTACTGTATATCCCAGGCATGAAACCTGTGAATATCTGCTCATTCCGGGGAAGTGAGATGCCTGATTACTTAAGTTCTTCGAATGATAGCGGAAGGAGATGAACAATGGCGGTCCTTGTCGCCAGCGATTGTGAAATGGCTTTCCTGACTTCCTTCTGGTAACTTCCTGTGAGGATGTACCGGCCATATTCATCCATCTCATCAACATTTGCCTGTATCTGACTTACAAGGGCAGGGCAACGCTGTATTTTATCGATGATGAGCGGTGCAGGATGGTTGATCAATAATCATCCTTCGCAGACTCCATCTTCTAAAAGATGATGATAGCAGGATACATCTGATGATATTTAGGTATAATATAGATATGAGGATAATGGTATCGAGAGAGGCAAGGATCATAGACGCATACAAGCTCTTGCTCGATACGGTCTCCATATATCAGGAAGCTGTATCATTCCTCATCGATGTAGCAGAAGAGCATTATGATGAGATAAAGGAACAGCCATCTCAGAAGGCGATGACAGCCGTGGAACGGCTGGTGCATGGCACCTCCAGGCGTAAGGCCGCCTATCCATCCTTCGATATCCGCTTTCCGAAGCTCCCAAGCTATCTCCGCCGTGCAGCTATCTTCGAGGCAGTTGCAGCGGTCATGCTTTACAGGAAGAACATGGAGGACTGGGAGGCATCCGATAAGTCGAGGAAGAAGCCGAGGCTGAACAGGAAGCGGAATGCTATGCCCGCATTCTATAGAGGGAATATGTTCATCCTTGACGAGGAGGACGGGACCTATAAGGTAAGGCTGAAGCTCTGGAAAGACAATGACTGGAAATGGCATGAGTTCGAGCTTTCGCAGTCTGACATCCGGAATATCGGGAAATACTTCAGCCTTGAAGATGCAGCAAGCCCTGTGCTGAAGAAGCATGGGCACCGCTTCAGCCTATCCTTCGCATTCGAGACGGAATCAAGGCTTTATGAGAAGAAGGATGAATACAGCGTCTGCGCAGTGGATATCGGAGTGAACAACGCTGCAGTCTGCTCGATAATCCGATCTGATGGTACTGTCACTGGAAGGAAGTTCATAACCTTCCCGGGAGAAGAAGACCGGCTGGAGAGGATCCTGAACGAGAGGAGAGCCGCGCATTCAGCGTCTAAGTGCAGGACGCATAGATTGGACCGGTTCCTTGGGAACCATAATGAGAACCTTGCAAGGATGACTGCAGCAGCTATAGCGGAATATGCCTCATCCCGGGGAGCCTCTGTGATAGTCATGGAGCATCTCGGCTCTGGAGGGAAAGCCAAGGGCTCGAAGAAGGAGCGGCTGACCTCTGGAGGAAGAGGGATATCATCAAGAGGACAGAGGCTCTTGCGCATAAAAAGGGAATAAGGTTCTCAACGGTGTATGCTCCGGGGACATCGAAGTATGCATTCGATGGCTCAGGTGTCGTTACAAGGGATAAGGACAACCATTCGCTCTGCACATTCACGACGGGAAAGAGATATAACGCGGACCTCTCGGCGTCATACAACATAGGCGGGAGGTACCTGATAAGGGAGCTCCTGAAAGCGTGTCCGGAAACGGAGGCGTCGGAGGCTAAGGCAAAAGTTCCAGGCTTATCCACACGGGCCACAAGCACCCTGTCCACCTATATCAGTTTAGTTGCGGTGATGGCAACGGCCTGAGCTGAGATTAGACCAGGAGGTGGAAGGGCAGTCCCAGCCCCCTAAAGGGGCAAGCGCGGAAATCCGCGTAGAGGGAAGCACCCGCTTCTATAAGCGGGCGAGGTTCACCAGAAATCCCTTCGGATCCTCTTCTGCCTCCCTCCTTATTGCAGTATCCTACAGATTGACAAATCCATATCCATTGAAAAGAGCTTTTGCGAGAGTTGATTTACCAGCCTGCCGCGGCCCAAGAATTGTAAGAACCTTATATGTAGATGCAAGCCTTTGCAGATCATTGGCTATTTTCCTTTTTACCATTTTCTGCATGGTTCACCTCGTAAATATTATACATAATTAAAATCCAACTTCAAATATGTATAGGTTTTCTTCAAAGTTAAGTCTGGCATGATCTTCTGTCTGCTGAAAGGAGAGGCTTCCTGAGGAAAGAGAATCGGCCACCGTCACCAGTGGCCGATTGCAATGTTCCTGATGTTTAACTCAGGTATTCATCAAAGGTTCCTTCCGCAGCACTGCTTGTACTTCTTGCCTGAGCCGCAGGGGCAGGGGTCGTTCCTTCCCACCTTCGGGGCTGACCTCACTACCGTCGTACTGTGGGCCTGAGCCTGGGAAGATACAGCTGTGCGCTGCTCGCTTCTCTGAACCATCGGAGCGCCAGGAGCACGATGCAGGGCCTGCATCCTCTGCTGTCCCTGCTGGGGCCTTGGCTGGATTGTGATCCTGACAGCATTGACTGTCCTCACGACAGTCTCGGTTATGCCGGAGATCATCTCGTCGAAGGCATCGGAAGCGGTGTTCTTGTATTCTACAAGAGGATTCTTCTGCGCGTAGCTCATGAGCGATGCGGCATCCCTTATATCCTCGAGGGCATCCAGATGATCCACCCAGCGCTTATCGATATTCCTCAGGTAAACAAAGCGGATGAAGCTGTTGAAATTCTGCTTGCCGACCTTTGCCTCCTTCTCCCTGAGGTTGCGCTCCATGGCTTCCTTGATAGCTGCCGCATCTGGCCCGAGGGACTCGTCAGGTCTTACGGCAAAGACACTCTGGAAGTTCTCTGCGAACTTTTCCCTGTCTCCGCCTGCAGCCTCCCATGCCTCATCGACGAACTCCTTCGTGTTGTCAATGATCCTTGAAAGAAGCTCCTCATCTGCGAGGATCTTGTCGCGTTCTGAGTAGATGAAATTCCTCTGCTCATTGAGTACATCATCGTACTCGAGGAGGTGCTTCCTGATCTGGAAGTTGCGTTCCTCGACGCGCTTCTGCGCATTCTCGATCGCATTGTCCAGAATCTTGTGATGGATTGGCTCTCCATCCTTGAGGCCGAGCCTGCCGATCATCTCCTTCAGCCCCTCCTTTGCGAAGAGCCTCATGAGAGGATCATCGAGGGAGATGTAGAACTGGCTTGTTCCGGGGTCTCCCTGACGTCCTGAGCGTCCGCGGAGCTGGTTGTCGATTCTCCTAGATTCATGGCGCTCGGAACCGATGATGTAAAGTCCTCCGAGAGCCTTTACCTCCTCATAGGCTTTCCTGTACTCAGGCTGGACATCCTCCATGGCTTTTTTCAGTGTCTCGGGATCTGCATCGGTGCCGACCTTCTTCATGGCAAGGTGCAGCGGCGATCCGCCCAGCTTAATGTCAGTGCCTCTTCCGGCCATGTTCGTCGCGATGGTGACAGCACCCTTCGCGCCTGCCTCTCCGATGATGAAGGCCTCCCTGGCGTGGTTCTTGGCATTGAGCACCTCGTGCCTGATGCCCTCGCGGGTGAGCATTGCCGAGAGCTTCTCGCTCTTTTCGATCGAGGTGGTGCCGATGAGTATCGGCTGGCCTGTGGCATGTATGCGCTTCGCATCGTTCACAATCGCGCGGAATTTCATCTGCTCGTCATAGAATGTGAGGTCCGGCAGATCCTTCCTCTGCACGGGAAGATTCGTCGGAATGACGACAACATCCAGATTGTAGATCTGCTTGAACTCCGTTGCTTCTGTGTCTGCAGTACCGGTCATGCCCGAGATCTTGTCATACATCCTGAAGAAGTTCTGGAACGTGATGGTCGCAAATGTCTTTGACTGGCCGCGGACCGACACATTCTCCTTCGCCTCGATCGCCTGGTGCAGTCCCTCTGAGTATCTTCTTCCGGGAAGCACACGGCCTGTGAACTCATCTACGATCTGGACCTCTCCGTCCTTCACGAGGTAATCCACATCGCGCTTGTACATGTACTGGGCCCTGACAGCCTGCGTCACATAGTGCACGAGCTCGAAATTCTCATCATCATAGAGCGAGCTGACTGTGTTTCCTTCCTCATCCTTTGAGCTGCGGAGAGCGCCTTCCTTTCTCAGAAGCTCCTCGATATGCGTCATGCCAGCTTTGGTGAATGTGACCTTCTTCGATTTCTCGTCGAGCTTGAAGTCGCCTTTCTCATCGAAAGCAGCATAGGCCTCCCTGTCCAGCTTCTCCATTGCTGTGAGCTCGTAGTAGTCTCCTGTCGCGGGATCCTTCTCGCATTCTTTCAGGAACGGGACAACAGCTTTCGCAGCCCTGACTTTGGGCGTGTCGTCCTCAGCCTGTCCGGAGATGATGAGCGGAGTTCTTGCCTCATCGATGAGGATGGAGTCGATCTCATCGACGATGCATAAGTGATGCCTCGGCTGTACTTTCTGCTGCAGCGACATCTTCATGTTATCGCGGAGATAATCGAAACCGAACTCATTGTTCGTTCCATAGGTCACATCGGCAGAGTAGGCCGCTTTCTTTCTCTGGTCATCCTGGCCTGCGATGATGCAGCCCGTGGAGAGGCCGAGGAAGGAATAGACCCTTCCCATCCACTCGGCATCTCGCTGAGCAAGGTAGTCATTGACCGTGACGACATGCACGCCTTTTCCCTCAAGGGCATTGAGGTATGCTGCGGGGACTGCGGTGAGTGTCTTGCCCTCTCCGGTCTTCATCTCGAGGATCGCACCCTGGTGGAGGACTATCGCACCCATGATCTGCACATCATAGTGCCTTTCGCCGAGGACCCTTCCCGAAGCCTCCCTGGCAAGCGCGAAGGCCTTAGGTAGGAGCTCATCAAGGCTCTTCCCTGCCTTTACCTCCTCCTTCCACTCTGCCGTGATCCTCGGAAAATCCTCATCCCTGAGCGATTCAGCCCATCCGTATTCCTTCTTCACGCTCTCCACTATCGGGCGGAGGCGCTTCATATCCTTGTCGTGTTTTGTGCCCCCGAAGAGGGCTGCAAAGAAATTCGCCATACAGTGAAATTAGCACTAAAGCCGGAAAAGGGAAACAATCGCCGGGAAAATGGAAACTGCCGCAGGGAGAGCTTGCTGCCGGGCGCTTCGCTGTCACAAAAAAGGAAATCCGGGTATTATATGCACTATGGACTGGACTTTCACTATCGGATCGCTGAGCATCGGCGTCCTCGACATCGCAGCACTCGCAATAGTTCTCATCGGTGCAATTTCCGGCTGCATCACCGGTTTTGCACGTCAGGTAGCCAATCTCGCCGGATTCATAATCTCAATCCCGGTGGCACTTCTTTTCACCAGGCCTCTTGCCGCTGTCCTTTCCGAGAACACGGGGCTCGCACTTCTCTGGGCATCGCTCATATCGTTCGTGGCCATCTGTCTTGTCGTATTCATAATTGTCGGAATATTCGGCTCGATGCTCCGCCGCGTGCTCGAGACTGTGCCGGCACTCGATCATATCCTCGGTTTCATCTGGGGCCTTGTGGCTACTGCGGTATGCCTTTCGATCATCATTGCCATCCTCAATTACCAGTCATTCTTTGACATCTCATCCATCACTGATTCGAGCATCATCGTGAAGAACATCATAGAGCCGCTCTATCCCTCTCTCCTTGATGCCGTGAGGACTGCTGCGGATGCTTGATGATCTTGCAAGAACGCAGCCTGCCGTCGCGTCCGAGATAAGGAGCGCATATTCATCGGGCATGCTGCCGCAGTCACTGCTTTTTTCCGGAAGGAAGGGATCGTCAAGGCTCACCGGAGCGCTCGACCTCGCTTTTCATCTGACAGGATCGGATGACTGCCGTTCAGTACTGCGTTCTCCCCGGGTGATGTTCCTGGGGTCGCGGAGCCTTCATATGGAGACGATGGCGGCTCTCTCGCTCTTCAGCCGTCAGCTCAATGAGAGAAGCCGCATGTTCCTAATACAGACAGTGAGGAAATCCCTATTGCAGTATCATTTCTCGATAGCTCCGCTTTATGAAGGCAGAAAGTCATCAGTGAAGGGCCGCGATGAGGAGGGAAGGGGCGGAACGCTCTTCTCCAATGCCGAGGCGGTGGATGCCCTGATCATGGAGCTGGAGGATGTGACTGATTCCTCTTCAGCTGAATGCAGGAGGATCATCGATGAGCTTATGAGGCGCATGCCCCAGGATTTCTTCACGCTCGGAAAGAAGACCCCGGGGGCGGCCATCGATGAAATAAGGGCGGTGCAGGACTGGCTTGAAGAGGGAATCGACGAGAAATGTGTCATTATCGAGAATCCGGAGGATTTCACCGAAGGCGCGAAGAACAGCATGCTGAAGATGCTGGAGGAGCCGCCAGAGCACAGCCATCTGATTCTCATTTCTGAACATCCTTCGAGGATACTGCCTACGATCCTCTCGCGTGTGAGGCACTTCCGTTTCCCTGAGCTTGCGGAAACGGGGATTTCCTCCTTCATCGGCGAGACGTTCTCAATTTACGGGAAGTATCCCTCTTTCGATTCATTCTTCTTTGAGGAAGGTTCTGACGAGGAGGACCGCAGCGCGATGGCTTCTGCTGCAGCGCTTTATTCCCGGGCACTGCTTGAGGGGAAGAGGCTCACGCCGGATGAGGAGAATAAGCTCTTCCAGTCTCTTGATAGAATGTCAGGATACAGCTATTTCAGGGATTCCGTTGCCTCTTCAGTTGAGGCGGGACTGGGAAAAGGCATCTCCCCGAAACGTGTCCGCAGGGCATGGAAGGCGCTCTCGGAGGCATTCGTGAGAGCTGATTCCTACAATATGAGCATAAGGATTGCGCTGGATACGGCGCTGAGGGAGGCTGCGGATGGCGAATAAGCTCCTGGCAAAGGTTATTGATGATCTCTCATCGCTTCCGGAGGATGAGCTGAGGAAACTCATACAGGCCCAGATGGACGATGCCGACATGATGGAGGCGCTGATGGATTCGCTTCCAGACGGTCACATAGTCTTCTCTCCCGAACAGAGGATTGTCTTCATAAACAATGCCGCGTTCCACCTCCTTCCTTCCGACCGGAGGAGGAAGATGAGGGCGGGGCTCACCATTGATGAGCTGAGAATTGATGCTGATGTGAAGAAGTTCCTCCGAGCTGTCTTCTCAGGTTCAGAGAAGCCGGAGCCACAGGATTTCGCTTTCCAGCTCGGCGATGAGGTGCGCACGCTCCGTGTCTCATTCTCCTTCCTGTCGCTCCCCGGCGGACGCTGCACCGATGTGGTGCTGCGGGATATAACGGAGGAGATAATGAAGGAGACGAAGCTCAGGAGGAGCGAGTCCCTTGCATCCATGACGACAATGGCCGCAGGCATCGCCCATGAGATAAAGAATCCCCTTGCTGCGATGAAGATACATCTGCAATTGATGCGCAAGAGCCTCCGTACAAGAGGGCCCATGACGGAGGAGGGGGCCGAGCGCTATCTCTCTGTGCTGGATGAGGAGATTGACCATCTCAACAAGATCGCTGTGGATTTCCTCTTTGCTGTCAGGCCGATGAATATTGAGCTGAGGCTCGGGTCGCTTGCCGGCGTCGTTGAGGATCTCATAACATTCCTCAGGCCCGAGGCTGATGAGAAGAAGATAAAGGTTGTCGCTGATATCGAGAAATTCCTGCCGCGCATAGAGCTCGATGCGAGATATCTCAGGCAGAGCCTGCTGAATATAGTGGAAAATGCGTTCGCAGCGATGCCGGGGGGAGGAAAACTGACTATTTCCGTCCGCCTCGACGGCAATTTCGAGACCATAAGGATCGAGGATACCGGTACGGGAATAGATGATGAGCATCTTGCGAAGATATTCGAGCCGTATTTCACCACCAAGGCTTCCGGAACGGGGCTCGGGCTTACTGTCGTGTACAAGGTGATCAAGGAGCACAGGGGCGATGTCTTCGTGGCATCCGAGCCGGGAAAGGGAACTGTGTTCACGATAAAGCTCCCCGTGCCCGCATCCGAGAGGAAGGTGCTCGGCGACAAGGAGGAAACAGATGGCATCTCTTCTGATTGCTGATGATGAGAAAAACATACTCTCCGGACTGAAGATGGCCTTTGAGGATGAGGGCTATACGGTCATAACTGCCGCCGACGGGAATGAGGCCTGGGACAAGCTGCAGAAGAACATCGTGGATCTTGTGATCACGGACCTGAGGATGCCGGGAATGGACGGGTATGAGCTGCTGCGGAGGATCTCCGCCTCCTATCCCGCGCTTCCCGTCATTGTCCTCACAGGGCACGGGACGATCGAGACCGCTGTCGAGACAATGAGGGATGGAGCCGTCGATTTCTTCACAAAGCCGGTTGATATCGACAAGCTGATGCTCGTGGTGAAGAAGAGCATCACCGCATCCGAGCTGAAGGAGCAGAACAGAAGGCTCTCGGAAGAGCTGAGGAATCTCAGGAAAGAGAAGGGATACTCGCGGATTGTCGGGCGCTCGCAGAAAGTGCAGGACATGATGAGGCTCATAGAACAGGTCGCGGATACCAGGGCCACTGTACTTGTGACAGGTGAGTCGGGAACGGGAAAGGAGCTTGTGGCTGATGCGCTTGTGGCGCTTTCATCCCGCTCGGACAAGCCGTTTGTCAAGGTCCATGCCGCAGCTCTTTCATCGACGCTTCTCGAGGACGAGCTCTTCGGCCATGAGAAGGGTGCCTTCACTGGTGCGGTTTCCATGAAAAAGGGCAGGTTCGAGCTTGCGGACGGAGGTACGATCTTCCTTGATGAGATAGGGGAGATAGATGCAGCGACGCAGGTGAAGCTCCTCAGGGTGCTTCAGGAACGTGAATTTGAAAGGGTCGGAGGGGAAAAGCCGATCTCTGTGGATGTCCGCGTTATCTGTGCGACGAACAGGAATCTTGCGGAAGAGGTGAAGAAGGGGAATTTCCGCGAGGATCTCTATTACAGGCTCAATGTCGTGCGGATTGAGGTCCCGCCGCTCAGGGAAAGAAAGGAGGACATAGATCTCCTTGCCGCATCTTTTCTGGAGACATTCAACTCTGAGGACAAGAGGAAGATAGAAGGATTCACGCCTGCGGCAAGGAAGGCCCTTTTCTCATACTCTTGGCCCGGGAATATAAGGGAGCTGAAGAATGCAGTGGAGTCTGCAGTGGTGCTTGCCCGCGGAAAGCTCATAGACAGGGATGATCTGCCGCAGCAGGTGCGCGAGTCAGGAAGCGGGGCGAAGATCACATTCGAGCTTCCCGTCACGCTTGATGAGGCGGAGAAGCGGCTGATACTCGAGACCATTTCCTATGCCAGGGGGAACAAGACAAAGGCCGCGGAGCTCCTGGGCATCGGGCGCAAGACAATAACGCGCCGCATGCAGGAGCTGAAGATCGGGGAGGGGGAGGAGTGATGGATACCGAGTCCATCTTCTCACCCGGCGGTGCTCTTTCAGTGGCCCTGCCTTCATTCTCTTTCAGGGAAAGCCAGCTTGAGATGGCGATGCTTGTTGAGAGCGCTCTGGCGGAAAAGGATCATGCGATCATCGAGGCGGGTACCGGTACGGGGAAGAGCTTTGCTTATCTTGTGCCGATGCTGCTCTCGCTTTCTGCTGACCGCTCAAGGCGCTTCGTGGCGGCGACGAGCACGATCACACTGCAGAAACAGCTCTATGACAAGGATATCCCGCTGATTCAGGATGCCCTCGGCCTGGATATCGAGACGGCCATACTCTACGGCCGCTCCAACTATCTCTGCATCCGGCGCTTCAGCGAGGCACGCAATGAACGGAGCATTTCCGGAGCCCGGAGATCCGAGGATGAGCTGAGATTCGAGGAATGGGTCGCCTCCACCGATACGGGAGTCCTGCAGGATATTCCTGAATCCGTGCCGGCATCGTTCTTTTTCTCCTATGCGTCCGATGACAAGGACTGCCTCGGATACCGCTGTCCCTTTGCAGGGGAGTGCTTCTACTATGGTGCAAGGAGGAAAGCGCAGAAGGCGCGTATCATCGTGACGAATCATCATCTGCTGCTTCTGGATGCGAAGAACAGGGATGAGTCAGGGCTGGATTTTGATGAGGATGCCGTTCTTCCGGGATATTCCGTCGCTGTCATGGATGAGGCCCATCATATAGAGGCAGAGGCCACTGAGGTCCTTTCCCGTGTCTATTCCTCCTCGAGGGCCGAACGCGTGCTCGATTACCTCACAAGGAAGGAGAAGCGTTTCGGCTCAGCATCGATTCTGGATTTCCTCTCCACAGAGGAGAAAGAGAGAGGGAGCGGACAGCGCCTCAAGAATGAGATTGCTCACCTCAGGACGATGCTGCAGCAGTTCGATTCCGTGCTTTCGTCGCTGCTCCCAGAGAAGGAGATTCTCTTCACTGAGTCCTTCTACAGCACATATGGCTCCCGGATACGGGAGGGGGAAGGGGCTGCGGCGGAGATGGAGAGGATCGGCAACGCGATCATCACCGCTTACAGCGACAGGCCGTCAGAATCCAACGAGGTGTTCGTTGATCTGGCAAAGCGCTATGGCTCCTCTCTCTGCCTTCTCTCCGACACGCTGAAGGACTGGATTCGTTTCTCATCCTGGGATGATGAGATTCCCTATGCAGAGGAAGGCCCGGGAGGAAAGCTGGAGATACACCTCGCTCCCATGAGCACGGGACCAGTGCTTTCAAGGGTGCTTGTATCACATCTCGATTCGATGATCTTCTCCTCTGCGACGCTCTCCATCAGCGGCAGCTTCGAGTATTTCGAGAAAAGGTCGGGACTATGGGAGGAGAAGGAGAGGGTCAGAAGCGGCATGTTCCCGTCGCCGTTCGAGTACAGGAAGAACCTGATGCTGCTTCTGCCGCAGGATGGAAGCGCATTTTCCAATGAGAGTACTGCGCAGTACACGGATTATGTCGCTGCCGCAGTCAGCGAGGCTATAAATGCCGCAGGCGGAGGTACTCTTGTCCTCTTTACTTCGAAGAAGATGATGCGGGATGTATACCTGAGGATGCAGACGGGGGATAACGACCTGATGATCCAGGATGACAGGATCCCGAAAGGCCAGCTTCTGGAAGCGTTCAGGAAGAGGAAGGACAGCTCGCTCTTCGCCGTCTCATCCTTCTGGGAAGGAATCGATGCGCCGGGAGATACGCTGCGCCTTGTGGTGATCGTCAAGCTGCCATTCACCGTTCCTTCCACCCCGATTGTCCGTGCACGCTCAGAGTCGATGGAGAAGAAGGGCCTGTCATCGTTCATGGAGATGGTAGTGCCTGAAGCCACGCTGCGCCTGAAGCAGGGGCTCGGACGCCTCATACGCTCCGAGACGGACAAAGGAGTCGTCCTGATCCTCGACAGCAGGATCCTCCGCAAGGGCTACGGACGCGTCATGATCTCATCGCTTCCCGACTGCTACATCCCCGAGGACGCGATGCTGCGGAACATAGGGGAGAAGATAGAACGCTTTCTTTACTGAAAAAAAACAGAGCGGGGTCACCGCTCTGCGCTGTAATGTTTCTGCAGCTTACTCTATGACTGCCAGGATATCGGCATAGTTGAGGATGAGATAATCCTCTCCGTTGTCCTTGATTGCTGTGCCTGCGTACTTGTCGTGCAGGATCTCCTGTCCGGCCTTGACCTTGATGGACTCGTCGTCGCCAACTGCTACTACTGTAGCGATCTGTGTCTTCTCCTGCGCTGTCTGCGGAATGAAGATACCGGAAGCTGTCTTCTCCTCAACTTCCTTCGCCTTTACAAGAACCCTGTCACCAAGTGGAATGATCTTCATGTTATCACCTCTAATGTTTGATAGGCCTAACACCGGCCAATATGGAATATACAAATGGAGAGCCGCCCCGGCAAGGGGAAAGAGTGATTTCGTTGTTCCATGGTCAAAAAGCTATATTTATTTTCCACAGGCTCTTCACTTTTTCCACATTGTTATTATCTTGATGGTGACAGGTGTGGAGATATGGAAAGGACGATGAGCTTGGTTCTTATAAAGGAAGGCTGCAGGAAGGCAAGGAAGCTGAGCTATGCTGAGGCCTTCGAAGATTATGCCGAGGCATTCCTTTCAAGACTCAGCGGAGCGGAGCTTACCGTGGAGTTTGTCTCTTTCTACCGCTACCAGCTCGCGCGCTATCTCAGTTCCAAGCCTGTATTCACGCTCTCTCTTCCCGAAGGGGATATGATCTCCGATCTCATAAAGGACGCCTATGATGATTTCCTGTCGGCTATGGAGAACTCCCCGTTCAATATCACGGGGGAGGGCAGAGCGAATCTTCTCGAGTCGGTGAAAATCTGCTTTCCGTGGCAGAATGACCCGGACTCGCTTCCGGACGCAAGGTAAGGGACATTTTGTCCCATTATGAGGTTCTTTTGTTTCATATGGGTCATAATGACCCGTTATTTCGTTTTTCTTCATCCAGTGTACAAATATTCAATTCATTGTAGTTCAAGCAATTAGACTGGTTTTCGTAAGTTGGCACTTTTTCTGCAAGTTCTTCAGTGTAATCCAGATAAGGAGGATGACGATGGAAGATACAAGCAGAAAAGAGATGATGGATACGGATAACGAGGTTCTCTCCATTTATCTCAGGGAAATAAACAGGATTCCGCTTATCTCCCATGAGGAGGAGTATGAGCTGGCTGTCAGAGCCAAGGGCGGTGACAAAGCTGCCCGCGACAAGCTCCTCAGGGCAAACCTCCGCTTCGTTGTCTCAGTGGCGAAGAAGTTCCGCGGACAGGGACTTCCGCTTTCCGATCTCATCAACGAGGGAAATATCGGACTGATAATAGCTCTGGACAAGTTCGAGCCTGACAAGGGCTACCACTTCATATCATATGCGGTATGGTGGATCAGGCAGGCTATAATGAAGGCCATCTCTGAAAAAGGCAGGACGGTGCGCCTTCCTCTCAACAGGTCCAACGAGCTGATGCAGATACAGAAGGCCCAGAAGGCACTGATGCATGACAAGGAGACGGCAGATCCGTCTGTCGAGGATATCGCAGAGGTCACAGGCCTCGATCCGAAGCTCATCAGCGATCTTCTCTCAGTCTCCGGTGAGATGGTCTCATTCGACAGCCCCGTGAAGAGGGGAGAGGATTCCGATTCCACATTCGGTGATTTCATCGAGGATGAGGACAGGGGACCGGAGGAGGAGGTTCTTGACAGTTCGATGAAGGAAGCTGTCCGTTCGCTTCTCACCATTCTCTCCGAAAAGGAGCAGGATATCATCGAGCGCCGCTTCGGCCTCAACGGCAGGAAGCCGATGTCCCTCAAGGAAATCGGTGAAGTCTATGGCCTGACGAAGGAGAGGATCAGGCAGATCGAGAAGCGCGCCCTCGAGCGCCTCCGCACAGAATCTGAGGAAAGGGATCTCTGTGTGTTCAGTCAGGCCTGCTGATTTCCTGCGGAAATATAATGACAGTCATGGCTCCTCAGTCGGGGAGCCTTTTTTCATATCTGCAGATATGGCGTTTGAGCGCCTGGAAGGATTCATCGGATATCACATGCTCGATGCGGCAGGCATCTTCCTGTGCGGTTTCGGGATCAACTCCGAGCTGTTTCAGGCACTCTGTCAGTACCCTGTGCCGCTCATAGATCATCTCGGCGATGCCGTTTCCCTTCTCAGTCAGCTTTATGTTTCCTGTTTCCGGGTTTATCGAGATATAGCCGTCCTCCCTGAGGTTCTTCATCGCACGGCTGACAGATGGCTTCGAGACTCCCATCGCCTGTGCGACGTCTATTGATCTCACTATTTCCCGGCCTGCTGACAGCCTGAGTATTGTTTCAAGATACATCTCTCCTGATTCGTGCATGTTCATGAATAAGGATTATACCCGATGCATGAATGAAGGGATATATGGGAAAAATCATCTTATATCCTCTAGGTTGTTGACTGCTAACTTGAATTAGCGTAAAGTAACCGTGGTTAGCGAGAGCTAATCATTCGGAGGATGCGATGCCGTTATCGATGATGGGAACTGGAATGAGCGGAATGATCAGGAGAGTGACCGGATCGGGAGAGATCCGGAGATTCCTGCAGAATCTCGGTTTCATAGAAGGCCGTGAAGTCACAGTGCTTTCGGATATCGGAGGAGACGTCATTGTGGGCGTGCTCGACTCACGCATTGCGATCAACAGGGACATGGCTCGCCACATCTATGTGTGAGCAGAGGGAGGATATATGACACTGGGAGAAGCTCAGGTCGGAAGCACTGTCACAGTGCTGAGAATCGAAGGGGATGGAGCGTACAAGCGCCGCATCATGGATATGGGTATAACGAAGGGCACCGAGCTCTTCATTCGCCGCGTCGCGCCTCTCGGGGATCCGGTGGAGATTACAGTCAGGGGCTACGAGCTCAGCGTAAGGAAGAATGATGCTTCCTGCGTTCTCGTGAAATAAGGGAGGTGGATGATGAGTATCAGGATCGCTCTTGCCGGTAATCCGAACTGCGGCAAGACAACTATGTTCAATGCGCTCACCGGAGCGAATCAGTATGTGGGAAACTGGCCCGGTGTCACTGTGGAGAAGAAGGAAGGCAGGCTCAGGGACAGAAAGCACGGGGATATCATCGTAACAGATCTTCCCGGAATCTACTCCCTTTCTCCTTATACACTTGAGGAGGTCGTGAGCCGCGACTACATCCTGAAGGAGAATCCCGATGTGATCATCGATCTCGTGGATGCGACAAACATCGAGAGGAATCTCTATCTCACGACGCAGCTTATTGAAACGGGCACCCCTGTCGTGATTGCGCTCAACATGTCCGATCTTCTTGAGAAGAGGGGGCTGAAGATCGACACAGGCCGGCTTTCAATGCTCATGGGCTGCCCTGTAGTGGAGACGAGCGCCCTGAAGAAGACAGGCCTTGATGAGCTTGTTAAAACTGCACTCAGGACTGCGGAGAAGAAAGAGATCAGGAAGCCTCAGGAGATATTCTCCGGAGAGATAGAGAAGGCTGTTGCAGAGTGTGCCGCAGCTCTTCCCTCATACGTCACTGCCGAAAAGCGGAGATGGTATGCGGTGAAGGTCCTGGAGAATGATGAGAAGGTGACTGCGGAGTTCCCGCCGTCTCAGGACATTCTCGCCCTTCGTTCCCGGATAGAGGAAGCCCATGATGATTCAATTGAATCCGTCATCACCGATGAGAGATACAGGTATATACAGAAGATCGTGAAAAGCACTGTTGTCAGAAAGGGTGCTGCTCTCTCAGTATCAGACAGGATCGACCGCATCGTGACGAACAGGATCCTGGGTATCCCCATCTTCGTGCTTGTCATGTTCGTCGTTTACTACATTTCTGTCACGACGGTCGGCACATGGGTCACGGACTGGACGAACGATACATTCGGAGGCTGGATCTCCGGCATCTTCACCAGCGGACTCACCGCAGTAGGGGCAGGGGATCTTGTCCAGAGCCTTGTAGTCGACGGTATAGTCGGAGGCCTTGTCGCTGTGCTCGGCTTCGTGCCACAGATGGCGATTCTCTTTCTCTTCCTTTCAATCCTCGAGGACTGCGGCTACATGGTGCGCATCGCCTTCGTCATGGACAGGGTATTCCGCCATTTTGGCCTTTCAGGAAAGAGCTTCATCCCTCTCCTGATCTCATCCGGCTGCGGCATTCCCGGCATCATGGCATCGCGCACTATCGAGCAGGATAATGACAGGAGGCTCACGATCATGACGGCGACGTTCGTTCCCTGCGGTGCGAAACTGCCTGTCATCGCTCTGATGGCCGGTGTGATCGCAGGCTCCGCAATGGGCTATGCCGAGGCTGCGTGGGTTGCTCCTGCAATGTACTTCATCGGCATCGCCTCCGTTCTCATTGCCGCCATCATCCTCAAGAAGACTAAGCCTTTCAGCGGCAAGCCGGCGCCGTTTGTCATGGAGCTGCCGTCTTATCATGTGCCGTCAGCGCGTACTGTCCTCATGCATGTATGGGAGAGACTCAAGGGCTTCATAATCAAGGCCGGTACGATCCTCTTCCTCGCTTGTGTCGTGATGTGGTTCCTCTCCGGCTTCGGCTTCGGCCCCGGCGGCTTCGGCCTCGTGGAGAGCTCGGATGATTCGCTTCTGGCTGCGATCGGCGGTTTCATCGCTCCTGTCTTCGCGCCGCTCGGCTTCGGAGAGTGGCAGCCAGTTGCCGCTTCACTTTCCGGCTTCACCGCCAAGGAGGCGATAGTCTCTACGATGGGAGTGCTTGCCAATGTCGCGGGAGATACGGAGGATGCGGCGAATGTCGCCCCGGCAATAGCGGCTTGGTTCCCGTCTGCGGTCGCGGCATTCAGCTTCCTCATGTTCAACCTCCTGGATTCTCCCTGCCTCGCGGCTATTGCGACAATGGCCCAGCAGCTGCAGTCGAGGAAGTGGTTCTGGTTCGCGATCATATTCCAGAATGTCTTTGCCTATGTGCTTTCGCTCATAGTCTTCCAGCTCGGCACGTTCTTCGCAGGCGGAGGCTTCAGCGTGTGGACAGCTGCAGGGTTCGCCCTCCTTGCCGCATTGCTTTTCCTTCTCTTCCGTCCCGATCCGTACAAGAGCGAGAAGGTTTTCTCAAAGCGCTCGCTCGAGGCTGCGAGCTGACAGCACGGGGACTCCGGTCCCCGTTTATGAGGAGTGAAAATGGCTGATCTGATAATTCTCGCACTTGTTGCCCTGTACTCTGCGTTCCTCATCAGGCGCATGGTCAGGAAGAGGAAAAACACAGGTTCATGTTCCGGATGCTGCGGAAGCTGCTCCGGGTGCAGCGGCTGCTCAGCAGATTATATCGATGATCTGATCCGCCGCAGCAGAGGGGAGGAAAGGTGATGGGACATGGCGGCTCTTCCATGTTCTACCTTGTGGCAGTATTCCTCACTGTCTATGTGGTAGGAATGTGTATCTATATCGCTGCGGGAAAGATAAGAAAGGCGAGGAGGAAGAAGGGAAATGGTTGATGCAGTGATAATCCTCATAGTGCTTGTGCTGCTCTTCTTCGCGCTGAAAGGCAGCGTGAGACATTTCAGAGGAGACGGCTCATGCTGCTCCGGCGGGTCTTCCTGTGTGAGGACGGAGGAGAAGCACCTTGATGGTCCGGTTGTTGCTGAATGGAAGGTTTCCATCGACGGCATGAAGTGCGAGCGCTGTGCTGAGAACATAAAACGGGCGATCGAGAGCATTGACGGCGCTGCGGCCTCTGTTGACTTTCGGAGAGCTGCGGCAGTGGTGCGTATGGACAGGACTGTAGATGAAACACTTCTCCGGCGGAAGATAAAGGAAGCGGGATACAGTGTGACATCCATAGAAACTTCATGATCAGTTATTCCCTTTCACAGAAGGACATAGAGGGAGTATCCGTGTGCGGAGCCGTTCATGCGGCTCCGTTCTTCATTTCTGCATAAATATACTTGTTTTCCATTGTTGTTTCAAAAATGGAACACTGTTTCATTTTGTTTTATATAATTCACTGTTATATTAGAACTTACATCTTGCATTCTGATTGACCTTACCCCTCTGAATCGCTAACATCATAGCGGAAAACACAGAATAGGAAGAAGAAAATGGCAGAAACGAAAAAGTATGTTTATTTCTTTGGAGACGGAAAGGCTGAGGGAAGAGCCGATATGAAGGATCTTCTCGGAGGCAAGGGTGCTAACCTTGCGGATATGACCTCTATCGGTCTTCCGGTTCCTCCAGGATTCACGATCACGACAGAGGCCTGCGCATACTGGGATCAGCACAAGGCTTATCCGGAAGGCATGAGGGAGCAGGTTCTCGAGAACCTCAGGAAGCTCGAGGAGATGATGGGCGCGAAGCTCGGCGACAAGGAGAATCCGCTTCTCGTATCGGTACGCTCCGGTGCCGCACAGTCAATGCCCGGCATGATGGACACCGTCCTCAACCTCGGCCTCAATCCCGATTCGCTCCAGGCTCTCATCAAGAAGACAGGAAACGAGCGCTTCGCATGGGACAGCTACAGGCGTTTCATCCAGATGTTCGGCGATGTCGTAATGGGTGTTCCCCATTCCAGTTTCGAGTATGCCCTCCAGTCCGTCAAGGATGAGAACGGCAAGCACTTCGATACGGAGCTCGATGTCGACAACCTCAAGGAAGTCATCAAGCGCTATAACATAATCTACAAGAAGGCTACGGGCGAGGACTTCCCAACGGATCCGGAGTACCAGCTTTTCAAGACGATCGATGCCGTATTCCGCTCCTGGAACAATGACAGGGCGATCAAGTACAGGCTCATGAATGACATCCGCGGTCTCCTTGGAACAGCCGTCAACGTGCAGTCGATGGTCTTCGGCAACATGGGCGAAACTTCCGGTACCGGCGTTGCCTTCACACGCGACCCGTCCTCCGGCGAGAACAAGTTCTTCGGCGAGTATCTGATGAACGCTCAGGGCGAGGATGTCGTCGCAGGTATCCGCACCCCGCAGAAGATAGATACTCTCATGAAGGCCAATCCCGATGTCTATGAGCAGCTCTGCAGGATAAGGGAGATCCTCGAGAAGCATTATCATGATATGCAGGACATCGAGTTCACTATCCAGGAAGGCAAGCTCTACATGCTCCAGACAAGGAACGGAAAGAGAACGATCTTCGCATGGCTCAGGAGCCAGGTCGAGATGGTCGAGGAAGGCCTCATCGACAAGAAGACTGCTGTATCCCGCGTTCCCGCGTCGGAGTTCAACAAGCTCTTCGCTCCTATTCTCGACAACAACTATATCCGCGATCTCGGACTCAAGGAGGCCACGCATGGTCTCAACGCTTCTCCGGGAGGAGCCTGTGGCCAGATCTATTTCACGGCAGCAGAGGCTGAGGAAGCGGCAGCCATGGGCAAGGATGTCCTTCTTGTCCGCACCGAGACATCCCCTGAGGATATCGGAGGAATGGCTGTCTCCAAGGGCATCGTGACATGCCGCGGCGGTATGACAAGCCACGCAGCTGTTGTCGCCAGAGGCATGGGATGCCCGTGTGTATCCGGCTGCGGTGAGATCCATATCGACGAGTTCAAGAAGACACTCGAGATCAACGGCCAGATGCTTTCCGAGGGCGACTACATGTCGATCGACGGATTCACAGGCGCCGTCTATGCCCAGAAGATTCCTGTAAAGCCGTCAGAGATCATGCAGGTTCTCGAGGGCACGATGCAGGAGAGCGAGTCAACCCTCTATCAGAACTACAAGAAGTTCATGGACTATGTCAGCGAGCTCAAGACGATGTCCGTGCGCACGAATGCCGATACCCCGGCCGATGCACACCACGCCGTGCAGCTTGGTGCTGAGGGCGTAGGCCTCTGCCGCACAGAGCACATGTTCTTCGGCGGAAAGAGAATCATCTCCATGAGGAAGATGATCCTTGCTGACACATACGGCGAGCGCCAGATCGCACTTTCAGAGCTGCTGCCGATGCAGCGCGAGGATTTCATCGGAATCTTCCGCGAGCTCAAGGGCCTTCCTGTGACGATCAGGCTTCTGGATCCGCCTCTCCATGAGTTCCTTCCGAACGACCATACATCCCGCCATGAGATGGCTCTGCAGCTCGGAACGACAGTCGAGGCTATTTCCAAGAAGATCAATGCCCTTCAGGAGTTCAACCCGATGCTCGGTTTCCGCGGCTGCCGCCTTGCCATTGTTTATCCCGAGATTCTCGAGATGCAGGTGAGGGCGATCATCGAGGCTGCCATCACTGTCAAGAGGCAGGGTGTGGATGTACATCCCGAGATCATGATCCCGCTTGTAGGCATCTACAAGGAGTTCGATTTCTGCAAGAAGCATGCTGAGGCAGTCATTGCCAAGGTCTTCGAGGAGCAGGGACTCAAGGTAGAGTACAAGATCGGAACGATGGTCGAGGTGCCGAGGGCTGCCATCACAGCTGATGAGATCGCCAAGTCCGCTGAGTTCTTCTCATTCGGAACAAATGACCTCACCCAGATGACATGCGGTTTCTCCCGCGATGATGCCGCGTCATTCCTCTCGCACTATGTCAATGATCCTGACAAGCAGTTCTATCCGTATGATCCGTTCCAGACAATCGACTTCGATGGTGTCGGAAAGCTCATCAAGACAGCTGTCGGACTTGGACGCGGTGTGAGACCGGGAATGAAGATGGGTATCTGCGGCGAGCACGGCGGCGATCCCAAGTCAATCGCATTCTGCCAGTCTGTCGGTCTGGACTATGTGTCCTGCTCACCGTTCAGAGTGCCTATCGCAAGACTTGCTGCCGCTCAGGCTGCTATCGCCCAGGGTGCATCAAAGTAAGACAGATTTCCTGTCGCAATCGGGAGCCTTCCATCTGCGGAGGGCTCTCTTTTTATCTCCGATGAATTTCCACAGATGCGTCACTTTGTGCTGAGCGGTATATTCAGATGATGCCTTAAAATAGAAGCGGAGGTGCTCTGTGAGATTCCGCTTTCTTTCATTTGCATTGTCTGTTCTGCTTGTTGTCTCTTCCTGTGCATCCGTGTCCACAGAAGAGGAAACCTCTGAAGATGTCATTGCAGAG
>CASEZU010000045.1 GCA_949292445.1 uncultured Spirochaetales bacterium | reverse complement strand
AGCCTCAACCGGCTCCATTTCTCCTACCGCATAAGCTATTCTGTGGCCCTCACGCTCCGTTACATACCGGAGATAACCGATGATTACATGCATATAATGCACGCGCAGATGGCCCGCGGCGTGGATATATCCAGGAATGTCTCGCTCCTGCAGAGGATAAAGAGCGTCTCGAGTGTCCTTGCGCCGCTTGTGCTGTCGTCACTCGAGAGGATAGACACGATTTCAAATGCGATGGTGCTCCGCGGTTTCGGACGCAGCAGGAAAAGGACCTGGTATATGGCCAGGCCCATGAAGAAGGGGGACTTCTGTGCAATCGCAGCTGTTTTCCTCATCCTTACAGCAGCAGTGCTTTCAAGGTTCGTCTTCGGCGTGAAGTTCTGGTACCCGTTCTAATATGGCAGCTGATCTGACCGCAGGGCGTCCGTTCCCTGTAATCCTGAAATTCTCCATTCCCGTGATCGGTGGCAATCTCTTCCAGCTTCTCTATACGCTGGCGGATACAGTCATTGTCGGTCAGACAATGGGCGAAGGTGCTCTGGCTGCGGTTGGAGCCACTACTGTCTTTGTCTATTTCATTCTCTGCTTTATCCAGGGGCTCACGAACGGCTTCTCGATCATCCTGGCACAGAGCATAGGGCGGCGTGATGAAGAAGAGGCGAGGAAGAATATAGCCGCTTCCGTCTGGATTTCAGTCTTTGTCACAGTTGTCCTGACTGCAGCATGCCTCGCGGCGATGCCTGTGGTGATCAGGCTGATGGACATCCCTGCAGATATTGCCTCAGATGCGTCGGACTATCTTCTCGTCGTTCTTGCGGGAACAGGCGCCACCGTCCTTTATAATCTTATATCGAATATCCTGAGGGCCATCGGCGACAGCAGGATGCCGCTTGTGTTCCTCGTCATCTCCTCACTGCTCAACATCGTGCTCGATATCATCTTCATCGTGCCATTCGGATGGGGTACGGGAGGCGCCGCGCTGGCGACGGTGCTTTCCCAGCTTCTGTCGGGAGTCCTGTCCATAGCCGCAGCTGTCAGGAAGTATGAGCTTCTGCGGCTAAGGCGGAGCGACTGGATGGTTAGCTGGAGGGATGTGAGGGCAAATCTCCGCCTCGGCATGGTGATGGGATTCCAGATGTCGGTAATGTGCATAGGGCAGCTGGTGATGCAGTCAGCTGTGAACAGGCTGGGAACGCTGGCCATTGCCGGATACACGGCTGCGACGAAGGTCGACCAGCTTTCAGTCCTCGTGAACAATGCTTTTATCACGGCCATTGCCGCGTATGTGGCCCAGAACCATGGAGCGGGGAAGTATGAACGCATCAGAAGCGGTGTATGGGCATCGCTGCTGCTGACGGTGGGGACTGATCTGCTGATGATAGTCCTCATACTCATCGCCGAGCCGTTCGTCGTCCCCATGTTCGTCACCGAAGCATCCCCGGAAGTATTCGCCTATGCGTCCGGGTTCTTCCGCTACACGCTTCCTTTCTACCCTGTGCTCGGCCTTCTCTGCGTTTACCGTACAAGTGTCCAGTCGATGGGAAACTCGTGGGCGCCGTTCCTTGCCTGCATTGTCGAGCTTGCTGCAAGGTGCGCCGCATCGATACTGCTCGGAGCAGCTGCCGGCTACCCTGGGATCATTCTCGCATCTCCTCTGGCCTGGATCGGAGCCGATGCCGTGGTCATTCCCGCATATGCTGCTACGATGCACCGTCTGAAGAAGCAGGGGCTTCTCCGGTGAGGCCCTTGTAAACCGAGAGGACGGCCGAGGCGAATGATCCGATGCCGAAAGCCGGAGCTGCCTTGCCCGATTCCTCTGCCATCCGTTTCCTCATGCTGCTGTCACCTGCAAGTACTGAGATGGCCTTTTCCATCTCCTCCGCATCTGAGCAGAGAATTCCGTTCACACCGTCCCTCACCACGCCTTCAAGCACCGGATCGTCGAAGCATATGAGGGGAAGGGAGGATGAGAGCGCCTCAATGTATGTCAGGCCCTGTGTCTCGCTTCTTGATGCTGAGACAAAGGCGTCGGCTGCCTTGTAGCATGCTGCCGCCTCCTCTGTGCTGAGCATTCCCGTGAATACCGCGCCTGTCCCGATCTCTTCGGAGAGCATTTCCAGCGTATGCCGCATCGGACCATCGCCGGCGATCATGAGCGATACATCATCCTTCTTCCTGCCGAATGCCTTGATGACGGTCTCTATGTTCTTCTCTGCTGCGAGCCGGCCGCAGAAGATGAAGAGAGTGTCGCTTTCCGGGATCCCGTATCTCCTTCTTGTCTCGCCCCGTTCTTTTTCCGTGAGGGGCTTCATGTATCTCGAGATATCTATTCCTGTCGGCACAACTGAGACGGGGCAGGGGACGCCGTAGTCTTCCAGCAGTACCCTGACCTTCTCCGTCGGCGCTATGATCCTGTCGATCTTCTCCGCCACGAACTTCGTGTAGAAACGTACTGCGGCCGCCCCGACTTTCCGGGAAGGGAAGAAGTACTGGGTATAGTCCTCGTACATCGTGTGGTAGGTATGGACGAGCGGAATGCCGAGGCTCTTCTTCAGATGCAGCGCGATGAAGAATGTGCTGAACTCACAGTTGGTATGAAGTATGTCAGGAGACCAGAATCTGAGCTCGTCCATGAATGTCATCGCAGATGGTGACCTGAGCCTGGCACCGGGGTAGATCATGCCGGCATCATGGGATCCGATGCGGTAGATCCCGTTCTCGTAGTAGGACCGTCTGTCCTGGGAGAGCGTCATTATCCTGACCTCGTGTCCAAGTTCCTCCAGCCCTCTCCTGAGATTCTCGACCGACACCACGACGCCGTTCACAGCCGGATGATACCAGTCGGAAAGAAGCAGTATTCTCATGCCCGGATGCTAACATCCGGCATAGGATAAGGGCAATCACCGGGAGAATAAGTGGCAATATGGGGCATTTGATACCTGAATTTGTTGATGTTTAGCTGCTTTACCGGTTTTCCTGCGCCTCCCTGACCGGTATTTGGCTTCACAAAGACTTAACCTCTGTTATACTGATGACATACTAAGAACCAAGGAGACATTCTATGAAGAAACTTCTCGTGCTTGCTCTCGTTCTCATCCTTCCGTTCATGGCTTTTGCCCAGGGCGGCAGTGAATCTGCCGGTGCTGACGACGGTACGATCAAGATCGCGCTGATAATCGAGAACACGATCGATGACAAGGGCTGGTGCCAGTCGATGCACGACGGCATAACGCAGGCCATCGCGGAGATGCCCGACAAGAAGATCGAGTATTCCTACTCCGAGAAGATGCTTCCCGTCGATGCGGGATCCATTGCACGCCAGTATGTCGCGCAGGGCTATGACCTGATCATTGCACACGGCGCACAGTACAAGAACCTCGTTCTGGAGATGGCTGAGGAGTATCCGAATGTCTCATTTGCTTTCGGAACATCCTCTGAGATCGGACCGGCGAACGTCTTCACATACATGCCGGAGTCCGAGGAGACGGGATATATCAACGGAATCATCGCGGGAACTGACACTAAGGCCAATATCGTCGGTCTTGTAGGTCCTGTTGACTCAGGCGATGCTGCCCGCTACAACCGCGGCTTCGTGCTTGGAGTACAGTCCGTCAATCCCGATGCCGAGATCCTCGTGGCACACACAGGATCATTCTCCGACTACGTCAAGGCTTCCGAGGTTGCCACATCCCAGCTCGGAAACGGTGCTGACATCCTCACCGGATCATCGCAGCAGGCGATCGGAGCTCTCCGTGCGACAGCCGAGTCTCCGACAGCAATGTGGGTAGGCCAGGATCTGGCACAGCTGACGACTGAGGAAGGCAAGCTCAAGTGCATCGCGGCATCCGCATACAACTATGCCGCCGTCGTCAAGGAGCTTGTTGCCAAGATCGAGGCTGGAACGCTCGGCGGCGAGTGCATCCCGATGAACTTCGCCAACGGCGGATTCGTTTTCGATTACAACCCGGACCTCAAGGCTGAATGGGTATCTCCGGAGCTCGAGGCGGCCATCAATGAGACGATCGAGTCCTTCAAGGCCGATCCGGATGGAACGCTTGCTGACTGGGCGGATGTGGATTACTCCACTCTCTGACATATACTTCGCACAGGCAGGGTCCAGGCCCTGCCTTGCTTTTTCCGCATGCTATGAACAACAAGATCAGTTCTCTCAGGATGGAGCACATAACGAAGAGATTTCCCGGCGTGCTCGCATCCGATGACATCTCCATCAGCGTGGGAGAAGGGGAGGTTCTCGCTCTCGTAGGTGAGAACGGAGCCGGAAAGACAACGCTGATGAACATACTCATGGGACTTTATCAGCCGGATGAGGGCAGAATACTCATCAACGGTTCTCCCGTACGTTTCCGCGGCCCGGAGGATGCGTTCCGCGCAGGGCTCGGCATGGTCCACCAGACATACATGCTGGTTCAGAACATGACTGTGACGGAGAACGTGGCTCTGGGATTCAGGAATGCCGGCATGAAGCGCTTCGATCTCAGGGAAGTCCGGCGCCGCATAGAGGAGGTCTCCGGAAAATACGCTCTTGCCGTGAATCCGGATGCGTATATATGGCAGCTCTCGGTAGGCGAGCAGCAGAAAGTGGAGCTCGTGAAGACCCTCTGCCTCGGTGCAAGGTTCCTGATACTGGACGAGCCCACGTCTGCCCTCACGCCGCAGGAAGTTGATGAGCTCATAGTCCTTCTGCAGAGGATGACATCTGAGCTCTCGATAATCTTCATCTCCCATAAGCTGCAGGAGGTGAAGGCGCTTTCAGACAAAGTCACGATCCTCCGCCATGGCAAGGTCGTGTTCTCCGGGAATACCGGCGACTACTCCTCGCAGGAAATCGCGGCGAAGATGACAGGACATGAGATCGTGCTGCCCAAGAATGCCGGCAAGAGCGAAGCCGGCAGTCCTGTCCTCTCAATACGCGACGTTGTTGTCATGTCCGACAGGAAGACTCCAGCTCTGAACCACCTCTCGCTTGAGGTACGCTCCGGTGAGATCGTAGGACTCGCAGGCGTGTCCGGCAACGGACAGAGGGAGCTTGCGGAAGCCGTGAACGGCCTCCGCCGCGTGGAAAGCGGTGAGATAATGTTCTTCGGCAAGAATATCGCGAATAAGAAGCCCCGCGAGATAATCGATGCCGGCATGGGATATATTCCGGAGGAGAGGAATACGGAGGGCATTGTGCCGCCGTTCTCCATTAAGGAGAACTTCGTCCTCAAGGACATCGCATCCGGGACATTCTCTTCTGGAGTCTTCGTCAATGGAAAGAAGATTGACAGCACCGCAGCGCGCCTTGTGAAACGCTTTGATGTCCGTTGTCCCGGAATAGACACTGCAGCGGGATCTCTCTCCGGCGGCAACATCCAGAAGGTGATCTTGGCCCGCGAGATAGAGCGCAAGCCCAGGTTCCTTGTTGCTGTTTATCCGACGAGGGGGCTGGACATGGGCGCTGTGGAGTTCATCCACTCAGAGCTTCTGAAGATCAGGGAGAGCGGAATCGGCATCCTCCTGATATCCGAGGAGCTCGATGAGATAATGGATCTCTCCGACAGGATAGCCGTGATCTACAAGGGTTCCATCCAGAAAGTGCTGGACAAGAACGAGGCGACAAGAGAACGCCTCGGCATACTAATGGCGGGGGTGAAGGAAGAATGACAAAAGGTTTCCGCATCGCTTTCAAGGTCTCCATCATCGTCATTGCGGCAGCAGCCGCCATCCTGATGGCTTCCGTCATCCTCTGGATGATCGGGGCGGATGTCTCGGACACGTTCTATACAATCGTGTTCGAGCCGCTGACCAACATGCTTCATATCTCGGAGGTGCTCATCAGGGCAGTTCCTCTCTGCATCATAGCGCTCGGTATTTCAGTGGCCTACCGCTCCGGCATCATCAACATCGGCGCGGAGGGACAGATGGCAATGGGGCTTCTGGCTTTCACCGGCGTGGCTCTTGCTTTCCCCGATGTGCCGCGGCCTCTGCTGCTGCCGCTCGCGCTCATCGCCGCGATGATCGGAGGAGGCATCTGGGGCTTCATCCCCGGCATTCTCAAAGCCCGGCTCAATGTCTCGGAGCTCCTTTCGACTGTCATGCTCAATTACATTGCAGCACAGTTCTACTCGCTCTGTCTCCGCACGATCTACCTCGATCCTGCAGAGCAGGTATACGGGACGGGAACGCCGCAGTCGATGAGGCTTACCGAGAATGTATGGCTGGGACGAATTACGGGCCGTCTTCATTACGGCATCATCATCGCCGTGGTCCTTGCCGTCCTGATCTTCATACTCATGTGGAAGACGACGATGGGCTTCAAGATGAGAGCTTCCGGATCGGGCGCCAGGGCTGCCAGATACGGCGGCATCAGTGTGGGTTTCTATCTTGCGGCATCGATGGCGATTTCCGGAGCTTTCGCAGGACTTGCAGGTGGCGTTGAGCTTGCCGGCGTGCACAGAAGGGCTATCGAGGGCATTACCAATAACTACGGTTTCTCCGGAGTTGTCGTAGCGCTCTTCGGCGGACTCCATCCCTTCGGCATCATTCCCGCCTCATTCCTCTTCGGCCTGCTGATCTACGGCTCGACGCTTGCGCCGTCGATGGTCGGAGTTCCTGCAAATATCGTGCAGGTCATGCAGGGCATTATCATCATTGTCATCGTCACGGCACAGATGGTGCTTTCCAATGCATATTTCCAGGACAGGGTCTGGCGTAAGTACCAGGCACTGAGGAAGAAGGAGGCCTGAGATGCTTGCGATCATAACAAACATGCTTTCAATGTGTATTCCATTCTC
>CASEZU010000044.1 GCA_949292445.1 uncultured Spirochaetales bacterium | reverse complement strand
TGACTATCAGGATTGCGACAGGAATCGGCCAGAGCGCTGCAAGCCCCATCCTCCAGTCGAAGAACATGATTGAAAGAGCTGCAATCGTTGTCGAGATGACCGCTCCGATAAGCTCGGGAACCCAATGAGAGAGCCCTGTTTCAAGCGTTGCGGCATCTGCCATGATCGTGCTTGTTATATCAGCAAGATCCTTCTTGCCGAAATACGAGAGAGGTATTTTTCTCAGCTTCTCGGCAAGACTTACTCTTCTCACACCGCTTTCAATATATGTCGAGAAATATGTTGCCTTGTAGACCTGACGATATGAGACCATGATCAGGGCAACAGAGATGCTGCATAAGGCGGCATAGAATATTCCGCGCCCGGCAAGAGCATTCATCAGCATATCGGATGCAAGAAGATAAAGAATACCGACAGGCACGAAGAGTGTCAGATTATGCACAGCGCAGGCAATGAAGCCCTTTACCAGATCTCTTGCACCCTTCTCGGAGAGTGCAAATGTCTTTTCAAGTCTCTTTATCATCACATTGCCTCCTTGCCAACCTTCCACTCGACGGAGCTTCTATAGTCGTTCCACATCTGGCAGAAGAGCCCTTTCTTCTCAATAAGATCATCGAATGTTCCGTTTTCTTTTATCTCGCCGTCGGACAGCACATATATCATGTCGGCACCCGTAATCGATGAAAGGCGGTGGGCAATCATGATGACAGTCCTGCTATCAAGCATTGAAGAGAATGCCTTCTGCACCTTCACTTCGTTGTCTGGATCAGCGAATGCAGTCGCCTCATCGAGTATGATCACAGGAGAGTCCTTGAGAATTGTGCGCGCAATCGCTATGCGCTGAGTCTCTCCGCCGGAGAGATATATTCCTCCGGTTCCAAGCACAGTATCAATACCATCAGGCAGCTTCCCAATAATATCCATGCACTCGGCTTTCCTGAGGGCGTCGAGCACCTCCTCATCGCTTGCATTCGGCTTTGCCAGCTTCACATTGTCCCTTATCGTGCCCTTTATCAGGTGGCTGTCCTGGAAGACGAAGGATACATGCTGCATGAGGCGTTCTTTGGGAATATCCCTGATATCCAGCCCTCCGATCCTGATTGTTCCTTTCTGAGGATCGAAGAAGCGGGCAATGAGGGAGGCCAGCGTCGTCTTTCCACCTCCAGAAGGCCCGACGAAGGCGACGAGGGATCCTGATGGGATATTGATTGATACATCATGGACGGCATCCTTCTTGCCATCATAGCTGAATGTCACATGCTCCAGCTTCACGGAGCTGTCAGAAGGGATCAGGCCATTGTGCCCCTCACTCTGAGGTTTCTCATCCATTATGGTATCAACTCTCATGAGAGCATCATGGACAATCATCGCTTCCTCGCTCTTGAACATGATTCTTGTCAGTGTTATCGAGATGACAGGAGTAATGATCACATAGAAAAGCACATTCAGGATGATCTCCGGAGTGATTCCTCCAGATGCCAGCATGAATGCTCCTGCCGTTATGAAGGCAAACGAGCTGTTTATCGCTCCTGTGTAGATGATCATAGGCCGCATCAGCTCCTTTGTATACTCAATCACCCATTTCTCGTAACGGTCTATCGAATCCTTGAAAAGGCGGAATGAGAATATGGTCTGACCGAAAGTCTTCACGACAGGAATGCCCCTGACATACTCGACAGCCTGATTGGACATATCCGCAAGGGCATCCTGATAATGTGCCATCCTCTCCTGCATCCTCTGCCCTGTCATCCTCATCATGATGAGAAAACCAAGAGCGACAGGAAGAAGAGACAGAAGCCCCAGCCTCCAGTCGAACCAGAGGAGCATGATGATGAGTCCTATCGGCGTAGCGATCGCAGCGGCCCTGTCCGGAAGCTGGTGTGCAAGATATGTCTCTGTTGCGGCACTTGAATCATTGATGATCTTCCTCATCCTGCCGCTTCCAAACCGGTCTTCCACCCCGAGGGGAAGGCTGATAACATGCAAAAGCATCTCCTTCCTCATATTCGCAGCCACCCGGAATGCCGCCACATGAGAACACATGAGTGCTGCAATGTAGACAATCATCGAAAGGATTGCAAGGGCCACGGCATAACAGCCGCAGCGGACTATCGCCGCATACTGAGCTGCAAGCACATCCCGGATTATCAGCCAGATGCAGATGAATGGAAGCAGTGCAAGCAGGGCCGAGACTGCTGACAGTATCCACGAAAGATACGTCAAAACCTTATATCTGCCCGCATATCGCAAGAGGCGTTCAAGGTCATTATTCATTCTCATAAAACCTCCACGAATTAGCAATAGCTAACCAATATGTTCAAAAAAAAATTTCTCCATCACTGCCTCATGCCGAAAAGACGCTCCCAGCCGGCCTTGTAGAATGCCTGAAGATTCTGAATATAGATTCTGGCCTCCTTCCGCGGGACAGAGTGTCTCACTACCTCGAAGAATGATGTGAAATAACCAGATGTGATCATATGCTCAAGGAGGGGATCGATTTCAGGAATCTCCATGCCGTTCCTCCGCATGAGTAAGATGAATTCCTCTGTTGACTCCTCCTCCACCCTCATCATCTCATCAACCATGTTCGAGTAGCGCGTTCCCTCAGAGCACATGATAATCAGACGGAATTCATCCAGATGGTCATAGATATACTCCAGGCACCACTCCACACATCTTGCTGTAATATCTCCCATCCCTGATACCTGCACATCATACGGGAGGGCGGCAAACTCCTCGTGCGCGGCTTTATAGGCATTCATGACAGCTGCATATGACTCTTCCACAAGTGAATCGAAAATTTTCTCCTTTGAATCGAAATAACCATAAAGAGCACCTGTGGTGACACCCGCGAGGGCAGCAATCCGCCTCATCGATGTTCCCTGGAATCCTCTTGCAAGGAATTCCTTCCTGGCTATCTCAAGTATTCTTTTCTCTGTCTCACTCATGGATAACACCGTTATATAACATCGTTATAATGAAGTCAATATAAAATTGCATGATGATCTTCCAATATTTTTCCGCAGCTGCAGAACGAGAAAAATGAAATTTTCTCAAAATATAGTTAGCAATTGCTAACTCAATATGCTATGATGTCACCAGGGATATCCGGAACAGGAAGCCTTCATTCCTTCTCTCTTCCTGTCCTGGGTATCCTATATCTGACAACAATTGGTTAGCCATAGCTAACCAAAGGAGCGCAGACAGTGAGTTTTGATGAACTTCTTGTAATGCATGCTTCTCCGACATTGGCGAACATGAAACCGGCCTCACTCATTTCTATGAATAATGCGGCTGACGGAGAGGAATGTCTGAGAAAACTCGAAAAGCGGGGTCTGATGTTCTTCCCGCTGAGCAACAGCAAGGGCCAGAGGCTCCTTCTTGTATACCGGCGGGATAAACTGGAACAGGTACTGTCCGCACCACGTGCGAAGGATATCCTGAAATATTTTGCCTACCCCGAGTCACTTGATGGAAGGCTTGAATTTCTGAGAAAGAGGTTTCTGGCTGCTCCGTGCCCACATGAGGTAGGCCTCTTCCTCGGCTATCCGCCGGAGGATGTGAAAGGGTTTATTGAGAACAGAGGAAAAGGTGCGCTCTATTCGGGATTATGGAAGGTCTACTCGAATAAGGAGAGTGCAGAAAAGACTCTCGAGAAATGGGCAAAATGCCGCAGGAAATACATGGAGTGCTTCCGCAGCGGAACAGATATAGCAAGGCTGTGCGTAACAGCCTAAGGAGGAATAATGAAGATTGCACTTGTTTACTATTCAGGAACAGGCAATACAGAGGCAATGGCAAATGCCATTGAGGATGAGCTGAAGGGAAAAGCCGATGTGACTGTCATCGATCCTGCGGCATTCGGTCCCGGGGATATCGCAGCATATGATGCTTTTGCATTCGGCTGCCCTGCAATGGGGACAGAAGTTCTGGAAGAGGATATCTTTGAACCGATGTTCGCCTCTATTGAAGGCAGCCTGTCGGGCAGGAAGATACTGCTCTTCGGCTCCTATGGATGGGGTGATGGTGAATGGATGAGGAACTGGGAGGAAAGATGTCTCGCTGATGGTGCGGTTCTTGTATCCAGTCCGGTCATCGCAAATGAAGCTCCCGATGATGAAGCTGTCGAGGCTTTGAAGAAAGCCGCTGATTCTCTGATTGCATAATACTTTTTCTCTGGCTGGCTGGGGCCGGGATTCCGGCCTTAGCCATTTGGCAAGATCAGAATAGGTTCTACCCTATTTTTTGAAAATGAAAATCGCAGAATTCCGCCCCGGCTGCAAGTGTGCCCGAGCGCCTGAAGTGAATCCGTGGAAGCAGGCCGGAGAACGAGATATTGTCATTTTCACAGTATACGGTACAGAGCTCAGGACAATCATATTTCCTGCACATATCCCAATATATGCAGCTGTGAAGATTGAAGTGTATCTCCATCCTGTCGCATCGCACCCATTCTGTTTTCCATCCCTCAGAGGGAAAATTCTTCGTCATGAACGTCTTTACACCCATGCGATAGATTGAATATGCAAACGGCAATCTTGCCATCTTGGACATTTCGCCTTTCTTCTTCTCCGCTGTCTTCTGGGTTTCCTTTCTGACTAAATCCAGAGAAGTATTCTTGTCACAGCCTTCAGCAAGAAGAGCCTTGTAATAAGCCATCGGAGGAAGCAGCTTCATCTGTATATGCTCTCTGATGGCATCATTGTCCTTGCAATCAGCCTCTGCTTCGAGCTTTGAGAATATATCATCAGCCTCATGATAGATTCTCCTGCCTTTCTCTTCTCCGAATCCTCTGATGCAGTCAGCAAGAAGGAAAGCGAAAGGAGTCTCATCTATTCTCATATTTGTCTTCTCCTGCAATCTTTGCAAATACATCCGCAGCATATCTCTGCAGGACATCGGACTTTGTAACAGCAATGCCCCATTTCTCATCACCAAGGACTATGAGCGTATCGCCTGCTTTTATCGCAAATTTATCCCTTGCTTCTTTGGGGATTATAATCTGCCCCCTCTCTCCCACCTTTACTGTCCCGAATATGTAATGGCCCTTTGGAATCTCCATAATCATCCTCCAATATTCATATAAGTATGAAATATCATATTTATATGAAAAATTCAAGGCAGACGATCCGGCCAGGCAGCAAAACAGAAAGGGAGACTCATGAACAAAACAAAACGTCCATCCCGATTAAGAGATGGACGCTGATATAATCTGACAGTTCTGAATACTGGAATCAGGACACAATGCCGTTCCAGTTATCAATGGCGACATGGCGCTCAGAGACATCAAAGCCACCATTAACAGTCTCGGCATAAGTATTGTCCTCAAGTGTGACTTCGCCAGGATCTCCAGCTTTGAGGTCTCCGCGGATGGCGTAATCAACAATACCATCATCTTTTGCAAGATTGTTCTTGTTAATGCCCCAGCTCACAAAGTTATTTCCGCTGATCGTCACATTAGTGCCTGAGGCAATCTGATACAGCTGGACTGCATGGCCGCGAAGGCCGGTGAAGGTATTGCCATCAATCTCTGCAGACCTGAGATGGACGGTTCCGCCAGACTGGTTCCCAAGCGATACTCCGTTCCCGCGGGACTTCCACCTTCTGCCCTGATCCAGATCATCCAGTGTCACATAGCCATTCCGTTCAGCAGAGGGGTTGTTGTCACCAGTGAGATGATTATTTCTCACAACTACATCAACTTCTCCCCTGTTCTGGTTTTCAGAAGCACTTGGGTCACTTGATGCTGATGAGTCTATCGCGAGGCAGAGTCCATCTCCGGAATTGTCTATTCTTCCCGGCCTCTTCTGCATCTCCTTGAATTCTTCCTGAAGGCATGCATTGATTTCACAATCCTCTATCGTGATGGTTATATCAGTTCCACTCGGATTCGTTGCATGAATCGAGAGCCCGCGGCTGAAGTTTATACCTTTCAGCGTGAGATCCGCCGGAGTATAGAGATCCTGCCAGTTCCTGATTTTAACCAGTCCCTGTCCGTCAAATTCAGCTTCATTCACAAACGAAAAGCTGAATCCGTCAGAAGTCTTTGCATCAAGAGCTTCTGCAAGCTCCGGAATCTCCTGGATACTGTCGTATACAGCAATCCAAACAGCCTCAAGCGTTACATTTCCAGTCAGTGCAGTTCCCCACTGGCTGTCCTCGACCTTTTTTCCATTGATTGCCCAGTATGCGAACTCAAAATCCTCGCCGCGGTCAGGAGAAACCGGTTCTGCAAGAACTGACTGATCTGCAAGTATCCTGTCCTCACTGCCCTCATATCCATAATCAACGGTGACTGTATAAGTCTTTCCTGTGCCCGGGTCCGATGGCCGCACTCCGGGAAGCAGAGGATAATACTGATACCTTGGCTGGCAGCTTGTGAGCACAGCAAAAGCAAGAAGGACTATCCCCGCTCTGATAACTCTCTTCTGCATGAAAAACCTCCAATGGGTCATATTCTGACTATTAAAGCATACCCCCCCCCGTTAAATTTTGTCAATAGTTTTATTTTACCCCACTGGGGTAGATTATTATCAGAGAGCATCTCCCGGGCAGAGAAACCGTTTTCAAAATCATATAAGCATCTAGCTGTATCCCATTACGCAGTACGATCAGGCATTTTCTACTGAGAATCAGAAATACATTCCCAGTAAAGGCATTAAAAAAGCCCAGTACGCAGCTGGGCCTATTCTCTCATTTCTCCAGCTTGCTCTCATCCCAGGCCAGATTCCCTTCCTTGTCTGTGTATGTGTAGGCAATCGCGTAATAAATTATAGGATCCTTCACCTTCCATCTGCGGTAGGCGGCGGATACAGCAGAAGCCATGCCCCTGTTGTTCACATAGTCCTTGCCTTTATCCAGCATGATTGCTCTCAGCGCACCGAGGGATATCTGTATCTTTTTCGAATACAGGGCTATAGCAAGCTCACCGATGAAATCATAGATTTCGTCGTTCGTCATAGTACAACCTCCTTTGAGGACAATTGTAGCGGAGGAATTCCACCAGAACAATGAAGAATACTGCAGAATCACGATCTTATTCCCCGATCAGGACATTTCACCTTGCCTCTCCGGTCCTTTTGCTGCCAGAAAATGGCGGGATAAGCAAAGTGCAGGGGAATTTGCGGAGGTACAATCACAGCATGATTGAGAAAATCACTGAAGAACTGTCATCAATGGATATGGTGAGGGCAATAACTCTCTCGGGCTCACGGACCAGCGCAATAAATGATGAGCGCTCAGACTATGATATCTACATCTATTCCTCTTCCAGAGTACCTCCGGAAGAGAGAAAGAGAATACTATCGTCGATCAGCCGTACATGCAGGATCGACTGCTCCCCGTTTGAGGAAGGCGATGAGGCGACCGGCATGAATGGGATGCTGTATGACATAATGTACAGGTCCATGGAATGGACGGAGCGGCAGGTCGATGATGTCTGGAGGAAACACAACGCGAGGATCGGATACACCACATGTTTCCTGTACAACATAAAAACCTCGCGCATCCTTTATGACCGCGGCGACTGGTTCAGAGGGCTGCAGGAGGAACTGGAAGCGCCCTATCCTGAAGGGCTCAGGGCCAGCATCATCAGGAAAAATATGGACGTCATAGACGGGGACGGCGGCGCTACATTCCTCATACAGGCGGAGCTGGCGGCACTGAGGAACGACATTGTCAGCCAGAATCACCGTCTCGCCGCAATACTTGCATCATATTTCGACATACTCTTCGCCTATAACAGGGTTCTCCATCCGGGAGAGAAGAAGCTGCAGCGTTATGCTCACCAGCTCTGCCCCGCACTCCCGGAGAGGTTCGATGAGGAAGTTGCGAGAACTATAGAGACATTGGGTACGGAGGAACATATTTCTGCGCTGAAAGAACTCATCTCATCATTGAAGAAAATACTGGAGAAAGAGAGCTGAAACTGAAGATGGGAGAGTGCTGCATAAAACAGCACCTCCCCTGTGCACGGCCTCAGCCCTTGACAGCACCCATCGTGATGCCGTTCGTGAAGTATTTCTGGAAGGCGATGAAGATGAGGACAATCGGAAGAGCGCCGAGCGTAGCACCTGCCATGATCAGGCCATAATCCGTGGACATCTCAGCCTGCAGCGTAGCGATACCGAGCGAGATCGAGAGATTGCGGCGGCTTGCGAGCATGATAAGCTGAAGAAAGTAATCATTCCAGGTATTGATGAACGTGAAGATCGCCAGTGCTCCGAACGCTGGTTTAATGATCGGGCAGACAACATTGACGAAAATCCTGGCTTCGCTCGCACCGTCTATCTTGGCAGCTTCAAGCAGCTCCGTGGGAAGAGTCTCGCTGAACTGCTTCATCAGGAATGTTCCGAACGGCCATCCGACAGTCGGAAGGATGACTGCCCAGAGGGAATCGTAGAGCCCTATGAAGTTCAGGATCCTCACCAGCGGGACAAGCACGACCTGCTTGGGCAGAGCCATCGCACAGATAAGGAGCGAGAAAACCACCTTTCTTCCTGTGAAACGCTTCTTCGCAAGCACATACCCCGCCATGCTGGAAGTGATCAGCACAAGAGCCATCGAGGCGATGGACATGAAAACCGAGTTGAACATCCACCTTCCGGCCGGCTGCGCGAAGAGCTTGGCGTAATGCTTGCCGGTGAACTCATGGGGAAACCACTCCGGCGGAATGGCCTGAGGCATCACCTTGAAACTTCCCGTGATGATCCAGTAGATCGGGAAAATGAAAAGTACGGCCAGCAGCAGGAGGAATATGAACGACAGTGTTCCGTAAATACGGCTGTTTACATTTGTGAGTTGCTTTTTCATCATCCCCTCCTTATGCCTCATCCGATCTCATGACCCTGAACTGCAGAGCTGAGAAAAGAGCTATGACAAGCGCGAGTATCACGCCCATTGCATTTGCATAGCCGTAGTTGTAATAGGTGAATGCCTGCTCATACAGGTAGTACATGACGGTACTTGTCGAGTAGGAAGGACCGCCGCTTGTGAGAAGCTGGATGAGCGCGAAGCACTGGAAGCTGTTTATTGTAGTAATGACCATGATGTAGAGCGTTGTCGGCATTATCGCGGGCCATTTGACCTGCCAGAACGTCCTCAGCTTTGATGCACCGTCAACCTCCGCAGCCTCTGTGATCCCCTTGTCCACATTCCCGAGAGCAGCCACATAGAGGACAATGGGCTGTCCGATCGATGTGGTGAAGAGAATCGCAAGAATGCACCAGATCGCAGTGCTCTGTTCTCCGAGCCAGTCAAAGCGTACATTCTGCTCCATCAGTCCTAAAGCCTTGAAGATATAATTCAGGAGACCGAAATAGGCATTGAAGAGCCATTTCCATACAACGACTACGGGAACCGTTCCCATGACAACAGGGAGGTAGAAAACTCCGCGGAAGAAACTTGTCGTGCCGCCGCTCCTCTCGGAAATGACGCTTGCAACCCACAGGGAGAAGATTATTACAAGCGGGACGGAGGCGACCACGATCACCACCGTGTTCCACATGCTCCTGCGGAAGACCGGATCTCCGAAAAGACGCGTGTAATTCGAAATGAATGAGAATTCGAAATCACGCATCGTATAATGGAAAAAACTGGTGAATATGCCCATCACCATCGGGGCAAGAACGAAGATCGAGAAGAATATGATCATCGGGGTGAGAAAGATATAGCTCACCTTGTCTATATTCCTCTGTATCGCATGGCTCACGCCATTGCGGTTCATGACTATCGTTCCTGTTTCATTTTTCCTGTTCATAAGCACCTCGCCGTGCAAAGTGAAGAAAAACTCCCTTCCCGACCTGTTGAGAAGGGAGCCTTAATATCATGCCTTGTCAGTTTGCCGCATTCGACATCGCATCGAAATCCTGGACAGCCTGATCAATCGTCTTGTCTCCTGTCGAGATATACTGGAGAAGGTTCCACCACTGGGTCCTCATCTGGTTGAAATTATCCTCAGTGTTGTAATACGGGCCATAGTACTTCGACCAGGATGCGAGAAGCTCATACTCCTCATTGCCCTCATAGAGGTTGCCGAAGCTCTCATGAGCCGGGAATGCAGCAGATGCCACAACAGCCTTGGGACCATAGATGGGGTCATCGCAGAAGAACTGGATGAGCTTCTTGCTTGCCTCGATCCTTGCCTCATCGCCGTTATCGAATACGCAGAAGCCGTTTGCAAGGTACTCAAGCTCCGGAACACCATCATCAGACGGGAATGGTACTGAGAACTGTGTGAATGCATCGGTTGCATAGTTAACGGCATTGGAGGTTCCCCAGCAGATTGTCGATGCGATCTGCTCGAACTGATAGAGCTGAAGCTCATCTGCAGCTACCATTGAACGTCCGAAATCAATTGCTCCCTGATCATAGAGGTCGAGAAGAAGGCTGAGGGCCTCTTTTGTTCCCTCTGTATCCGCAACCCACTTTCCATCCTCATAGATGTGGCTTGAGTAGAGGTTGTTCACAAGCGCTCTTGTTCCCTGGTCTCCGCCCTGACCGCCGCAGTATACGTTGACACCGATGTATCCTGCCTTGCCGAGCGCGACCATCGCATTGTAGAAGTCCTCGGTTGTCCAGCATCTGTCACCCTCTGTGTTGACATACTGCCAGGCACCGGCGTCTTCCCACATCTCCTTGTTGATCGACATCCAGAAAGGAGCCGAGGAGAGCGGATACATGTAATAATGCTCGCCATCCGTGCAGGAGTTGAGAAGGCCTTCGCTGATATCTGCCTTGTACTCATCTGTAAAAAGATCATCGAGAGGAGCGAGCTGACCGTTCTTTCCCCACTCTATGATTCTTCCCGGAGCATCAAGAACGATGTCCGGAGCAGCGCCGCCCTCGATCGCCGCTGTAATCCTGTTAGGCCCGCTCGTGAAGTCTATTGTCTCGAATACAACGGAGATATCAGGATTGGCTTCCTCGAAAGCCGCAATTATCTCACGCTCCACATCACCGCTGTTTCCCAATGTGGGGAAAGCCCACAGTGTGATGACAGTCTTTCCCGCGTCTGATTCCTTCGAACCCGATGCGAATACCATTCCCACAGAAAGGAGGACAATGGCCAAGGTGATCAAAATTCTTTTCATTAAAATCCCACTCCTTTTGTTTTGCCTCCGCCGAGGAGGTTATACTTGTATGCTAGTTTGTTTTGTCCGTTTGTCAACAAATATTTTCAAACAAAACGTCTAAAGCGGGAAAAACCAACAGATTTTCTTTTATAATATCAAGTTAACCGATTTATCAGAAATAAAGAAAATGACTATGCCAACCGATGGATGATACAGTCACAGATAAAATGTTGTATGCAAGATTCCTTATTTTGCATTCTCAGCGGCAACGAGGCGCTCTCTCTTCTGCCACAGGTGATTGAAAACGAAGGCGCAGCCCTCCTCAACATTGCCATCCTCGAGAAAACCTATGATCTTCCAGTGCTCCTCATTCGTCATGCGGATCTCTTCTGGGTTCATCTTCTCATAGATCAGCTTTCTGGCAGCATTGAGATTGAGCTTCCTGTAAGTGTCCAGAAGCAGCTCACTGCCGGAGAGCTCCACAAGATGGCGGTGAAAAAGAACATGGCATCTGCCGTATATCATGAAATCAGTTCCGCCGGAGGCAAGCACTGTCTCCATCTGCTCCTGCAGTGTTCTCAGCACTGCGGTGCTTGCCCTGTTCTCACAGGCAAGGCGGAATGCCAGCGGCTCCAGCGCCGCCCTGATCTCAGTCACTTCCCTGTTCTCTTTCGGGGACAGCTCCTTCACATAGGTTCCTGAGTGAGGAATCACCTCCACGATATTGCGCTGTTCAAGTATCTTGAAAGCCTCCCTCACAGGAGTGCGGGAACAGTCGAATTCATCGCTGATCTTGTTCTCAGAGAGCTTCACTCCGACAGGATAATCCCCCCTTATTATCCTGTCCTGGAGAACCTCGACGATCTTGTCTATGAGAAGTGTATGCACGTTCATTCCGCCAAAAATATATAATACAACGAGAAAGGATACTCAAGAGCGGATCAGCAGAATGTCCGTACAGCCGTATCGATCAGAGCTGCAGCATCATCAACGACACGCTCATCACCGGGATAAAGCCCCTGCAGAGGCTTACGCACAGAGCCCAGCACCAGGCCGTCGCGTTTTCTGATAACCTCTTTCAGCACTGCATAAAGGTTGCCTTTCGCACTGCACATCCTGTAGATGATCTCATCAATCGCATTCTGCAGCCTGCAGGCCCTCTCAATATCTCCGTCCTCGACTGCATGATCAGCCTGGATGAAAAGCTCCGGCATCGCGCCATATGTCCCGCCGATGCCTCCGTCAGCTCCGATGATGCGTCCTGATATGAACTGCTCATCGGGTCCGTTGAACACCGTGAACCCCTCACCTCCGTACATCTTGAACATCTGGATATCCTGCACCGGCATCGAGGAATTCTTCACCGCCTTCACGTTGGGATTCTCAAGCATCTTCCTGAAAAGGCTCATCGTCAGAGCAACGCCGGCAAGCTGCGGAATGTTGTAGATGACGAAATCGGTATTGGGAGCTGCCGATGAGATGTCATTCCAGTACTGTGCTATGGCATCCTCGGGAAGATGGAAATAAATCGGAGGGATGGAGGCAACCGCATCAACGCCAAGGCTCTCGGCATGAGATGCGAGGCACATGCTGTCCTCCGTATTGTTGCAGGCGACATGTGCTATGACGCGGACCTTCCCCCTTGCCTCCGCCATCACATTCTCAAGCACCAGCTTGCGTTCCTCAACACTCTGATAGATGCACTCGCCGGATGAACCTCCGACATAAAGCCCCTGCACACCCTTGTCAATGAGCATCCTTGCAAGGCTGCGCACAGCCTCTGGGGAAATTCTTCCATCATCACCGTAGCACGCATAAAATGCGGGATATATTCCATGATATTTCTTCATCGCTTTCTTCCTCGACTCGATTCTTGCACGGTTTTCCCAATCGCGCAAGAAAAACTTGCATACAAGAAATAATCAGAACATGCATATTACCATATAGCACAAGGATAAAATTAATACCGAGCGGCAAACTTACATGTAAATATCCGGTCAGAAGTACAGCAAAGTAAAAAAGCGGGACCGCAAGGACCCCGCCAGATGATATCAGATTCTGCAAAGGAATTATTCCTTTCCCTCCAGCGCATATGGAAGCATCGCATAGAACTTCGAGCAGATCACAAGATCCTCCACCCTGTTGATCTCATTCGGAGCATGTGCCTGTGCCTCATCTCCTGGACCGAATCCGATTGCAGGAATCTTGTGCCTTCCTGTAGTGGCCACAAGGTTCGTGGAGAATGTCCACTTGTCAACAACAGGCTTCCTGCCGAAGAGTTCCTCATAGTCCTTTATGCCTGCCTGCACAAGCGGATGGGAC
>CASEZU010000043.1 GCA_949292445.1 uncultured Spirochaetales bacterium | reverse complement strand
TATGGATACCGTCACCGATCTGCTTATTGATGATGGCGGAAGGGAAGTATGCGGTATCATTACTGAGCGCGGCTGGAAGATATCAGCCAGAGCTGTTGTCCTCACCACCGGCACGTTCATGGACGGAAAGATCTTCATCGGTGAGTATGAGGCTCCGTGCGGCAGGCTTGCCGAAAGCGCCGCGATAGGACTCGGGGACAGTCTCCGGCGCCTCGGTTTCCGCACAGGAAGAATGAAGACAGGGACTCCTGCGAGGGTGAGGATGAGCTCCCTGGATTTCGGCGAGATGGAGAGACAGGACGGGGACTCTCCGATGCTCCCGTTCTCATTCGATTCCGATGCCATCGACAGGCCGTCCCTTCCTTGCTACATAACATATACAAACGAGGAGACGCACAGGATCATCAGGGACAACATCTCCCGTTCACCGCTCTATGGCGGGAAGATCGTAGGCAAGGGCCCCCGGTATTGTCCCTCGATAGAGGACAAGGTCGTGCGCTTCCCCGACAGGGAGCGGCATCAGATATTCGTTGAACCGGAAGGCATCGGGACGGAGGAGATGTATCTCAACGGGCTCTCCTCTTCGCTTCCTGAGGATGTGCAGCATGCATTCATTCATTCGATTCCCGGTTTGAGACATGCGGAGATAATGCGTCCGGCATATGCTGTCGAGTATGACTATCTCGATCCTCTTGATCTCTATCCATCGCTTGAGAGCAAGATACTCTCAGGCCTCTTCATCGCAGGCCAGACGAACGGCACCTCCGGCTACGAGGAGGCAGCAGCGCAGGGGATCATCGCCGGAATAAATGCCGCCCAGAGGCTGAAAGGGGAGAAGCCTCTCATCCTCTCGCGCACCGAATCATACATCGGGGTCCTGATCGATGATCTTGTCACGAAGGGGACGAAGGAGCCGTACAGGATGTTCACGTCGCGTGCGGAGTACAGGCTCTCGCTGAGGCATGATACCGCTGACCAGCGTCTGACACCCAAGGGGTATGCTGTCGGTCTTGTAACAGAAGAACGGATGGAAAGGCTCGGAAGGAAAGCTGAGGCGATAAGAAGGGTGAAGGAAATACTCCAGCACACAAGAGTGGGGCAGAAGAGCGCTTACGACACGCTCAGAGAACCGGATAAGGACATTCTGTCCCTCAGCATTCCCTCTCTCAGGGAGTATCCTGAGCAGATTCTCACCGAGGCTGAGCTGGATATAAGATATTCCGGCTATATTGAAAGACAGGAGCGGGAGCTGGAAAAGGCGAGGAAGGCTGAGAATATGGAGATTCCGGCCGATTTCGATTATGATTCAGTTGACGGCATCTCCTCTGAAGCCAGGGAGAAGCTGAAAGCCGTGAGGCCGCTTTCCATCGGACAGGCCGGCAGGATTTCCGGCATGAGGGTTTCCGATACAGCGGTGCTTGCGGTTGCCGTAAGGAGCAGCAAGCGTGGATAAGGAGCTTTTGGTTTCCGGGCTCGAGAGGCTCGGTGTGAATCCCGATGAGAGTACCATCGGCCGCATCACGACCTTCCTGAACGAGATAATGCTCTTCAATCCTGCACTCAAGCTCGTCGGAGACAAGGACCCCGATGAGATAATAATACGTCATGTACTGGATTCGGCTGCCGCTTATCCGGTATTCATTGA
>CASEZU010000042.1 GCA_949292445.1 uncultured Spirochaetales bacterium | reverse complement strand
AGAAGCTCATCCTCCCTGTAGAACGGCACGATTGAGGAGACAATCACTCTCGGCTCCTCCTCCCCGCAGTCAAGGGTGAGGATGTAGAGCTTGTCCCCTCCCGGATGCTTCTCGACCTTCACGATTTTCGCGACCTTGAGTATCACGCGGCGTGCGAACTGCTCGGAGAGGCTCTCCTCAGCTGCAGCCGGCTTTGCATTATCTTCCATTTTGTTTCCTTCCTTTGGAGAAGCGCTCTTCTCCCTTTCCATTCTCTCGCTCTGTGAGCCTGAATAGCGCTCCCTGAGCTCAGCAATCCTGTCATCCTCCAGCTTCTGGAAGAGAAGCTCAGCATCTCCGACTCTGATCTCCCCCGAGAAGCTGCCGACACTCTTCCAGTCCGCATTCTCAGATCCGATGAACGAAAGGATCCTCTTACCGGTCGACGGCATATACGGTGTGATCATCACCGCGAGATCCCTGATCAGATGGAGAAGCGTCCTGAGGAGTTTTGCCGCCTCCTCCGGATTCTCCTTCCTCTTCTTCCATGGCTCGCCATCCTGGAATGCCTTGTTGCCGACATCCGAGAGCTCGAAGATCTTCCTGATGGCATCGCGCTCATCGGCTCTCTCAAGAGCTTCGGTGACAGTACCCTCCATCTCACGGGCAGTCCTGACAATATCCTCATCCAGCGCCCCTTCTCCAAGGGATCCGTCATAGAAGCGCTTCACAAATGTGAGCGTCCTGTTGACGAGGTTGGAAAGGTTGCCGATGAGCTCCTTGTTCACCTTCTCCTGGAAATCGGCCCAGGTGAATGTGAAGTCAGATTTCTCCGGCCTGTTGTAGAACATGTAGAAGCGCCACACATCGGCAGGAATGCCGGTCTCTTCGACATCATTGCCGAAGATTCCGATGCCCTTGCTCTTCGAGAACTTGCCTCCCTCATAATTCAGATACTCGGTGGAGGACATGTGGTAGAGCATCGTCCACTTCTCACCAGTCGCAAGCAGGGAACAAGGGAACACAACTGTGTGGAACGGTATGTTGTCCTTGCCAATGAACTGATAGAGCTCGGTATTATCAGGGTCGCGCCACCAGTATTCCCAGTTCTCCGTCTTGTTGGCCGTGATCGAGATATAGCCGATCGGGGCATCGAACCAGACATAGAAGACCTTGTCCTCATAGCCGGGCTTGTTGACAGGGATACCCCATTTGAGATCGCGCGTGATGCACCTCTCCTGCAGGCCGTCGCGGAGCCATGATGCCGTGATCTGCACCGCATTCTTAGCCCAGAATCCGTCTACGGACGCCTTGTCCATCCACGTCTTGAAAAGCGGAAGGATCTTCGGCAGATCGATGTAAAGGTTCCTGGTCTTTCTCAGCACAGGAGTCGCGCCGCAGACGGAGCACTTCGGATCAATGAGCTCCGTGGGATCGAGGAGCGTCCCGCACTTCTCGCACTGGTCCCCCCTTGCTCCGTCGTATCCGCAGTGAGGACATGTTCCGGAGACAAATCTGTCTGCGAGGAAACGGTGACAGTCAGGACAGTAAAGCTGCTCTGTTTCCTTCTCCGTTATATAGCCGTTCCTGTCGCATTCCGAGAAGATGTGCTGGACTATCTCGGTCTGGAGCGGAGTGCTTGTGCGTCCGAAGTAGTCGAAGGAGATATCGAACCACTCGTATATCTTCTTATGGATCTCATGATAATGATCGCAGAGCTCACGGGGCGTGACCCCTTCCTGAAGAGCCCTTGTCTCGCTCGCGGTCCCGTACTCGTCGGTACCGCATATATACATCGTCTCGTATCCGCGGCTGCGGCAGAAACGGGCGAAGACATCTGCGGAAAGCACCTGCATCAGGTTCCCCAGATGGGGAATGTTATTGACATACGGCAGCGCCGATGTAATAAGACGTTTCTTCATGGGTACGAGTATATCCAAGAGCGCGGGTGGGCAGCAACCCTACCCCGGTTATTTGTTTGCTGAAATGGATTGATCTGCTACACTTCTGGGCATGGAAGGCAAGAAAGGATTCACGATCTCGGCGCGGTTTGCGGCAGCTGTGATCATCATACTGGCCATACTTGCGGTCATAGCCACGAGCTTTTTCTCCGTTGACCAGACGGAGAATGCCGTAGTGCTGCGGTTCGGCAAATATGTCAGAACAGTCGGCCCTGGGCTGCAGACAAAGCTGCCGCTCGGAATAGAAAGGAATTACAATGTCGAGACTGCAGTGGTGCAGACCCTGACATTCGGATACAGGGCCACGGATCCATCCGGCACATCGCTTTCAGGTGCATTCGTCAATCCCGAGGAATCGATGATGCTCACAGGGGACCTCAATATCGTGGACGTGGAGTGGATCGTCCAGTACAGGATAAGTGATCCGATGAAATACCTCTTCTCCATTCAGGACAAGGAGACGACGATACGCGATATATCGCAGTCTGTCATGAACCAGCTCGTCGGGGATCTGCCCATACTTGCTGTCATGACCAGCGAGAGGACGAACATCGAATTCGATGCACAGCGTGCGATGCAGGAGATATTCGACCGCTATGATTCCGGCATCGAGATTGTCGCGGTCAAGCTGCAGAACATCATGCCTCCGGAGGGCGAGGTGCAGGATGCATTCGAGGATGTGAACAAAGCCATACAGGACATGAACAGCCTCATAAACGAGGGCAAGCAGTATTACAATCAGGAGATACCCGCTGCTCAGGGAGAGGCGGACAAGATGATCTCGGAAGCGGAGGGGTACGCTGCCGAGAGAGTCAACATGGCCTATGGCGATACAGCGAGATTCAACGCAGTAAGGGAAGAATACAGCAAGGATAAGGAGACAACAGCACAGAGACTGTACATAGAGACAATGGAGGAAGTGCTGAGAAACGATGATGGCTCTGTAACGCTCATAGACAAGTCCCTTGAAGGCTATCTGCCTGTTCAGATGATAGGAGGCGGCGTATGAAGAAGCTCATCACAGCACTTGTCATAATCGCGATCCTCGCTGTCGTGTTCCTCCTCTTGGGCCCGTTTTTCATGGTATCGGAGGGCGAACAGGCTGTTGTCACAAGATTCGGCAGGATTGTCGGGACTGAAACCGATGCGGGGCTCAAGTTCAGGATGCCGCTTGTTGACAGCATCACCCGCTATCCGTCCACACTGCTTTCCTGGGACGGAGATGCCCAGAGAATACCGACAAAGGAGAACCAGTTCATATGGGTGGATGCAACCGCACGCTGGAGGATCTCCGACCCCGCCCTCTTCTATATGACAGTCAAGACCGTCGAGGGAGGAATCGCCAGACTGAATGATGTGCTCGATTCCACGATACGCACCGTAATATCGGAGAACTATCTCAATGAAGCCGTGAGGTCCACAAACAGGATCAACACACTTGAGTACAGCGAGGAGATAAACAACGAGGTGGAGAACGCAGAGGATGCAGCGGCACTGCGCTCACTCACAGATACAAGGGCTCAGCAGGAGGAAATACTCATCGGACGCGACGGGCTTTCAGATATGATGCTCCGGGATGCAGCTCCCCTCACCCTCAACTATGGAATCGAACTGGAGGATGTGATCATCCGCCAGATAAGGTACTCCGATGATCTCACGGACAGCGTCTATTCCAGAATGATAAAAGAGCGCAGCCAGATAGCTGAGGCATACCGTTCATATGGCCGCGGTCAGCTTCTCTCCTGGCAGGGACGGACGGAGAACGACAAGCGGACGATCCTCTCCGCCGCCTATGCGGAGAGCGAGAGGATTAAGGGCGAAGCAGATGCCGAGGCTGCCGCAATATACAGCCAGGCATACAGCGCCGATCCGGAGTTCTTCAGACTGTGGACAACGCTTGAGAGCTACAGGAAGACAATGCCCGGGCTGGACAAGACGCTCTCGACAGATGCCGCATATTTCAGCTACCTCCATGACCCGTCACCGGAAGTTTGAGAGAATCCCGCCGTCCCGGGCTGCCTCCCTTGCAGATGAGCTTGACGGGAATGGGGATAAATATCTCTTTCTCACGAATGATCTCAGGGATGCGGCAGAGGGGAAAGATATAGACGTGTACAGCGCTGACGGAATGTACATAGCCGCTTTCCCCGCTTCTGCCGTGATCGTGAACAGCAGCGGAAGAGCCGCCGATTGCGATGATGCGGCTTTTATAATGTCTCTTGAAAAACATGCGCTTGTCGCACCGGAGAACACAATGCTTCCGCTTCTTCACCTCCTTCCCGGCTATTCTCCTGAGCTCAGGCACATGATGACGGTCAAAGAGGGAGACTTCAGGAAAAAAGAACGTGACATGCGGCTGAAGGTGCTGAGGACTCGCTCCGACTTCAAATCCCTCTTCTCGCTCTACCGCAAAATACCGGAGATGATGGACAGTTTCCCGGAAGAGGATGATGATGAGAATGCGGCCTCATTCAGCACAAGGCCGTTTCCGTTTGCGGCAGTGGCCCTTTTCGAGGGAGGAGAAGCGGTCTCCGGTGCTTATATAAGCAACCCGTCAGGACGCAACGCGATGGTATCGGGGGTCTCAACAGCCCCGGGATACAGAGGAAGGGGGTACGCCGCCTCCGTGGTGTCTGAGCTTCTGGACATCGCATTCGGGGAGAACGGAATGAAGCGGCTCTCCCTGTGGTATACGGATGAGGGCGCCGGAAGGATATACAGATCGCTCGGCTTCCGCGATACAGGAAGCTGGATTTATCTTCTCAAGGAGGATATGGGATGAAAATTGTAAGGACGGAAGAGGGATACGGGATCATCGATGGTGCGATGATCGAGCTCATAGAGGGAGAGCCGTTTGAAAAACCTCTGAAGAGGACAGGAAAAAAGCTGGAATACGGAAGGACGCAGCTCCTTGCACCGGTTCCATTCTCCAAAGCCGTATGCATCGGACTCAACTACCGCGACCATGCGGAGGAATTCGGGCTTCCCATTCCTGAGACGCCGGTTGTGTTCCTCAAGCCTTCGACAGCTGCCACAGGCTGCGGCTCGGACATAATCTATCCTGATATGTGCCATCGACTCGATTATGAGGCGGAGCTTGCCGTCGTGATAGGCCGCAGAGCAAAGAACGTCAGCGAAGAGGATGCCCTGAGCTATGTCCTCGGATATACCATAGCAAATGACGTGACAGCCCGCGACCTGCAGCCGAAGAACGGCCAGTGGACCGTGGCCAAAGGTTTCGACACGTTCATGCCGCTCGGGCCTTATATCTCCGACGAGGTCGATGGATCGGCTCTGATGATAACAAGCAGGGTGAACGGAGAGACCAAGCAGATGTCGAACACCTCGAATCTCATCTTCGGCATCCCCTACCTCATCTCATACATCTCGCATGTCATGACGCTCCTCCCCGGCGATGTTATATCCACAGGAACGCCGGGAGGCATCTCCGGCATGAAGCGCTCCGATGTGGTGGAGATAGAGATCGAAGGGCTGGGGATCCTCAGGAACACAATACGCTGACGCAAAAACATCAATCACTCAGATCCACACAGGCAGCAGATCCGCAGAAGACAGGAGTCTGCTGCTTTTTCCATTGCAGGATCAGGACCATAATAAAAATGTTAAAACAAATTTTGATAAAACAATATTTAACATTTTTAATAGAGTGCAAATACCTGAAATACAGGATGGGCAGCTCCGTCGCCGTCTCTGAGGAGAAGAAAATCAGGATGATCGATGGGCTGGATGTAAAAGTAATAGGATTTGCATCTGCCAATGGCTTTGATTTCGATTCAGCAGATTTTCTCCTGATATCAGGAGAAGATCTTTATAAGATTCCTCGTGTGAATAATTAATCCGTCAAAAAAGAAAAATCCCGGACACCGTCCGGGACTCTAGCGAGAAAGGGACTCGGACCCCTGACCGAGCGGATATGAGCCGCTTGCTCTACCAACTGAGCTATCTCGCCATTGATGCACCATGTGCAACGGTGAGAGATTACCAGATGAGAAGAATTTGTGCAAGAGGATTTC
>CASEZU010000041.1 GCA_949292445.1 uncultured Spirochaetales bacterium | reverse complement strand
CCGTTATTGATTCCACTGTCTCTAGGACAGTGGCTATTTACTTTATAGTTCTAATCCGTCGCTCGCTACGAACCGGCTTCTTCTTTCCTTTCTGCCTATGTTCGTTTGAATTGACAGAAGCCTACAGCTTCTTTTCTCTCTTCTCTTCCCTTCGCTGATATAACTCTTAAAAATCTTCACTGCCTTATCGGCGTGCCTGAATAAATTACCTCAAACGTCCCCGATTTGTCAACAAAATTCAGAGAAATTTGTGGAAAAATTTTTATCTCCTTTGTTCATCAGGAATTAGATTCTTCGAGACTTCTCACGAACTCCGTAAAGCCATCTCCGCCGTATCCGGACGTGATATATTTCGGAAGATTCGTGAATGAATCCCTCATATCCTCCACGCTGTGCATTCCCACAGACAAGGGCATGAAGCCGAAGAGGTCCTCATCATTGAGGCTGTCCCCGAGATAGACGCCATGTTCCCTGATCCTCTCCGCCTTTATGTCATAGAGGGCATCGAGGAAAAGCAGCAGCGCAGAGCGCTTGCTGAATGAGCCGAAGCTGACATTTATATGTATTGAGCTCTCGCTCCAGTGTCCTCCGGCAGCCTTTACCATGCCCTTGAGGGTCTTCGCTTCCTGCGCGCTCAGATGCTTCTTGTCATATGCTATGTCATACATCCTGGCGAACTGGTCGCTTGAAAGCTGCAGCCCTGCCGTGAGCTTCATCAGGCTCTCCTTCTTCTTTTGGAACATCGGGTCGATCATCGGGTTGAACTTGTAGACAATCTCCCCGCCCTTGGCATGGGCAAGGATCATGGCCCCGCCTTCCGCGATCACGGCATCGACGGGCCACTGCCTGATATAAACATCGGACCACCCCGCAGAGCCGCCCGTCACGAGGACGATCATCTTCCCCATCCTCTTGAGCTTCCAGAGGCTCTGCAGCGCATTGGGATAGAGCTTGCCGCCTTTTGTGATCGTGTCATCCACATCAGAGATGATGATCTCGACAGCAGAGCGCTCCTCCTCAGTCAGACCGGCAAACGGCAGTCCCCTTTCTCCGGAATCTGTCATCTTGTCATTCCGCTGAGCGCGCCTGACTTGAGCACGGCATAGAGATATGTGACGAAACTGAGGAGCGAAGCCGCGGCAGAAAGCGAGAAAAGCACATAAAGCACCGTCTCATAGGTACCGTTCCAGCTCCCCGGAGCCACGAACGCCGAGACGACGATGTAGACAATCGAGAAAATTGACGCGACAGCATAGAGAACGGTCTTGCTCTTGCCCCAGATGTTGGCGGGCATCGCCTTGCCGGCGCGCATCATCAGCATGCGCATGAAGAGTATGGAGAACTCCCTCCACATGATGATTATGAAAGCCCACACAGGCATGATGCCGCGCGACATGAAGCAGACAAAGAACGTCAGATGGGAAAGCGTATCCGCAAAAGGATCCATCACCTTCCCCAGGTCAGTCACAAGATTGTATTTTCTCGCGATTTTTCCATCGAGAAGATCTGAAAGCTCAGCCACGGCATAGCATATGAACATCATCACCGCCGACACCACATGGGCGGACGGGAATGACAGGAGCGATATCGAATAGGATATGAAGAACACAGGCACCATGATCAGCCTGAGAACCGTTAGTCTGTTTGGAACGTTCATTTTCCATCTCCTCGATTCAAAGGTACAGCCCCTTGAACCGGCTTTCAAGGTAGTTTATGAAACAGGCGGAATCAAGACCGCCTCCGGTGACACGCCGCACAAGCTCCGACGGCTCATATATTCCGCCGCAGTGCCAGATATTCCTGTCCTGCCACTCCGTTATCACAGTGTAATCACATGATCTGAGAGCCCTGTCCAGTTCTCCGCCGAGCTCGGCGCGCATCGCTGCGAAGAATGATGAGGCATAGATATTTCCCACCGCATACGACGGGAAGTAGCCGAAGTCACCGCCGGCCCAATGGCAATCCTGCAGGATTCCCTCCCGATCATCCGCGGGCCGGTACATCAGTATTTTCTCAGAGAGCTCATTCCAGTATGACGGCAGCTCTCCGAACGGCACGGAATGGGAGAACATCGCCTTCTCAGCCTCGTATCTCACGATGATATGGAGCGTATAGGTCAGCTCATCGGCATTTACCCTGATGGCGCTGGGGCGGAAAGCGTTGATGGCCTTCACGAACTTTTCTGCAGTTATATCCGAAAGCTGCGGGAAATACTCAAGAAGTACAGGATACATGCCTTCCCAGAACGCAGGACTGCGCCCGATCATGTTCTCCCAGAAACGGGACTGCGACTCGTGGATCCCCATCGATACCCCGCTGCCTGCGGAGGTGCCGCGTATGGCAGGATTGAGGGATGCATGCATCTCATAAAGGGCATGCCCCGCCTCATGCACTGCAGAGCCAATGGGATCAAAAAGGCCTTCATCGGTGAATCTTTCCGTTATCCTCACATCATCAGGGCCGAGTACTGTCGTGAAAGGATGAGCGGAAATGCCCATCGCCCCGCGGTGCCAGTCGAAACCCATCATTGTGATGACGCGGCGGCAGAAAGCCTCCATCGCCCCCCTGTCATAACCGGCATGGAGGAACGAATCATCCGCTCTCACCCCGGAAAGCTCATCAAGAAGGCGGTGGATTGCCCTGCCGGTTTCCATGAAAACAGGATCAAGGATGGCAGCGGACATCCCGTCCTCATAATGAGAGAGAAGGGTATCATACGGGGCTCTGTCACCGTACATGGCCGCAGCTTTCTCTTCAGTAAGAGCCACAAGGCGCTCAAGGCTGGGACGGAATATGTTCCAGTCCCCGCTTTCCCTTGCTCTCAGCCATGCACCATGTGCCCTGCCCTTCTCCAGAGCAAGGTTCTCCACCAGCTCCGGCGGAACGGAAACGGCCTCGAGATACTCCTTCTTCCTGATGCGCAGAATCGCGGCATCGGCATCATCCAGCCCCTCTCCATCCAAAGCGGAGAGAGTATCGGCCATCTCATGGGAGACGGCCTTTTCATGGATCAGCCGAGAAAGATATGAAAGCTCTGCTGCCCTTCCTTCCTCGCCGCCAGCAGGCATCCCTGTCTCGAGATCCCACTCAAGGGCGGCCTGGATGTGGGAGAGCATCACGATCTCCCCGTCCAGTCTTCTCAGTCTGGCAGCAGCGCTCTCATGCTTCATGCTCAGATCTGCTCCTTGCTGTCGATCACCTTATGCACCTCAGCAATGAAATCGGCGGTCCTGACACCATTAACCTGCTTTCCTCCGCGGTAACGGACTGAGACAAGGTCCTCTGCCATTTCCTTCTCGCCGATGATCAGCATATACGGCGTCTTCATCTTCTGGGCATTGCGGATCTTGGCGTTCATCCTGTCAGCGGAAAGGTCTGTAACGACCCTGAAGCCCTCGCCGCGGAGTCTCTTCTCGAGCTCATTGCAGTAATCAAAGGCTGTCTCGCCGACAGGGATGATTGCGATCTGATCAGGCGAAAGCCATGGCGGGAATGCTCCGGCATAGTGCTCGATGAGCACACCGAAGAAACGCTCCAGCGATCCCAGAAGCGCACGGTGAATCATATAAGGCCTCTTCTCCGTGCCGTCCTTGTCGACAAATGTGAGATCGAAGCGCTCGGGGAGGTTGAAATCGAACTGCACAGTCGAAAGCTGCCATTCCCTTCCGATCGCATCCTTGACCTTGAGGTCGATCTTCGGACCATAGAAAGCTCCGCCGCCTTCATCGATGTCGTACTTGAGTCCTTCCTTCTCAACAGCCTTCTTGAGAGCCGCAGTGGCAGCCTCCCACTTCTCCGGATCGCCGACTGAGTGCTCCGGACGTGTCGAGATATACGCGTGGATATCCTGGAAGCCGAAGGAATGGAGCATGAACATCGAGAAGCGCAGGACCTCGATTATCTCATCATCCATCTGCTCGGGAGTGACGAAAAGGTGCGCATCATCCTGCGTGAAGCCCCTGACCCTCATCAGGCCATGGAGAGCTCCCGCCTTCTCATATCTGTAGACAGTCCCGAGCTCAGCCCAGCGGAACGGGAATTCGCGGTAGCTGTGCTTCGTGTTCTTGTAGATCATGATATGGAACGGGCAGTTCATCGGCTTGACGTAGTAATCCGACTTGTCCATCTCCATCGGCGGATACATCGACTCCTTGTAGAAGCCGAGGTGGCCCGAGGTCTCCCAGAGCCAGCTGCGCCCGACATGCGGAGTGTAGACGAGCTCATAGCCGTTCTTGTAGTGCTCGGCCCTCCAGAAATCCTCGATGGCCTGCCTTATCCTGGCTCCCCTCGGATGCCAGTACACAAGGCCGGGACCTGCTTCCTCATGAAGGGAGAAGAGATCGAGCTCCTTGCCGAGCTTCCTGTGATCCCTCTTCTCGATGTCAGCAAGGTAATCCATATAGAGCCTGAGCTCCTTGGGATTTGTCCATGCGGTTCCGTAGATACGGGTGAGCATCGGATTCTTCTCATTTCCGCGCCAGTATGCACCGGCGATGCTGAGGAGCTTGAACGCATCGGCGTGAAGCGCCTTCGTGCTCTCAACATGCGGTCCGCGGCAGAGATCGGTGAATGTTCCCTGCGTATAGAGCGAGACAGTCTCCCCCTCAGGGATGGCATCGATGAGCTCGAGCTTGTACGGCTGGTCCTTGAAAAGCGCCTTTGCCTCCTCCCTCGAGACCTCTTTCCTCTCGAACGGAACGCCCGAGGCGATTATCTCCTTCATCCTTGCCGTGATCGTCTCAAGATCGGCATCGGTCAACGCCCTCGGAAGGTCGAAGTCGTAGTAGAAGCCATTCTCAATTGATGGTCCGATAGCGATCTTCGTCCCAGGAAACAGCTCGGTAACAGCCTGAGCCATGACATGGGCCATCGAATGCCGGATCATTGATAGCTTTTCATTGTCTGACATAATCCTCTCCTTATAAGGAAAAAGCCTTTCCAGTCTCATCCCCGCATCACTGCAAGGACGAAGCTGCAAAGGCTCCGCGGTTCCACCTTGCTTCCCCCCTTTCACGGGGGACGCTCATTATCCATTAACGCAGGGAACGGCATGGAATACTCGTCACCTTTCACCCATGCAGCTCGGGAGTGGTTTTCACATCCTATCCCCAGGCGTCTCTCACCCGCCGAAGCGGACGCCCTCTCTGAGGCGGAATCAGAAGCTACTCGTCTCCGTCATAGCCGTTAGCAAGAAGATACTGCAAACCATGAGGGAGAATCAAGATGAGAAAGATTCACAGAAGGCGTTCTAATCACGATGACAGCAGCCAATGTATTTACCCAGCAAAGATAACCATAACTGATTCATATTCATTGCACCCTTCCTATGAAGCACTTATAATATCTGTGAACAAAATAACAAGGAGGGAATTATATGCATTTCTTTGCCAAAGAACAAAATATGACAGCAGTTCTGCGGAAGAAAGTCATCAGGGGGGGGTAACATTCCTACTATGTCTTCTTCTCTTCGCTTCCTGTACTCAGAGACCTCTTCTCATACCTGTCATTATCCCGGAATCTCCATCTGAGGAAATCCATGAACATGATTACGTTGCAAGTTATGAGCTAATCGGTTCATCTCTCATAAAAACATTAGTCTGCAGTATCTGCGGAGATGAAACCCAGGAAACTGTCAGTACCGGCATACAGAGCATTTCTGACAAGGATGCAGCTGAAGCTGTTTCCCCTGGAATACCTGCAACAGTCGCAGTCAATCCCGAAACCGCCCAGACAGTATTGGACAGAATTGGATCAGGCTCAACAGTAATCCTCTCGCCTGGGACATATTCCGATACTCTTTACCTGAGACCTACCAGATACAACGGGACAAGAATATTCAAGAATGAGGGTGGTACCGGCTGGGGAGACGGAATAGAAGATTTTGCCGGCCATGAAATTACAGATAAAGAGACTATTCCCGAAACAGGAAGTCTGGTCTATGTCTACGATCTGGAAGGTGTGCGAATCATCGGAACGGAGGGAGCTGTTCTCAGCAAGGAAATCAAGGTAAGCAATGGCATAGGTCCCAATAATGGCTATGATCCTGTGAGAGAAAAAGACTTAACCGGCCAGCCATACAGGATACATCTCGACATTGATAACCTCAGCATAGAGAACATAGACTTCAGAGGTTCTGGAAAAGGTATTGATATAGCATTCGGTACTGGCAGCTGGAAAACAGATCATATCAATGACCTTATAATCACCAATTGCGTTTTCAAGGGTGATGGCAGTGGAAGCGGAAATACTCCTGCAATACATCTAGAAGCCAGTGAATCAGGATATTATTCCGATCTGGCTGTCACAGATTGTGATTTCTCTGGATACTCTGTTCCCAGTTCCAGTACGATCTATATCAAGAATGTCTCCGGTGCAAGGGTTGAGAACTGCAAGATCACGGGAGCAGCGCACAATGCAATTGCAATCCAGACCTCAGGATCTGCCCATTTTTCAGGAGACATCATCATACGGAATAACGAAATTTCCTCTTCTGGAAGTTCCGCCATCAAGTTCGGAAATGGTGCAGGAACGGATAATTCGATAGAAATTACCGATAACAAAATCACTGATTCCGCTGATGAAGATCTCATGATAATAGATAGCGGCATACTCTCAGGTTATGATGTAGTCATATCAGGGAACACATACAACGGAAACAAAATTCCGGATCGCAGTGGTACAGTAAATGGCGGGAATCTTCAGGTAACTGTCGAATGATATGCCATCAGGCCGGGAGCTGATCCTCCTGGCCTGATGCTGAGAAATATTCAGGAAGCCCTTCTGAAGGTTTTCCTCAGGTTATCGGCGCAGGATTGTCAATGATGAGATCGTTGTAGAGCCCCAGCTTCTCAGCCTTGCTCTTCTTTCCGCCTGCGGTATCGAGGATAAGGTCATAAAGCCTCCGCCCCGCCTCATCTATGCTCTCCCTTCCCGTCACGATGCCTCCTGCATCCAGATCGAAGAGATCAGGCCACATTGCGGCAAGCTCGGAGTGGGTCGCGACCTTGACAACGGGTGCCTCGCGGAGGGAATACGGCGTTCCCCTGCCAGTGCTGAAGACCTGCAGCGTGATGCCGGAAGCAAGCTGCGTGGGACCGCAGACGATATCGCTGGCGGGAGTCGCGGCAAAGACAAGGCCATGCTTTTCCGGTATCTCCCCGGGCCCGACGACCTCTGCAATCGGCGAGTGCCCGCTCTTCGCGATCGATCCAAGCGCCTTCTCCACTATATTGCTGAGACCTCCAGCCTTGTTGCCGGGCGTCGGGTTCGCACTTCTGTCGGCGCCGCCTTTCGCCAGGTATTCATCGTACCAGCCTATCTCCTTCTTCAGCTTCTCCACTGTCTCATCGCTGCTGCAGCGCTCTGCGAGGAATCCCACTCCGTCCCTCACTTCCGTAACCTCGGAGAAGATCACGGTGGCTCCGTTCGCCGCAAGCATGTCAAAAGCCGCTCCTATGGCCGGATTCGCGCTGATGCCGCTGAAGGCATCGGAGCCTCCGCACTGCGTCCCGATAATAAGCCTCTCCAGAGGGAGTTCAGTGCGCTTCCTCTCATTCAGCCTTCTCAGCTTTCTTTCCGCCATGTGGCATATTGAAGCGACCATGTCCTGGAATCCATGGCAGCGCTGCAGGACTATCGTGTTCTCATCATTGATGTCCTTTGCAGGAAGGAGCCTGTCGAGCGTGAGCTTCTCGCAGCCGAGGGAAACGACCATCAGCTCTCCGCCGAAATTGGGATTGCGTAGGAGATTGCGCACGCTCCGTATCGGGATCACGGCATCAGGGGCGTTGATCGCGACGCCGCAGCCGTAAGGATGTATCAGCGCCGTGACATCATCGACATGGGGAAAAGACGGCAGGATCTCATTCCTGATCTTCTCCAGGGCTACGCGGAGCACACCGGCCGTACACTGCACAGTTGTGCCGATGGCGAGTATGTTCCTCGTCCCGGCATACTTTCCCGGGCCGTTGTCATAACCGTAAAACGTCTTTCTCTCAGGAGGATCGGGATAGATGGTACCGCCCGATCCCGGACGGAGGGATGAGAGCGGAGGGGAAGGAGGAAGGCAGATCATATGCTCGCTGATCAGAGCTCCAGGCTCCACGCTCTCATTCAGGACTCCCAGCGGCACACCGTATCTGATGACCTCTGAGCCCCTGCCGATATGAGAAAGGGCAACCTTGTGCCCCTGTGGGATATCGGAGAGAGCCCTGAAC
>CASEZU010000040.1 GCA_949292445.1 uncultured Spirochaetales bacterium | reverse complement strand
CAGTCTGAATCCAAGGCTGCAATCATGATTCAGACTGCATCATCAGCTGTATAGGCACCAAGCGATCCTGTCTTTACCTGGATGCAGATGTAGCTTATCGGGCTGTCAGCTGCTGCGAAGAACTGCCTCTTTCCAGCTGGTGCGATCCTGATCCAGTCCCCTTCGCTGAGTTCGATTTCCTCCCCGTCCACAGTCGCCTTGCCTTTTCCCGAGAGAATGAAATATATCTCCTCGTTAGCCTTGTGCGCATGCACAAAAGGAACAGATGCTCCTGCAGGAAGCGTATTCACGCTGATCTCCGCTCCTGTAAGTCCCAGCTTGTCATGAAGCTCTGTCCTTGCTCCTTCTACTTTTCCGATCTTTGTGTAATTGCTCATATTTTTCTCCTTATGGCTATAATCTATTTCATTGATCGAGATATGAAAAGTACGCACAAAAAAGTAACTGCGCATAACATAAAGAATGTGTGATATCATGGCATCATGAAAACAAAACCTGAACTGCCTGAGTGCCCTGTCGCAACAACGGTGAGCCTCATCGGAAGCAAATGGAAACTCCTAATCCTCCGCAACCTTTCTTTCCGCACATGGAGATTCAACGAGCTGCAGAAATCACTGGATGGAATATCCCAGAAAGTTCTGACGACCAGTCTCAGGGAACTTGAGTCGGACGGCATCATATTCCGCAAGGACTACTGCACGAATCCTCCGAAAGTTGAATACGGGCTGACTGAAATCGGGAAAAGTCTGCAGGAGCTTCTTTCAGTGATGGCTGATTTCGGCAACTACTACAAAAGTGCAATATAAAACCAAGATGACAAAACAGAAGATGAATATGCTCATATATCGTCCGTGACATAATCCCCAGTCTTTATCTGTGAAATATTTTTGCATCTTGATGCATTTTTCTATTATGACTGCTGTTTTTGAGACACAGCAAAACACTGCCTTTGACAGCTGATAGAAAGGTATCTTTAAGCAGTCTCAAATACTTTAAATCAGAATGGCATTTTCAGTACGTCTAGGGCAGAATCTGAGGACATGAAAAATACTCGAGCTTGTTCCTTCATAGAAGGAGTGTTGATTACTTCCCGTTAATAATCCAGGAGCCTCCCGTAATCATTCCAGCTGCCATACATCCTTACCTTTCTCGTCTCTTCTATTACATGAGAAAGCATCATTGCGTAAGACGAGGGATGACGGACCTTGCAGAAGGCGAGGTTTGAAAGCCTGATACGCTGATATAAAGGATGGAATGTCCGGAATTTTGACCAGACTCTTGCTGCTTTCAATGCGGCCACAACTTCCTTGTCTGGTTTGAAACTTTTCTGCCCCATCGGGGGAAGCACGGCTCTACCCGCTTCTGTCATCAGTCCGAGTTTTTCCAGTCTCCGTACCCTCTCTTTGTTGAGCTCTGTCCAGCCTGATGCGGCCCTTCTTGGCGAGAAGCGCTGCATGGCCTTTCCTGATATCATCCGGATGGTACTATCAATCCAGCCGAAACAGAGAGCTTCTTCCACAGCATCGAGATACCAGAAATGCTCATTGTCCACAGGTTTTCCTCTCGTTAAAAAAAGATAGCATTCAGATTCTGCAGATGAATTCTCTTCAAGCCATTTCCTGAATTCATGCCTTGTGGTAAATGCGAGGATATTCTGATATTCCATATACTTATTATAGTAAATCCTGCTTATTACAGAATAGGACGCCAACCACAACAAATTCTACCGTTTTCACACTATTTGGCAAAACCCGATACAATTGGATGAAACTCCGAAGGTATGGCTAAAATTTCCAAGGAAATACAGAGATTGCCGGAATAAGTCTTTAAAACGCCTGTTTTCTGGACTGCTGATAGCCTCTAGCCGATAAACTGCTTCTGAAAATTGCATATTAAAGAAATAAGGAGCGGCTCTTTGGAATACCGCTCCTCGTTTACTAAGAAAAGGCTTTGTATCACCTTTTTATCTTTTAGATGGGCGCGATTGGGATTGAACCAACGACCCCTACCGTGTGAAGGTAATGCTCTCCCGCTGAGCTACGCGCCCGTATAACGGTGCTATTCTAGCCGCTCTTCACTTCCATTGCAAGCACCTTACATTATTTTGTTCATTACTACCGGAAGAGAATATATATTTATTAGTTTAGGGCTAAAACTAAAAATATTATTCCGATAAAGCACTATTAATATTACTTATCAGAATTAGCAAATATCTCCGCGTGTTTTCATTTCCATGTGTATAATATTTCCCGGAGAGGCATTATGAAATACAGAGAACTTGGAAAAACGGGCCTTATGGTCAGCGAGATAGGACTAGGAGCTGAATGGCTTGAGAGACACAATACAGATGAAGTCTGCCAGATAATCTCATCCTGCCATGAGAAAGGCATCAACATACTCGACTGCTGGATGTCCGAACCGAACGTGAGATCAAACATCGGCAAGGCAATAAAAGGAATGCGTGACAAGTGGATAATCCAGGGACATCTAGGTTCCACATGGCAGGACGGACAGTATGTGAAATCACGCGACCTTGATAAGGTGAAAGCAGCGTTTGACGATCTGCTTGAGCGTCTCGGCACAGACTATATCGACCTGGGGATGCTGCACTTCGTCGACGGTGTTGAGGAACTCAGCTCCGTATTGAACGGAGAGTTCTATGAATATGCCCGTTCGCTGAAAGAAAAAGGTATCATAAAGCATGTTGGAATGAGCACTCACAACCCTCAGGTGGCAAAGATCGCCGCAGAGAGCGGCAAAGTCGAGATGATACTTTTCAGCGTGAACCCCGCTTTCGATATGCTTCCGGCTTCTGAGGACCTCAACGACTACTTCCGCGAGGAGTATTACAAAAATACCGGCGGCATCGCACCCGAAAGAGCCGAGCTTTACAGGATATGTGAGAGCAACGGAGTGGGAATCACTGTGATGAAAGGCTATGCAGGAGGAAGACTGCTGAACGCCTCGACCTCACCTTTCGGTGTCGCGCTAACACCTGTCCAGTGCATACACTATGCGCTCACGCGTCCGGCTGTCGCCAGCGTCCTCACAGGCTTCGACTCCATCGCCCATGTCGATGCCGCGGTCGCATATGAGAGTGCCTCGGAAGATGAAAAGGATTATGCGACAGTGCTCGCAGGAGCCCCTAAGCACGCATACTCCGGACAGTGCACATACTGCGGTCACTGTGCTCCGTGTCCGAAGGGCATAGATATCGCGATGGTCAACAAACTCTATGATCTAGCTACAATGCAGAACGAAGTTCCGGCCACCGTCAGGGCCCACTACGAAAGCCTTGCGGCAAACGGAACGGACTGCATCGGATGCGGAGGCTGCGAGAAACGCTGTCCGTTCGGCGTGCATGTGGCTGAGAGGATGAAACTGGCTGAAAAACTGTTCTCAAGATAGGAACAGGAACACCCGCATCTGCAGAAGTTTTCTCAGAGGATGCGGATAAATAAGCATTATGAATAGTCAGGGCAGGCAGATTCCTGCCCTGAGATTTTCTATTTCAGGCTGCTGTATGCCTCATCATTCACAGACTCGCACCATTCATTGCGGGTATTCTCCCCCGGAACCTCAACAGCGATGTGGCTGAACCAGCTGTCTTTGGCTGCTCCATGCCAGTGCTTCACTTCACGCGGGATCGTTATAACATCGCCGGGATGAAGCTCCTGAGCTTCTTTTCCCCACTCCTGATACCACCCTCTTCCAGAAGTGCAGAGAAGTATCTGCCCGCCGCCTTTATCCGAGTGGTGGATGTGCCAGTTGTTCCTGCATCCCGGTTCGAATGTCACATTGGCCATGAACACAGTCTCCTCCGGATTTGTCAGCGGTTTGAGATAAGACTTGCCGATGAAATACTTTGCATATGCATCATTAGGCTCCCCCAGACCGAACATGCCGCCATCCTTTCCCTCGTCGTCTTTGTAGACTTCAAGAGCTGTGCGGAAAGCTGCCCAGGCATTCGGCCATCCTGCGTAGAACGCCACATGCGTGAGAATCTCTCCCATCTCCGCCTTCGTTACGCCGTTCTTCTTCGCGCTCTGCATATGGTACTGGAATGAAGAATCGATAAGACCTTTCGAT
>CASEZU010000039.1 GCA_949292445.1 uncultured Spirochaetales bacterium | reverse complement strand
TCCGAGTGGAAGATCCTCTCATTCCTGCTGGGAAATGCCGGCAGCCTCGTCTCAAGGCTGCAGATGCTGCAGTCTTGTTTCCCTGAGAGCCTGGAGAGCTACGACAGGATAATCGACACGCATATCAAGAACATCCGCCTCAAGCTAGGCCCTGGCGGCAAGGAGTGGATAGAGACAATAAGAGGCTACGGATACTGTTTCCGCGGCTCATCCTCAAGAACGTGAGCATCGTGTCTCCATTCTGTTTTTCGTGTGTAGTTTGGCGCTTGTTTATTGCCAACGGCAATGCATTACGGAAAACTCAGAATCATGAAGCTGGTATATATCGTCGAAGACCATGACGTGATCAGGAACGGAGTCGTCCAGTATCTCTCCATTTCGGGATACGAGGCAGTAGGACAGAGGAATATCGAGGAGGTCAGGGCCGCTTTCGCAGAGAGGGTGCCGGATCTTCTTATTCAGGATGTCATGCTTCCTGACGGTGACGGATTCTCGTTCGTGAAGGAGATGAAGCAGCGCTATCCGCGCCTTCCGGTGATCTTCCTCACGGCACGCACGGAGGAGTCGGACAGGATCCTCGGATTCGAGCTCGGCGCAGACGACTATATCTCCAAGCCGTTCAGCCCCAAGGAGCTTGTCCTCAGGATTCAGGCGCTTTTCCGCAGGATTGATGAGAGCGACAGCTCTACTGAGAATGTCTTCACATATCGGGATGGCGACAATGTGATGGTGATTGATGACAATGAGCATATCCTCTCAATAAACGGCACTCCGGTATCGCTCACGGCTGCGGAGTGGAGGATTGTCTTCTATCTTGCTTCCAATGCTCCGAATCTCATCACCCGCTCCCAGATACTCGAGGAATGCTTCGATTACAGCTTTGAGAGCTACGAGAGGGTTGTCGACACCCATATAAAGAACATCAGGGCCAAGCTGAAGCCCGGTTCGTGGATCGATACGGTACGCGGTTACGGCTACCGCTTCTCTGGAAAGAAGGCCTGAAAGAATGCGTCATCAGTTCGTCCGGCTGTTCTTGTCGATAGTTCTAATCGCTTTCGCCGTGATAGCCGTGCAGTGCCTTGTCATCTTTTTCGGCAACTGGTATGCGGCACATGGCTGGAAGAACATGGTCTTCGAGGATTTCATCTCCTCCATACGCTCCTCGATAGACAATCTTGACGAGGCTGACAGCAGCAATGTGATGAATATGATGATTTCCCGCACCTCCGAGCGTATCTCGGGACTGCTGGTGAGGGATCAGCAGGGGCGTTTTGTCCTCTCGCTCGGCACATCGCCGGCTGGGGAGCAGATGCCTTCTCCTGAAGCCAGGCGCAGCATGAGTGTTCCTCAGATCCCGCAGAGCAGGATGAAGCTGTCTTATTCCACATCAATAAACTATACGGATGTGACGATCCCCGCCCCCAGATACATGCTCTCCCTCAACACTGTCCCCGGAACTATGATCCCGGACGATGTCGAGCTCAGCGAGGATCATGACGGGGCGGACATGCTTGTTTCTCTGCCGTCCATTGTTGTTGATCAGGATATTGCAGGAACGATAAGGATCGCGATAAACGGAGAGACTGTCGGATACCTAGACGTCCTCGTCTACAGAATGGATACATATGCGCCGACTCTGTTTGCCGTACGCGCCCTTCTGATATCCTTTGTCGCCTCTCTTCCTGTCGCCTTGATCGTGTCTGCGGTCCTTGCGGCTGTCGTTTCCCGCTGGAACGCCCGCAGCGTCAAGGAGATACAGCAGTCGCTGATGGGGCTTTCGCGCGGATACTTCGATGTCGACCTGCCTAAGCAGAATACAGAGGAGATGGCGGAGATAGCTGAGTCCATCAAGGCGCTCGGCAAGGATCTTTCGCGGCATCAGAGATCGCGAAAGGAGTGGATCAGGAACATCTCCCATGATCTCAATACCCCGGTGACAAGCCTCAACATACTCATAAACGGTGCGCTCGATGGCGTTTTTCCTCTCGACAGGGA
>CASEZU010000038.1 GCA_949292445.1 uncultured Spirochaetales bacterium | reverse complement strand
GCGCATGAGTACCGAGCATGTCCATATCACGCCTAAGACGGATAAGCCCGGACTCGATATAGTCGTTGATGACGGTACGAAGGGAGAGAGCCTGGCAATTCCAGCCTGTGTTACTCACGGAGATGTGGATGATCTTGTCTATAATGATTTTCACATCGGTTCTGACTGCGACATAACGATAATCGCGGGATGCGGCGTGCATACGGACAACGGGGAGAGCGCCAGGCATAACGGCATCCATCGTTTCATCATCGGGGACCGGTCCAATGTCAGGTACCTTGAAAAGCACGTCGGACTCGGCAAAGGTGATGGCAGGAAGACGGTAGATCCGGTGACAGAAGTCATCCTCGGCGAGGACAGCTCCATGGATATGGAGACGAGTCAGATAGGCGGGGTGACGGACACGAACCGCAGGACAAGCGGAATAGTTGGAAAGGGCAGCCGCTTCATCATCCATGAGAGACTTCTCACGGAAAAGGAGCAGAGTGCAGTCACTGATTTCTCCGTGGACATGAACGGCGAGGGAAGTTCTGTCGATCTCATTTCCCGCTCTGTCGCCAGAGACAATTCCCGCCAGTCATACCATTCCGTGATCAGGGGCAATGCTCCCTGCAGCGGACACAGCGAATGCGATGCGATCATCACCGGCAATGGAAAGGTGAGTGCCTCTCCGCAGCTGGACGCCAACTGCCTTGATGCCGCGCTCATCCATGAAGCCGCAATCGGGAAGATCGCGGGAGAGCAGCTTCTGAAACTGAGGACATTCGGCCTCACTGAGGAAGAAGCGGAAGAGAGGATCATCCGCGGTTTCCTGAAATAACCAGACGGCCTGTCAGATATGGCAGGCCAATCATATCCTTTGGTTCCTCTTTTTACATGCCATTTAGTGGATTATTTTAAGTTCCTATATCGGAGTGATTATACTTATTCTGAAATATATGCCACTACGGTTGGGATTGGCTGAGAACATCCAGAAGGCATCAAGCAATCCGCTATTTCCATGATATAAGGCTGGTCCTGAGAAAAGAGCAGTTTAGCCAGGAATTAATATACTGAACACACAGATTTCACCCTGAGGTCTTTTAATGCCTGTATGAGACTTGTGAGCCACATACGCCTTGCACTTCACATCCTTTCGCAGCATCCCATGGAACCTTTCTGCGCGCTGTCCTATATCTTAGGCTGTATCCAGCCGGATATCTGCATCCGCTCATATCTTGCCGGTGTTGCTCCGGGGGATGAAGGCCGGGGCCATAATTTCCGCACTGCGCTCATGCGCATAGCAAAGCTGGAGCGTGACATGGTTCATGATGGGATAGCTTCGCCCTATATACTTGGCAAGATAACTCATTACTTGTCTGATGCTTTCACATGGCCTCATAATCCACATCTCTTCCATGGCGGGCTGAAAGATCACATGAAGTACGAGAGGATTCTGGATGATGCAATGCAGAAGAGGCTTTTCCCTGATCATGACTGGAGTATGATGCTTTCAGGAAGCATAGAGTCATTCATCGCAGAGCTTCATGCTGAGTATGAAAGAAATACACCATCTGCTGAGAATGATCTTTCTTTCATCATTCCTGCTGCATCTGCCCTGCGGACGGCTTTTGCTTCAGGAACAGAGGGAATTCCTGAGGCTGCTGCTGGGAATGTACGCTGAATCTGTATTCATTCTGTCTGTTTTCAATGCTTTGCATATCTGACGAATATGTAATGATATCTATTGCCAGTTTTTTCATTTGCTTGAATGTATATTCACAATTAAAAGAATTGGATTGAATATGATAAATCAATAATTCTCATATCTGATCATATTGTTATCATATAGTATATGCGGTTATGGCTCCTGTACTTCCTTTCTGATAAAATACTCCTGCTTTTAATGCATTGGAGCTGAAATGAGAAAATCTATTATCACGGTAGTGGGTAAGGACAAGGTTGGCATCATCGCCAGCGTATGCACATATCTTGCGTCAAGCAATGTCAATATTCTGGATATCAGCCAGACGATTGTCGACGGGTTCTTCAACATGATGATGATCTGCGATGCCAATAACGCCACCAAGGAGTTCCTGACCATTTCCGAGGAGCTTGAAACGCTCGGCAGAAAGCTCGGCTGCATAATCAAGCTGCAGAGGGAAGAGATATTCGAGAGCATGCAGAGGATTTAAGGATGATCAACCTCAGTGAAGTAATTGAAACCAATACCATGATAGAGAAGGAGAATCTAGACGTGAGGACCATCACGCTCGGTATCTCGCTTCTGGACTGTATCTCCTCCGATCTCGATGAGCTCTGCAATAATATCTACAGGAAGATAACAACAGTGGGCCGGGATCTGGTGAAGACAGGTGTGGAGATTGAGCGCGAATATGCGATCCCTGTCGTGAACAAGAGGATTTCCGTGACTCCGATAGGCATAGTGGGAGCCTCCGCCTGCCGTACTCCTTCCGATTTCGTGACAATAGCGAAGACATTGGACAGAGCTGCAAAGGAAGTAGGCGTCAATTTCCTCGGCGGCTACTCCGCGCTTTGCGCCAAGGGAATGACCGCAGCGGAGAGAATGCTCATAGAATCGATTCCTGAGGCTCTTTCCGTCACAGAGAATATCTGTTCATCCGTTGCGCTAGGATCCACGAAGACAGGAATAAACATGGATGCCGTAGCACTCATGGGCAGGATCATAAAGGCGACTGCGGAGCGTACTGCCGAGAAGGATTCCATCGGCTGCGCCAAGCTCGTCGTATTCTGCAATGCCCCTGATGACAACCCTTTCATGGCCGGTGCTTTCCATGGTGTCACGGAAACGGATGCCGTGATAAACGTCGGCGTCAGCGGGCCGGGCGTCATAAAGCATGCGCTTGAAAGCGTGAAGGGAAGGGATTTCGAGGTGCTCGCAGAGACTGTCAAGCGCACCGCTTTTAAGATCACGCGGCTGGGACAGCTTGTCGCGAAGGAAGCCTCGAAGCGCCTTGGCATCCCGTTCGGCATCGTCGATCTTTCCCTTGCCCCCACGCCGGCGATCGGGGACAGCATCTCAGATATCCTCGAACTTATGGGGCTTGAGCGAACAGGAGCCCCTGGAACGACAGCGGCGCTGGCCCTGCTGAATGACCAGGTGAAGAAGGGCGGCCTAATGGCTTCCAGCTATGTCGGCGGCCTCAGCGGTTCGTTCATTCCCGTCAGCGAGGATCAGGGAATGATAAATGCCGTCAATGCAGGTGCGCTCACGCTTGAGAAACTGGAGGCGATGACTTGTATCTGTTCAGTCGGTCTGGATATGATCGCGATTCCCGGGGACACGAAGGCGACGACGATCTCCGGCATCATAGCCGATGAAATGGCAATCGGCATGGTCAACCAGAAGACAACTGCCGTGCGTCTCATTCCTGTCATCGGCAAGGGGGTGGGGGATACAGCCACTTTCGGCGGTCTTCTCGGCTATGCTCCTATCATGCGCGTGAATCCGTTCTCCTGTGATGATTTCATAGCCCGCGGCGGCAGAATACCCGCCCCTGTCCACAGCTTCAAGAACTGAATTTCCGCTGGAGCCCTCCGGGGCTCCTTCTTTTCATCCCCATTTTCTTTGTTGACATGCCAATTAATACTGATACCCTGATGATACCGGTTATCATTAACCGGCAAAAGGAGGGATGAATGAGGTATATCTGTCAGGTATGCGGGTATGTCTACGATGAAGAGGCGGAAGGGATCCCATTCAGTGATCTTCCAGAGGACTGGGCATGCCCGATGTGCAAGGCACCGAAGAGCATGTTCGCGCAGGAGGAAGGTACGGATGAGACTCCGCAGCTGGAGGAAACCGTCACCATCGATGCGGACATGCAGAAACTCTCAGCCGGAGCGCTTGCCGCTCTTTTCTCCAATCTCGCGAGAGGAGCTGAGAAGCAGTATATGGAAAAGGAGCCGGAACTTTTCCGGAAAATCGCTGATTATTTCACTACCTCTGCTCCTGCAGAAGAGGCAGATCCTGACCTCCTTCGTTCCATTTCTTCAGAGAACATCAGCACGTCATATCCTGATGCAAAGGCTGCGGCATCGGGCTTCGGTGACCGTGGAGCCCTGAGGGCATGCACCTGGGGGGAGAAGACTGAGCGCATTGTGCAGGCACTTTTTGACAGGTACATGAAGGAAGGGGAGTCCTTCCTTGAGAACACTGAGGTATGGGTCTGCAGCATATGCGGCTTTGTCTACATAGGCAGCGAGCCGCCCGCGATCTGCCCTGTATGCAAGGTTCCTGACTGGAAATTCGAGAAGATTGTCTGAGGAGGCGGTATGAAAAGAAAAGCTGTGAGAAATCTTAGACTGTGTACGAAGGACTGCCTCTGTCTGTATGTCTGCCCGAATGGAGCTACGGATACCGAGAACAGCATCATTGATACGGAGAAGTGCATTGGCTGCGGAGTCTGTGCTGATGCCTGCCCAAGCGGAGCCATCAGCATGGTGCCTGTTGAGTATCCGCCTCAGCAGAAGAAGGAAGAGGCCGTTGCAGCAGCAATGAACAGAGTGGCGGAGAACAAGGCCAGGGAAGAGAGGATCGCCGCCGCGATTGCCGTAAGCACTGATAAACCCGGACTGAAGAGGCTGATGAAGGCAATTGCCCGCTCAGCAAGGCTTTCTGCCGAGGATATTCTTAGAGAGGCGGGATATATGCTCCCTCAGAGCGGCAATTCCATGAATCTCCTGGAGGAACTTTTGGATGATCCGCCTGGGCCGGGGTTCCCTTCAGAGGCGGCAGAAGCTCTGCTCTCGTCTCTTGTATGCAATGACGGCGGTTATGTCAGAAAGAACACGGGAAAGAGGAGATACAGATGCCTTCTCTGCCAGACCGTGTTCGAAGTCGATGAGGGCGAGGAGCCTGTCTGCCCGATGTGCGGGGCAAAAGGGGATGATCTGGAGTTCCTTTCCTGATGAAAGCCGGAGCCGGGGTGCCGGCTCCGCATGCTATCAGTTCTTTTCCAGGAATTTCCTTACATCCTCTCCGTGAGTGGCTGTGTTTACCTTCTTATATATCTTCTCGATCGTGCCATCCTTGCCGATGATGTATGTCGTGCGGATGACGCCGATTGTCTTCTTGCCATAGAGAACCTTCTCCCCATAAGCTCCGTACATTTCCATCACCTTATGTTCCGGATCGGACAGCAGATGGAACGGCAGGCTGTGCTTTTCCCTGAACTTCGCATGGGACTGCGGTGAGTCAGGGCTTATTCCTATCACGGCCGCATCTAGCCCTTTCAGATCATCAGAGGCATCTCGGAGCGAGCATGCTTCCTTTGTGCATCCCGGGGTGTTGTCCTTGGGGTAGAAATACAGGATTACTCTCTGTCCAGAGAGAGATGACAGCGAAATGCTGTTTCCGTCCTCGCATGGGAGCGAGAAATCCGGAGCTTTTGTTCCTTCTTCCAGCATTGTTTTCCTCCAATTCAGAGTCTAGCAGAAATGCATGAAAAGCGCCTCCGAAATTCTTTGCGGAATTTTCAGAAATAGGGCTTGAC
>CASEZU010000037.1 GCA_949292445.1 uncultured Spirochaetales bacterium | reverse complement strand
ATTTGATATTCTTCTCATCATACGCCATATAAGACAGTATAAAACAGATTTCAGGATATCTGCAAATAATGACAAACGCCCCGTTTCCAGGGCGTCATCTGTCATTTGTTCGATGTGAACCGCGAGAGGAAATCCTTCGTCCTCGGGCTCTTCGGGGAATAGAAGATCTCCCGCGGGCTGCCCTCTTCCTCGATGCGTCCATCTGCCATGTAGATCACACGGTTCGAGACATCACGGGCGAAAGCCATCTCATGCGTGACGACAAGCATCGTCATCCCGCCCTCAGCAAGCGACTTCATGACATCCAGAACCTCTCCGACCATCTCGGGATCCAGTGCCGACGTAGGCTCATCGAAAAGCAGGACCTCCGGATCCATCGCAAGCGCACGCGCGATCGCGACACGCTGCTTCTGACCGCCGGAAAGCTGCCTCGGCTTAGCCTTGATGTACTGGCTCATGCCGACCTTCGAAAGGTACTCCATCGCCTTGGCCTTCGCCTCATCCTTCTTTCTTTTCAGCACATGCGTCTGTCCGACGATGCAGTTATCGAGGACGCTGAAGTTATTGAAGAGATTGAAAGACTGGAAGACCATTCCCACCTTCGTGCGGTACCTGTCCTCGTCCACTTCTCCCGCAAGGATATCCTTGCCGTGGTAAAGGATCCTTCCACCGGTCGAATCCTCAAGCATGTTGATGCATCTCAGGAGCGTGGACTTTCCAGAGCCGGATGCCCCGATGATGCTTATCACATCGCCTTTCGAGACGGTGAAATCTATATCCTTGAGAACCTCGTTGGTCCCGAACGTCTTCACAAGGTGCTCTATCCTGAGGATCTCATCCATCAGTGCGTCCCTCCTTTCTTCGAATCATAACGCGTCAGACCGCTTGTGAATGCAAGGGTGTCCGTCGTTGCGAGATCGAAATTCGACGGCCCGTCCATCTTCGACTCAGCCCATCTCAGAAGCCTGGAGCAGACGAATGTAAGGACGAAGTAGATGATCATCGTGACCGTTGCAGCCTCGAAGTATGTATAGAGCGCACCGGAGATGCTCTTGAAAGTGAAGAAGAGCTCAACCGTTCCGATGATCGAGAGAACGCAGGTATCCTTTATATTGATGATCAGGTTGTTGCCGATCTGGGGCATGATATTCCTCAGAGCCTGCGGCAGCACGACAAGAAGCATCGTCTGTGACTGCGACATGCCGATGGCCCTTGCTCCTTCCCTCTGGCCGGGATCAACGGAAAGGATGCCTCCCCTGACCGTCTCCGCCATGTACGCTCCGGTATTGATCGATACGATTATGATGGCAGCGCTCCACATGCCGAGATTGATGCCGAAGAGCTGGCTGGTGCCATAATAGATGAATGCAGCCTGAAGCATCATCGGCGTGCCCCTGAATACCTCTACATACGCGGTGAGGATGAACTTCACCACGCGGAGGATTCCCCTTCTGACGAGCCCATCCTTCTTATGCGGCTCTATGGTCTGGACAAGCCCGACCGCGAAACCGATCACGCACCCGAGGAGGGTGCAGATGATGGCTATTGCCATAGTCGTAGCGGCCCCTTTTGCAAGGGAACCGCCATAACGCTCGAGGATGTAGAGCATCCTCTCGAAGAAATTCATTTCAGCGATTGTCATCTTACCACCGGTCACTGGGCAAGCGGCTGCACCGCAATAGCCTCATCCATCATTCTGTTGAAGTCATCGACAGTGAGGGTCGCAAGCACTCCGTTGATAGCATCGAGGAGCTCAGTATTGCCCTTCTGCACGGAAATGCCGATGTTGATCTCCTCCTGGCTGACCTGGAAGTCATCATCGGAGCCTGCGAAATCGAGGAGCCTCATGTTCGGATAAGCGACGAGCGCTGCCGTTCCTGTAGGCATATCGGTGCAGATGAGGTCAACCCTTCCGCTGTTGAGGGCAACAAGCATTGCAGGTGCGCTCTCCTGTGCAGGGAGGATGTTCGCATCCGGGATCTGCGGAAGGCAGACATCATACCAGATCGTTCCGAGCTGGCTTGTGCATGTAGCACCGGCAAGATCGCTTACGCCAGTGGCATTCTCGTATCTGCTGCCTTCATTAACGAGGCAGATGATCGATGCATAGTAATAAGGTGTGGTGAAATCCACCATCTGAAGGCGGTCCGATGTGATGGACTGTCCAGCGATGGCGCAGTCAACCGTACCGGAAAGGACCGCAGGAACAAGCGAATCCCAGTCAAGCTTCACGATCTCGAGATCATAGCCGAGCCTCTCAGCGATAAGCTTGGCCATCATGACATCATAGCCATAGGCATAATCATTGGAACCAGCGATAGGTACGGCACCGTTGGCATCGGTGGTCTGTGTCCAGTTGTATGGTGCATAGCCGCACTCCATGGCAACGCGGAGAACAGGGCGTCCTGATCCGGATGCAGCCTCTTCCTCCGAGCTGCCACCTGCAAAGACTGCGGCGGCGGAAAGCATGATCATAACAGCAACAGCAGCAATTTTCCTGAGTCTCATTTCAAGACCTCCTGTCTAATCTTAGCTGGATAATACCGACAAAGTTAAAAAAGTGTCAATATGTTATGATAAAAACTCAGATGTTATTATTCTAACAATTATCAATGAGAGACTGGAAGACAGGAAGCATCGTATCATCGCCGCTCTGCACCATCATCTCCGGATGCCACTGGACACCGAGAGCGAAAGACCTGCTGCTCTCGATCGCTTCCGGAATACCATCAGGAGCTGTGGCTGCGACAATAAATCCCGGGGCCGGTTCCTTCACCGCCTGATGATGGAAGCTGTTCACCATGAGGGATGGACCGAAGAGACGATGCAGCTGTGTTCCGGGAGCAATGGAAACGGAATGAGACGGGAACTGCCGAGGGGCTTTCTGCTCATGCTGCAGAACACCGCTCATGCGATGGAGGTCCTGGCAGAGCGTTCCTCCGGATGCGACGTTCATCGCCTGCATGCCTTTGCAGATGCCGAGCATCGGAAGCCTCATTGCAAGCGCCTCCTGTATCATCTCAATATAGAAGAGATCGACTATCCGCATCGTAAAGCCCAGTCCCAGCTGGGGCTCCTCCCCATAGAGATCCGGAGCGATATCATAGCCTCCGGAAAGGATGAGGCCATCGATGTGCTGAAGAACGGAGAGGATATCCTCTCTATCGCTAAGGGGCGGTATGATGATCGGGATTCCCCCTGCTCTGATGACGGATACGGAGTAATCATGATTGACATAGTCCCTCATGAGACCTGGCATGCTGCCGGTTTCCATGACAAGGATATTCCCGGCGATTCCTATGAGCGGTTTCTTCATACCGTGATGATAATCCTCATGCGCCTGATGCGCCACCCGGCCCCGCGCGATATAGCCTTCTCTCCCCTTTAGTGATATCCTCTGCCGTATGAGCAGGTATCCATTCAATGAGATAGAGCCTAAATGGCAGCAGTACTGGGAAGAGCACAGGACCTTCCGCGCAGAGGAAGACGAATCATTTCCCAAGGAGAAGAGGAAATACGTCCTCGACATGTTCCCCTATCCATCAGGAGCCGGCCTACACGTAGGCCACCCGGAGGGTTACACAGCGACAGACATCTACTCAAGGTATCTGAGGATGAAGGGATACAATGTCCTCCATCCGATGGGATTCGACTCATTCGGGCTTCCCGCAGAGAACTATGCGATCAAGACCGGCACGCATCCATGGGAGACCACGAAGAAGAACATCGATACATTCCGCCGCCAGATAAAGAGCCTGGGATTCTCCTATGACTGGGACAGGGAAGTCTCTACATGCGAGCCGGATTACTACCACTGGACACAGTGGATCTTCGAGAAGCTCTACGAGAAGGGACTTGCCTATGAGGCTGTCACACCGATCAACTGGTGCCCCAGCTGCAAGACCGGACTTGCGAACGAAGAGGTCAAGGAAGGCAGATGCGAGCGCTGCGGCGAGAAGGTGGAGAAAAAGAACATCAGGCAGTGGATGCTCCGCATCACAGCTTATGCCGACAAGCTCCTCGAGGGTCTTGATGAGCTGGACTGGCCGGAGTCGGTGAAGTCCATGCAGCGCAACTGGATCGGAAGATCCGAGGGTGCCGCAGTATTCTTCACGGTCGAAAGCACCGGCGACAAGCTCGAGGTCTATACAACCCGCTGCGATACGCTCTTCGGCGCTACATACATGGTCATAGCACCGGAGCACCCGCTGGTAGCAAAGCTCACCACGCCGGAGCAGAAGGAAGCTGTCGGGAAATACCTCGACGAGGTCAAGCACAAGTCAGATCTCGAAAGGACTGATCTCGCGAAGGAGAAGACCGGTGTATTCTCAGGATCCTATGCGATCAATCCCGTAAACGGGAAGAGGATCCCTATCTGGATCGCCGACTACGTGCTCATCAGCTACGGAACAGGAGCCATCATGGCAGTCCCCGCCCATGACACGAGGGACTGGGAATTCGCCAAGAAGTTCGGACTCCCGATCATCGAGGTTCTCAAAGGCGAAGTCGATGTCCAGCAGGAAGCATGGACGGAGGATGGCATCCACGTCAATTCCGAATGGCTCGATGGCCTGAACAAGGAAGATGCCATAAAGAAGATGCTTGAGTTCCTCGAGAAGAACGGCTACGGCCACAAAGCCGTGAACTACAAGCTCCGCGACTGGGTCTTCTCCCGCCAGAGATACTGGGGAGAGCCGATTCCTCTCATCCATTGCCCGAAGTGCGGCACCGTGCTTGTTCCTGAGGATGAGCTCCCGCTCAGGCTGCCAGAGGTTGACAAGTACGAACCGACCGGAACCGGTGAATCCCCCCTTGCTAACGTGGATAGCTGGGTGAACTGCAAATGCCCCAAGTGCGGAGGCGATGCCAAGAGGGAAACCAATACGATGCCGCAGTGGGCGGGCTCATGCTGGTATTACCTCAGGTATATCGATCCGAAGAATGACAAAGCATTCGTCGACCCTGAGAAGGAGAAGTACTGGATGCCTGTCGATCTCTATGTCGGCGGCGCTGAGCATGCTGTTCTCCACCTCCTCTACTCCAGGTTCTGGCACAAGGTTCTCTATGATCTCGGGCTTGTCTCAACGGATGAGCCGTTCCATGCGCTCGTGAACCAGGGAATGATCACATCATTCGCTTATCAGAAGGCGAACAAGAGCCTCGTCCCGACGGATCTTGTGGAGGAGAAGGATGGGAAGTACTTCGACAAGGAAACCGGAGAAGAGCTCACCCAGGTCATCGCAAAGATGTCCAAATCGCTCAAGAATGTCATCAATCCCGATGATTTCATCAAGAACTACGGTGCTGACAGCGTGAGGATGTATGAGATGTTCATGGGCCCGCTCAGGGAATCAAAGCCATGGGCAACGAATGGCTTCATCGGCGTCTACCGCTTCCTTGACCGCATCTGGCGCATCGCTACCGAGAAGAAGATCGAAGATACAGCGCTCTCCGCGGATCTCGACAAGCTTCTCAACAAGACAGTCAAGAAAGTCACAGAGGACACGGAGACACTTGCCTTCAATACAGCCATCAGCCAGATGATGGTATTCGTAAACGAGCTCAACAGGCTTGATACGATTCCGAAGAAAGCCCTCGAAACGCTGACGCTTCTGCTCTCCCCGTACACACCTCATCTCGCAGAGGAGCTCTGGGTAATGCTTGGCCACGAGCCATCGATATCGAAGGAGAAGTGGCCTGAGTACGACGAGTCGAAGACCATCGATGACGAGATTGAGATCGTCGTTCAGGTCAACGGCAAGGTCAGGGCGAAGATGCAGCTTCCGCGCTCAGCCTCAAAGGATGAGATGCTCAGCTCAGCGAAGGCTAACGAGAAGATCCAGGGCTGGATCGATGGCAAGACTGTCGTGAAGGAGATCGTCGTTCCCGGAAAGCTCGTGAACATCGTCGTGAAATAATCATCCGTCTGATCGGAGAGAGACCCGTCCGGCTGCTGCCTGGCGGGTCTTTTCATATGGACAGCAAACTGCTTCAGCGCATAGTTCACTGAAAGATCTTTCCGACAGAGGAGATCATCGAAACACAAAGAGCCTGCATCATCAATAACCCTCATCAGAGATATTCCTTCCGATTCAAAACCACTGGTACTATAAGCAACTTAGATTCCGAATGCATCTTTCAGCAAGTTGATGATATCAGACTCGTGAACACCTGCCAGATGCAGATTCTTCAATTCTTCTTCTGTAACTTTCAGCTCCTGAAGAAAAGCTGCCATATCGTTAAGGACCTTATCTGGAAGCCGGCAAGGTTCAAGTGGCATCTGTGCAGATAATCTCAGGATGTCATTTCTATGCTTCTTGATATCTCTGGAATCAACATGCATCCCCTTCGCATGCTTCTGCTTCAGATCAAGCCAGGCTTTTGCTTTGAATGCAATCAAAGCTGAAGGTTTAAGAACCGATATTCCATTGATTATATCCCGTTCCCTCAGCAGCAATTCATAATATGCATCGTCAAGCAGGATTGCAGAAAGACTCGAAACTGAATCATCTATATGAACAGGCGTCAGCACTGCCTCAGAAGCCAATTCCCACGTTGCTCTGGAAAAGAGTTCAATCATTTCAGGAAAACCGGCTTCCTCCGGCTTATCGAATCTGAAAAACTGAGGATTGCCATTGCTTCTGGCCCGATTCCTATATCTGCCCATTCTTATGAATTCCCAGAATCGCTGTGAAAATTCCTTTGTCAGCGCTTCGACAATGAGAACCATATCAAGATCCTTTGTGACCCTGAAATCTTCGTCATAATTGCTGAATGACAAATCACATGCCGTACCACCAATCAGAACATACTGATCTGTGTATTCAGAGAAATAGTCATAGAAAATATCCAATCCTTTTACCATACATAGTCCTCAAGCATTTTATCCAATGCAATCTGTATTCTTGGTTCATCAATATCCTTCAGCATCATGAAAATCGATAAAGGATCTATTGTTCTTCCCTGGCAGAACGGGATGCGATACCCCACTTCATGAACAATGCAGCCAGGAACCTCATCAATTGGCACCTGCTTTTCCTTATCAATTCCAAGAGCCCTGATTTCCTTCTTCACGGCCGCATATATGGCATAGGTCTCCCCTTCTAACATAGACATTTCAGACAGCCCTGATATACCGCTTTTCATAGGAAGAGATGAAATAGCATTCTCCAGATGATACTCTCTCAGCAAAGGCGAACGCAAAAAGGGCTGGGCCACATCCCATATCTCCTTTTTGCTCCCTATTCTGATGTATTTACGTCTTTTTCCTTCCTGAACGACAACAGGTATGCGAAGACTTTCAATTTCATCAAAGACCCGGGTAATAGACATCCTGGATACGTCTAATCTCTCAGCAGCAGCTGTCACTGAAAGATCATCCCATTCACCATAAAGAGCCGACAAAAGGAACTTCTGTGTCAGAAATGAAATCCTGTAACAAGGTTTTATTTCCCTTGCTTCTCCCTGTTTCACGAGCACGCCTGAAAATGGGATATAGATCTGATGGTTCTCCCAGACAAAAGGAATTCCATCTTCTATCAGTTTATTACAGGAATAGGAATTCAGATTTTTCAGATACAGAACTATTTTTTTCCCTGTTAATCGTTCCATCTGCTTAAAGTGTTTTCTCAATGCAGATAGGCTTGCATTCTCCTTTGGCTCTGCAAGAATCAGGTCCTGATCAAGGATTCTCATCTGATAGAATTCATAACCTGTTCTCAGAATCAGCGGAAGCGGCTGCAAAGCATTGCAGTGGGTGATTTCAGCATTCTGATGCAATATTCTTTCAATGAATTCCTTCATATTTTCATTGTAACCTAATTTAGGTTACAAATCAAATTTTCAAGGAATTGTAACCTAAATCAAAACGTGAAGCATCAGTCCTCCTGGCTGGATAAAGGATGCAGCTGATGGGCTCCTTCCGCATTCTTCCTGCCATTACACCTGCAGACCTCACGGTCAAGGCCATATCCCTGTCAGTGTTCCCTCGACTGTATTGCACGATTACGGTACAATATACACAGAAGGAAGCCTGTATATCGTGCGACGGGGTTGCAATCCGTGCCAGACTGGACAGTGCTTCCTTATCTTTTTCAGTACTCGTCTGCTGTTTCTGTAAGGTCTAGCATATATCAACAATGGCTGATTGCCTCCGTAAGAATAATGTATTACGATGATTTACAAAGGAGGCGCCTATGATAATCTCACTCAGGCTTCCGGAAGAGGATGCGGTTCTCTTCAGGAAATATGCGGAACTGAACAGCATGAATCTATCCGAAATGATAAGGCAGACGGTGCTGCAGCGTATCGAGGCAGAATATGATGCCCAGATCTACAGGGCCGCGCTGGCAGAATACAGGGAAAACCCTGCAACCATCCCGCTGGAGGAAACCGATGGCAAGGTTTGAGCTTTCAGAGAGGGTACAGCGCGAGATCGCAGCACTCGACCCCGTAACGGCTTCGCTCCTGAAAGGCTGGATGCTGAAGCATCTCCTGCCTCTTGAGAATCCACGGAGCATCGGGCGCACGCTCGGTGGAACGAAGCGCTGGCAGTACAGGATCGGCGACTACAGGCTCATTGCGAGGATAACGGAGAAGAAGACCGTGCTGCTTGCCCTTACGCACGGGCACATGCTCCCCTACAGCTCGTGAATGCGGGCGAGCCCTCCCATCGACGTCTCCCTGTAGAGAGACGGCAGCGCGTGGCCTGTCTCCATCATGACCTCGACTACATCATCGAATGAGATCTTATGCGTCCCATCGCCCATGAGCGCATATGAAGCATGGTCGATAGCCCTCATGCATGCCATGGCATTGCGTTCGATGCATGGTATCTGGACAAGGCCCATCAAGGGATCGCAGGTAAGACCGAGATGATGCTCAAGCCCCATCTCGGCGGCATATTCGATCTGCCTGATCGTTCCGCCTGTGAGCTGGGCTGCCGCAGCTCCCGCCATGGCGCATGCAACGCCGACCTCTCCCTGGCAGCCGACTTCCGCCCCTGATATCGATCCATTGGATTTCACAAGACTTCCGATCATTCCTGC
>CASEZU010000036.1 GCA_949292445.1 uncultured Spirochaetales bacterium | reverse complement strand
TTCAGATATTGAATCTGGCTTATCTCCTCCTGCACTGATTTCAGATACTTCTCCAATCATGAAATTTCTCCATTTCAAGGCAGTATCTTGAGAAATGGCCTTGAAAATTTTTTGTGCTTGATTCAATAAATTATCGTTTAGTGCTTTGTTTGTAAGCATTTTATTCTCCAAGGAGTTCATCACAGCAACGATTCTATCCTGTTCTTTTCTTGGGGGTATCCTAATGGGTAATTGTGCAAAAGTATTTGCATTAATATTGCCCCTTGTGCTACCCGTATTGAATGAACAGACCCAATCCCTATACATTGGGGATTTGCAGTAATATTTGACATATAAAGGATTAACAATTCTCTCATCAATAGAAAATTTGATTAAGAAGCCTGCATAGACACATTTACCTTCATACCCACAAAAGAAATAATTTCTTCCTGTGCTGTTTCCTGTACGGGCAAAGACTATATCATTTTTCTTCAGTAGGTATGTATCCAGTTTGTCGCTTTCTACAGATTTTAAATCTACGTTAGATAAGAATCCATCATCTGTAATATCACTGATTCTTATATATCGATAACTATTAGGTTCGTAATCAATAGCAGGTTCGCTAAGCCCATAAGAACCTTTTTCTTTACATAATTCGCCTAAAGTACGAGTTATAAAGTTCATCCAATATATTTCCTATGCGATGTTTTTACGTTCTGTTGTTTTACCATTGCGTACTGCATGGTAGTATCAATCTTTTGATGTCCAAGAAGAGTCTGTACCTGTTCAATCGGCATTCCCTTATCAATGGCGGTTGTTGCAAGTGTCCTGCGGAACTTATGTGGATGCACCTTTGAAAGTCCAAGCTCTTTTCCTAGTTCTCTCAATCTGACTTCAACTGCATTAATTGTAATTCTAGAAGAAGGATTATTCAATGAGACAAACAGGGCAGGACAATCATCTGACCGGGATTCAAGATATTCTAAAAGATGAATCTTTGTCCTTGCATCGAAATATACGATCCTTTCCTTATCTCCCTTTCCAAGGACAACACATTCTCGTTCATTGAAGTTGATATCATCTCTATCTAATGTAACAAGTTCGCCAACACGCATACCTGTAGAGGCGAGTATATCAATAATCGCTAAATCCCTTTTGGAAGAACAGTTATCTCGCATTAACTCAAGTTCCTCGTCTGAGTATGTATCTTTTACTACTTTTGTTGTCTTTATTTTATGTATTCTGCGGACAGGACTTTTGAGAATATAGTCCTCATCTTCAAGCCAGGCATAATAGCTTGATAGTATCCTTCGTATATTGTCGATTGTAACTTTACTTGCATTGCGATCTATCTGGTAATAAGAAAGATAACCTCTGAGATCGTCTGTCGTAATATTACGAGTTCTCTTTCTGATATGCTCATACATCTTTCTGATTGTTGTTTCATAGTAGGTAAGCGTCTTTTCAGAGCATCCTTCAATTCTCTTAGAAGTAATAAATAGCCCAACATAATCAACATCAGGCTCCTCTGATATCTCTTCTGATAATACTATCTCTTTCCCTGCTAACTCTTTTTCTAACGCCTCTTTTAACAGTGAAGTTTGTTCATTGTCCAATACAGGCAACATCCTGCATAGAATCTCTTGTATCAATTGTTCTTTCATTGCTAAAAATCTCCTCAGTATAAGTATCTGTCAAATATGAGAAGGTTTTCTAAACGATAATTTACTTAATCAAGTTAGAACTATTTTTGATAATTGGTTTACTTATTTTTCTCATTTCAATGGGGTAAGGTCGAAGGACTGGAAAATGGGAACTATTAGTGATCTTGCAGAAAATATAGTTTGTGGGAAAACTCCTTCAACAAAAAATAAATCTTTTTACGGAAATGAAATTCCATTTATAACAATTCCAGATATGCATAATTCTACTTATATAGTGAAAACAGAAAGATGCTTGTCTAAATTAGGAGGTGATAGTCAGTATAACAAATATTTACCACCAAATAGCATTTGTGTAAGTTGCATAGGTACTGCAGGCCTTGTTTCTTTTGTTCATACTATAAGTCAAACAAATCAACAGATTAATTCTATTGTTCCAAAGGCAAATATATCTCCTTATTATGTTTTTTTACTCATGGGGAAATTATCTCCAATGATTCAAGCTCTAGGTTCAAGTGGTAGTACTATTGCAAACCTAAATAAGGAACAATTCTCTCAGATAGAAGTATTGATACCATCGTCCTTTGCGCTATCGCAATTTGACTTAATTGTAAAACCACTATTTGAAACAATAAGAATTAATCAGGTTCAAAATATTCGATTAACCTCACTGCGTGATTATCTTCTCCCTCGCTTACTTAATGGAGAGGTTCAATTAAAGTAGTAGTTTTACTTCAAATAGCAAACAAAGAATGATAAAATAGAAAGAGAAATGAATAATCATGATATATTTTGGCAAACATATTTGAATTTAGAAAAAGAAGCAATTGATTTATCACGATATATCTTTATTACTGATAAAATTACATTAATTGAAAATAATCATCAAATAAAAAACAAATCTTATAATTTTCAGTTAGAAACATTTTCTCCATATATTGCGGATTTATTAATTAGTTGTTGTGTCCAAATTGAGGCTATATCAAAAGAATTATACTATATACTGGGAGGAGCAAAACCACGAGGTGACAATAGTATTAAATTCGATGAAGATTGCCTTAAATTAGTTGATATCAAATTTAAGTCACACGAGAAGGTAGTATTTGTTACAAATCCTACTTTTGATTTAAGAAACGATAAGAATCTAATTCTAAAACCTTTGAAAGAAGCCCACAAAAGACAAGGAACTTATTGGGAATGTGCATACCAGGCAGTAAAGCATGATCGTTATTACAATTTACATAAAGGTAACGTAAAAGCTTTTTTGCATGCATTAGCTGCTTTATATTTATTGAATATTTATTTACGAAATAAATCATTTCAATGCACATACAATGAAATTCAAAATATTGATTTCAGTCTTGGATCGCAAATTTTCTCTATACAAAAGCCTGCTATTAATGAAATTTGGTACGGTAATGAACCAATTGAATCTTCTAGCCCATATGTAGCTAAATATCAAGACTATTATTATAAACAGCTCTATGAAATTCAAAAGAAAGAAAGCGAAGATTTACGTTCTTATCTATTTAATCAATCTGAATTATCTGATTCTGAAATAAAAAAAGAGATAGCTGCTGTCCTCCATGATGATAGTAATAATAATTGGATCATGGATTGTTATAAGATACTTGTTGGAAATAGATTACGGAAAAAAGTTCCAGGAGAATTGCCTTTTAAAACAAGAAGAGAAACATTGCTACAAAGCAAAGAATGGAATTGTTTTATTAATCGCAAAAATCAAAAATATTCTATAGAAACAATAAATGAAGAGAATATAGAAGATGTAATTAGTTCAACAATAAATTACGCTACATTAGATCTTATTCATTCTATACAAAAATTAGCATGGGTTCCTTTGGCAATGAATAAAGCTATCTGTGATATCTACATAAAAACATATTGATAAATTATCGTTTAGCTATGACCACTAAGAATGGTATTCGGCTCAAAACATTTCAGCAAAATATTGCAGTTGAGTTCTGGAAATGAAACAACTCCCTGATTTAGAGGGAGTTGTTTAGAGTGGAGATGATCGGACTTGAACCGACTACCTATTGAATGCCATTCAATCGCTCTAGCCAGATGAGCTACATCCCCAAAACTGAGTGAGACTATACCAAACGTCGGTAATAATTGCAACTCTTCGGACAGTATTTCCTTTCAAGGCTTGAAACGGGTGGCATTCATCTGTATCCTTCTCTCAATATTTTCTACTAAAAGGCAGGGCAATGATGGACAAGAAGATCAAGGTTGCTGTCATCGGTGCTACCGGAGCGGTAGGACAGGTATTCATGTGGATGCTTTCCGACCACCCCTGGTTTGAGCTTAGCTATGTTACCGCATCAGCGGCGAGAGTGGGGCAGAAGTATGGCTCTACTGCTCACTGGGTCATGCCTTTCGAAATGCCTGAGGTTATCAAGGATATCGAAGTAAAGGAATTCAGCCTCTCCGAAATGAAGAAGGCCGGCGTACGCATAGTCTTCTCAGCTCTTCCGGCAGCTGTCGCAAGGGAAGCGGAGCCGCAGCTCAGGGCGGAGGGATTCTATGTATTCTCCAATGCAGCCGCAATGCGTTATGACAAGGATGTCCCCATCCTCATACCGGAAACGAACATGGAGCAGCTCGATCTCATCAGGGAGCAGGGCTATCCTCAGACAGGCTTCTGCGTCACCAACGCGAACTGTGTCACGACAGGACTTGCCATGGCGCTTGCTCCGCTCAGGAAGTATGGCATCAAGACGATCACAATAAACAGCTACCAGAGTGTTTCAGGTGCCGGCTATCCCGGACTCTCTTCCTTTGACATCACTGACAACTGCATCCCTTATATCGGCGGAGAGGAGGAGAAGATCGAAAAGGAAGTGAAGAAGATCCTCTCAATTGATCCCGATGTATATGCATATACAGTACGTGTCCCCGTAATGTTCGGCCACCTCGAGACTGTATGGCTTGATCTCGAGAAGGATGTGGAGCCTGAGGACATCATCAGGGACTGGGCAGAATTCAAGGAGGCATCCGACCTTCCGTCATCTCCTGTGCAGCCAGTTGTGTATTCTCCGGAGCCGACATTCCCGCAGCCCAAGTATGCTTTCTGGGGCAATCCGAGGGGTATGGTTGTCTATACGGGACGCATCAAGAAGAAGAACGGAAAGATCGGTTTCGTGCTTCTTGTGAACAATATTGTGAAAGGCGCCGCTGGCGGATCTATCCAGAACGCAGAGGCATTTGTCTCGAGGTTCGGAATCAGATAAGTGCCTTAATGCCCAGACGGAATGGCAGCATCTTCGCGGGTGCTGCCATTTCTTTTCACCTTTCCTGGACTATTGTCATGCAGTCATCAGCGAACACGGTGTAATGCCTGCCATTCTGTTCGGCTCTGAATGTATTGTGCCTTGAACAGCCCTTGCATGGAAGCCCGAGTCCGTCGTGCCTGTAACAGGAACGCGAGATAAAAAGGGGAGGCCTGTATGAAGAAGCTATAGTAGGTGTGAATGGCCAGGGCTGTCCGAAATTCTCGCGTTCTATCCAGAGATATCCCCCGATAAGAGAGGGAATCCGTTCCTTGAGGAGCTTTGCCGCCTCGCGGTTAGGCAGATAGAGATAGATATCCGCGAAATAACTGTACTGAGGATGTTTCTCTGCGAAGATCAGGTCCCCGATATTATTCAGTCCGACAACAGGATTCTCAATTTTCCTGAGCCTTTCTTCCATGAGAGTGAAAACCTTCTCTTCATCGTACCTGACAGCGGGGAAGGAAATATATGTCCTTCCTCCTATCTCAGCCTCATCCATATTCCATGGAGTTCTTTCCCCGTCCAGAAGATTCCTCTCAGGGAGGATGAACGGTTCATCATCTTCCACAGCTTCAGGGACATATGATCTGTTATCAGCCGAGGCTTTCTCGAGTTTTTCCAGGAAGTCCCTTCTGGCTTTCTTCAGCTCTGAAGGGTTAATGTAGCAGGATTCCATGCCCGAGAGGTTCCTGACTGCCACGGGTGAAAGCTGCACAGAGTGATCGCCGGACTGGGAGAATATTGTGGTGATTGCCTTCTCCGGAGATTTTTCAGAGGCTTCCACTCTCATGCTGTATCTTCTGCTTATTCCGCCTGCTTCAACATATATTCCATCTTTCTCTATGGTCACTGAAGCTCCGATGCTGCGTTTCATCAGCGGAAGATCAGCAGCAACGGCCTTCATGTTCAGTGTGCTGTCCGAAATCATATAAAGTTCTGAACCTGCCGGTATCTGCTCATCATCAGGAAGGAGCAGTATGGCCCTGTTATCAATTGATTCGGTTATTCTGGCTGAGAATCTGTAAGGTTCCAGGAGGCCTTTATCGGGAAGGAGGATCATCAGCCCATCATATGGTCTTATCTTCCGCTGTGTTTCCACAAGCAGCTTCCTTCCTCTCTGGTCAAGAACCTTGCCGATCATTTCTCCCCTGTGCCCCGGATAGGGGCCTGTTGTCATCATGCTGTGCCCCGGTCCGAGCGGAAGGAGGAAACCTGCTCCGGCTTTCCTCTGGAATGATACAGCTACGGCATGCTTGTACGGTTTTTCGTCGCGTCCGTCTATGATTGCCCTGTAGTAGCGTGTGACGGCATCGACATATTCAGGGCCTTTCAGCCTTCCCTCAACCTTGAGGCTGTCTATGCCTATATCCATCAGTTCCCTGACCAGTTTTCCCGCATCGAGATCCTCGAGCGAGAACGGGTAGTAACGCTTCCCTGTATCCTCGTCGCGGAACCATGAGCGGCATATCTGGGCACAGCTTCCCTCGTTGGCCGAGCGTCCCGTGATCAGATGGGAGGCCATGCAGAGCCCGGAGAAGCCATAACAGAGCGCTCCATGGATGAAGACCTTCAATTCAACATCCGGGCACTCCTGCCTTATCTTCCGTATCTCATCGAGATTGAGCTCTCTTGAGAGCACCACGCGCTCAAAGCCAAGCTCCTGCAGCGCCTTCACGCCGGATGTGGTGTGCACGGCGAGCTGGGTTGAACCATGCAGAGGTATGGCTGGGAAATCATTTCTCACTATTCTGGCAACCCCCAGATCCTGCACTATCAGGCCATCGCATCCATACATGTTGATTGTCTTCAGTGTTTCATAGAGGCGCGGAAGATCGCTGTCATCGATGAGGGTGTTCACCGTTATGTATATTCTTTTCCCGTTTTCGAGGGAGTATCTGCGGATCCTGGACAGGTCTTCTGCAGAGAAATTGCCAGCTCCCTTCCTCGCTGAGAAATCCTTCATTCCGAAATAGACTGCATCAGCGCCAGCCCTGAATGCCGCCACCGCTTCCTTTATAGTCCCTGCAGGGAGTGCCAGTTCGATCATGGCTATGAGTGTAATGGTATGACGCCGGCTGTTCCAGTCCTGTATTTCAAAGCCTCTTCGGAGCTGCCGCCGCTCTTCACACCATCGTGAGACTGTTGTATTCTCAGATTCAAATCCAGATGGTGGTGCGGATGGATATAGAGGCTCTCAGACTGCTTTTAATACTTTCAAGGACGCTGAACTTCACGCAAGCATCAGCGCTTGCATTTATGTCCCAGCCCGCATTCAGCCGGAGGATATCCCAGGTGGAGAACAGCCTTGGGGTCAAGATCTTCAGCCGCACGACACATGATGTGTCGATCACGCCGGATGGAGAGAGGCTGCTTCCGGAGATAAGGAAGATTGTCGATCTCTATGATTCGATGATCGCGCGCTGCCGCGACATAGCTGACGGATATTCGCATCTGCGGATAGGCTATTCCGTATATCCGTTCGGACTTGGATTCTGCATGAAAGTCGAGAATGTTCTTTCCTCACTGCACAGTGATGTGACGGCGGAAGTCTCCTTCATGCCGCATGAGGATTCCCTGAAAGCCCTGGAGGACGGAGTCATAGACGGTCTTGTATCGGTAGACATCCTGGATGAAATCCCGATGCTCGAGAAAGTGAGGCTGCAGCCCTCAAGGCTCTATGCCGTAGTGAACTGCCTCAATCCGCTTTCCTCAAGGGAGAGCCTGACTGTCGGGGACCTCAGAGGCGAGAAGATAATACTCAGCGGAAAGAAGAGCATGCCCGCTCTTTTCTCCGCCCGCTATGATTACCTGGTGGAAAATGGCATAGGACGGGAATCTGTCATCGAGGCCGATACGGCCCGCGAAGCGATGATGATGGCCTCAAGGGGTGAAGGGATAACCATTCTCAATGAGGAAGGGCATATAAATACTATCGATACGCTGCGCCCTGTTCCTCTTGTCTGTGATATGGCGGAGCTCGATTTCGTCTTTTCCTGGATGGAGGGGAATGAGACGGCTGCGCTGAGAAAATACATAGCTGCGGTAAGAACCGCTGCCGGTGAAGTGGGGGAAGGAGGCACGCCTGTATGATTGAATTCAGGCTTGGACGTTTCGGAAGGCTCATTCCTCTGCTTGCAGCGGCGGTCTTCATTCTGCTGGCTGCTCTAAATGAGTCAGATGTCGATGGATATACGCTGGCATTTTTCATGGCCATCATAATAGGTTCCATCTTTGCGAAGGATCACAAGGCATTCGGTGAAGCCGCTCTGAAAGGGCTTTCCAATCCGATGTTCGGCACTGTGTCAATCGCGATCATTCTCGCTGCGATAGCCGGCAAGCTCGTGTCCGGCAGCGGCATGATCCTCGCCCTTTCAAATATCCTGCTGCGCCTTGATGTCTCCGCCGGGGTATTCACGGCAATGAGCTTCCTGCTGTGCTGCGTGCTTTCAATGTCCACCGGAACGTCCGTCGGAACATACATCATAGCCATGCCGATATTCTTCCCCGTCGGAACCGGTCTCGGCGCGGATCCCTTGGCGATGGTGGGAGCTATCGCGTCAGGCGGGATTTTCGGCGACAATCTCGCCCCGATTTCCGATACGACAATCGCCTCGGCAACCACCCAGCATGCTGAGATGTCGGATGTGGTGCGCACAAGATGCCGTTACTCGATCCCAGTCGCTGTCCTTTCCTTTCTGTTCTTCTGCTTCATGGGAGGAAACGGAGGAACCCATATTCCCTCAGCTGGAGCAGAGAGCAGCCCTGTATCACTTGTGATGCTGGCGGTCCCTGCTGTCGTAATTTTTCTCTGCCTGCGCAAGACTGACCTCATTGCAGCGCTTTCTGCGGGAATTGCCGCCGGTATAGTCCTGGGCCTTGTGCTCGGCATATTCACTCCATCAGAGCTTCTCTCGTATCCCGGAGGTTTCTCCGTCGAGGGCATCCTGATAGAAGCCATAGCGGGGTCAGCCTCAACTGTCTTCATGCTCATCGGCGCATTCATGTTCCTCGGAACCCTGGAGGCGACCGATGTCATCGGGAAGATCGGCCGTGCCATGTCCCGTGTTGCCCGCGGCCGAATCAGCGCCGAGCTTTCGATCATGCTTGCTGTCGGTTTCGGCGGAGCTCTTACAGGCGTCTGCACAGTCAGCATGGTGGCTCTCGGCCCGATTGTCCACACAATAGGGGAGAAGCTGGGGCTCAGGAATGAGCGCTGCGCCAACCTGATGGACTGCGGCGGCCTCAGCATAACCGCACTTGCACCATGGACAGTGCATGCCGTGCTTCCGGCATCCATTGCGATGATATCATTGCCGGGTGTTGAGATCGCTCCGATGGATGTGGTCCTGCACAATCTCTATCCCCTCATAATGGCTCCTCTCATTGTGCTCACAATTCTGTTCGGAGGACGCAGACATAAAGCCTGAAGCTGTTTATTCATTTGATGCATAAATATGCGTCTGTAATGCAAAATATGAATTTCAACTTTATTATCTCATTGTATATAATGGCTTTATGTTGTCTCGTATTGAAGATATCAAAAAGATGGCAAGAGTCCTTCTCAAGGTCGGCGTGGAGCTGAAAGAGGGACAGCCTGTTTTCATAGAGTCGCCGGTGGAGGCGTATGAGTTCGTCTCCGTCCTGATTCCGGAGGCTTACAGCTGCGGTGCATCCGATGTGCATGTGCTCTGGCTCTCCGATGCTCTGGACAGGGAGAGGGCCGCTCACGGAAGCGGGGTGGAAGATCCGGCGCTCCCTGTATGCAGGGAGTATGCGGCAAAAAAGGCAGGCTACATAAGGATAATGTGCCCGACATTCGACACCGCGGAGTCGCTTCCGGCAGAGACCGTGAATGCCCTCATGGCACAGAAGCAGCTGAGGAGACGTCTTTTCCGCGAGGCCGGCGGCGGATTCACGCTCACCTGCATTCCTACAGAGGAATGGGCGGGAAAGGTCTTCCCTGACCTGGAACCCGAGGACAGGATCGGATCGCTCTGGGATCTCGTGCTTGACCTGATGAAGTGTGGAGAGGATGATCCGGTTGCTGCATGGAAGAGCTATATAGAGAATACGGAGAAGAGAAAGAAGGCACTGGATGCCAAGGGATACGTCCGTTACCGCTACAGAAGCGGCAGGACTGATCTCACGCTCTCTCCCGCCAGGGAATCGAAATGGTTCGGAGGCTGCAACAGATGTCCAGACAGAGTCTTCATCCCCAATCTCCCGACCGAGGAGATATTCACAGTGCCTGAGAAGTTCTCTGCAGAAGGCCATGTTGTCTCCACGCTGCCTCTGAATTATGACGGTAGGATCATAGAAGGGCTTTCCCTGAGCTTCCATGAGGGGAAAGTTGTCTCGGTCTCTGCGGATAAAGGTGAGGATGTGATACGCCAGATACTCTCCGCAGATGATGGGGCTTCATATCTCGGCGAGTTCGCCATTGTCGATCAGGCCTCTAGGATCGCCTCTGCCGGGAAGATCCTCTACACGACGCTCTATGATGAGAACGCTTCCTGCCATATCGCTCTCGGAACTGCAGCGGGGCAGATGCCCCAGGGCAGGGATGAGGAGCTTGGAATAAACAGATCGTCCGTCCATGTTGACTTCATGATCGGATCAGACGACATGACACTCGAGGCCGAGAGGCCTGACGGCGGGTGGGACAGGATACTCGTTGACGGACACTGGAATAAGGAAATCCTCTGACCGGGGATTTAGGAGGGAATGAAAATGCTTGACAAGATCAGACCTGAACTGAGGGTCTTCATCTTCAGCTGCGGCAACTACATTGTCGCCGGTTTCATGAGTACGCTCACTTCCGTTCTCATGGCGTATTTTGCCGCTGATACGGCAATGACATCGGGAATGCAGGGACTGTTCCTATCGATGGGCGGCCTTATGACCGCTGTCGTCTGCTCCCTTCCTGGAAGGGTCGTGGACCGCTTCGGATCGAAGAAGGTGCTTTATGTTATAGCCGTGGGCCTTCTCATAAGCATGGCCATGTTCGCGACATCGACAAACGGCATCATGTGCATGGTATGGTTCTCGCTCTACAGCCTTGTGACGGCAGCTTCCGTTCCGTGCGCGACTCAGGCTCTCAAGGTCTATAATGTCGAGAATCCTTCAAAGCTGCTGAGGATCAACCTCGTCGGCAACATGGTTTCCGGACTTGTCGCATCATCTACAGCCGCGGCTCTCATAGAGAAGCTCGGACTTTCCTGGAGACAGGCATTCCTCGTTTTCTCCGGAATCAGCGCAGTCGTACTCGCCATCGGCTTTGTCTTCATGTTCAGCCTCAAGTATGACTTCTCCTCCGTTTCCGTATATGACGCGAAGAGTGCGAAGTCCAAGAAGGATGAGGAAAAGCTCTACAAGTACACTCCTGCAGAGCGCAATGCATGCATCGCTCTCTGCCTTCTTTATATCGGCTACATGGGAGTCGGAATCGCTCTCGGAAACTGGATGCCGGCATATCTGCAGGGCAAGGGTTTCACAGGCGTCGAGGTTAGCCTCCCGAACACTGTAGGAAAGTTCGTCCAGCTCGCTGCATACCTGCTTCTGCCGACGATCGCGGCCAAGCTCCTGAAGTCCATTAAGATCACGCCGTATGCCTGCGCTCTTCTGATCGTGGCCATCCTCGGCATCATGCTTTCCACAAACCTCGCTGTCATCTCCGTCGCAAGAGGTCTTCTCGCCGTTCTCATCGGATTTATTTCGATGCATGTCCAGAGCGATTGTGCCATCGTATCGCCGAAGATGGCAGGCGGAAAGTTCAGCTCGACAGTACTCGCCAGTGCCAATGCAGGCGGTGTCGTGGCTGTCATTCTTATGGGCGTTCTCCCGGGAACGACAGCAAAGCTCGCCATGTTCATAATCTTCGCAGTTCTCGGAATCATCGGGTCCGTGATGCTTATCGGACCTTACAACAAGATCAGCAGGGAAGCCGCAAAGGCCTGAACCTGATTTACCTCTTTGTTTCCTCATCCGGCTGCGGTTCTCCGCAACCGGATGTTTTTGTTCATCCGGAACCATTTGCAGGCAAATGCTTGCTTGCCAAACACCCTGATACTAATTATCCTTTCAGATAGCATATAACTGCCTTACCGCAGATATGAAATAAGGATAAGGAGAAACCTATGACAGTTAATGATCTCAAGCATTCAAGGCTTGTCCAGTGGGTCAATGAGGTTGCAGCTCTCACTACACCTGACAGCATCGTTGTATGCGATGGCTCCAAGGAGCAGTATGACCAGCTCATTGATCTCCAGGTAAATGAGAAGCTCTGTGTCCGTCTCAATCCTGAGAAGAAGCCGGGCTGCGTGCTTTTCCACTCGGACCCTTCCGATGTAGCGCGCGTTGAGAAGAGAACCTTCATCGCATCCGAGAAGGAGGAGGACGCCGGTCCTACCAACAACTGGATTGATCCGAAGGAACTCAAGAAGACGATGACTGATCTCTATCGCGGATGCATGAAGGGAAGGACCATGTATGTCATTCCTTTCTCTATGGGTCCGCTCGGATCCCCGATGTCCAAGCTCGGCGTTGAGCTGACAGACAGCGCATACGTCGTCTGCAACATGATGATCATGACAAGAGTCGGTGCAAAGGTCCTCGAGGAGCTCGGAACAGATGGCTACTTCGTACCTTGCCTCCACTCCGTAGGAAAGCCGCTCCAGGCAGGCGAGTCCGACAACGGACAGTGGCCGTGCGCTCCGATGGAGCACAAGTATATCTCCCAGTTCCCGGAGACAAGGGAAATCTGGTCCTATGGTTCAGGCTACGGCGGAAACGCTCTTCTCGGAAAGAAGTGCTTCGCTCTCCGCATCGCTTCTGTTCTTGCCCGCGACGAGGGCTGGCTTGCTGAGCACATGCTCATCCTCAAGATAACGAATCCTGAGGGCAAGGTCCGCTACATCACCGGCGCATTCCCGTCAGCATGCGGAAAGACAAACCTCGCAATGCTCATCCCGACGATCCCCGGCTGGAAGGTCGAGACAATCGGAGACGACATTGCATGGATGAAGCCCGGCAAGGACGGCAGGCTCTATGCCATCAACCCGGAGGCAGGTTTCTTCGGAGTTGCTCCCGGAACATCCGCAAAGTCCAACTACAATGCCCTTATGGCAGCATCGAAGAACACGATCTTCACCAACGTCGCCCTCACAGAGGACAAGGATGTATGGTGGGAGGGAATCGGATACGATGCTCCCGGCAAGCTCATCGACTGGCACGGAAACGAGTGGATCCAGAACAAGGAAGACAAGTCTCAGACACCTGCAGCTCATCCGAATTCAAGATTCACGGCACCTGCCGCACAGTGCCCCTGCATTGCGCCTGAGTGGGAGGATCCCGCAGGAGTTCCTATCTCCGCAATCCTCTTCGGCGGCAGAAGGCCTTCGACAATTCCTCTCGTGCACATGGCACGCAACTGGAACCATGGTGTATTCCTTGGCTCGATCGTCGGCTCCGAGGTTACTGCTGCTACTCTCGACGTCAAGGCCGGAACGATCAGAAGGGATCCGTTCGCTATGCTTCCGTTCTGCGGATACAACATGGGCGACTACTTCCAGCACTGGATCGATGTGGGCAAGGCAGCTCCTTCACAGGATGTCCTCCCGAAGATCTTCTACGTCAACTGGTTCCGCAAGGATGCGGAAGGCCACTTCATCTGGCCGGGCTACGGCGACAACAGCCGCGTCCTCAAGTGGATCTTCGAGTGCTGCGACGGAACGGCTCAGACAGTCGATACTCCGATCGGAATCATGCCTACAGTCGATGCGATCGACAGGCCGAAGGGAGTCTCCGAGGCAGATATGGCAGAGCTTCTCAAGGTCGATACAGAGGGATGGCTCAGGGAGGTCGAGGATATCAGGACCAACCACTATCCGAAGTTCGGCAAGCACCTTCCGAAGGAGCTTGCAGAGATGCTCGATACGCTTGAGAAGAACCTCAAGGCATGAGCTGAGAGCATTTGACGCTCAGGTCCCGGATCCGTCCGGGACTTTTCTTTCACTCTTTTACCGGGGATAATCCTGTCATGAGCCAGACTGAACGTGTCTTTGACATCCTCTACCAGCTGTCGCGTGAGAACGGAAGCATCAGGCTTTCTGACATCGCCGACCGCTATGAGATCTCCACAAGGCAGGCCGGAAGGGATATTGAATATGTGCGTTACAGGATACTCCCTGATCCTGAGATGATCGTCTACGACAGGAAGCTGATGGCCTACCGGCTGGCAGCAGGCGAGGATATCCTCTCCGGCTGGAGGGAACAGATGCTTGTCTCATTCGCCGTCATGGGTGCCATGGCCGGGAGCATGGTGGGGAAGGATGAGATAGACAGTGCCCTGCCGCAGTCGATGCGGCGCATTCTCTCCCATATCGATTACCGCACTCCGGTGCGGAGCCATGGTGAAGATGAGAAGTGGCTCTCCCCTGTATTCGAGGCCTTCGACAAGGGCCTCAGCCTCTACATTGTCTACAGGAAGACTCCGGACTCCGCCGCAGAGGAGAGGCATGCCGATCCTCTGAAACTGGTGAATTACCAGGGGTTCTGGTACCTTCTTGCCTATGACAGAGGGCGTCATGGAATCAGGACATTCCGTCTTTCGCGTGCGGAGAAGGTTGAGGTGTCTCCTCAGCGTCAGGTCAGTTCCAATATGGCAATAGACAATCTGCTGGAAGCCTCATACGGCATATTCATCGGCCCTGATGAGCCCGAATGGTATACGATGAGGTTCTCAGGAGATGCCGGGATAAGGGTTTCCTCAGAAGTCTGGCATCCTGAGCAGAAAGGACGATGGATAGACGGCAGCTATGAGCTTTCAATACCGGCAGCGAGCCCGGTTGAACTGCTTGCGAGACTCCTGTCATTCGGCTCTGAGGCCGAACCTGTCGCTCCGGAGAGTTTCTGCAGGGAATACTGGAACACTGTATCCAGAATGGCTGGAAGGGCGGAAAGTGATGATCTGCAATGAAATATCCGTATTCATCGGATAAAAAGCAGTTTTCATGGAAAACCGCTTGCCATAAAGGCTTTACTTGTATAAGGTGCAGTCGTACAATGATTCTGTTAGCTGGAAGGGGTGTCCAGTTTGCAGAAGGAAGGTCGGTAAGCGCAGATATGTGCACTTGTTCTCCTTCCTCTTCCCAGTATGCTCTGGTCCTGCTTGAGGCGGATGGAATCGGGAGTTCCGGAAACCTTTGAAAATGAGCAGGGGGGGGGTATCTTAAAAGGATACTTATCTGCGTTTAGAGCAAGCCATGTCTTTGGGGCGAAAGCTCCTGTAAGGGAGAGACGTGCATGTTTTCTAAGCGTGCGGCGGCAGTTCTTGTGCTGCTGCTTCTGCCATTCGCGCTGATGGCTTATCAGCTGTCACCGCTGAATGTAACTTATGACCCGACTGGCGCCGGAAGCGCCAAGGTCTATACCATTGTCAACGATTCCGATGCTCCGATTGCCATCTAAGTGAGGGCGTAGCAGAGGATCATTGATATCGACGGCAATGAGAATAATCAGGATGGATCAGCTTATTTCTCCATCCAGCCCAGCCGTATGATCATACGGCCCGATCCACGCAGCTTGTGCGTGTCCAGTACCGCTGGCCGCAGACTGTCACAAGGGAGCTTTCATTCAGAATAATCTCAGAGCAGATTCCGATGCCGCGCGGTGCGCAGGAGGAAGAGGCGGGACAGATGATCTCCTTCCTCTTCGTGTACTCCACAAGTGCCTATGTGCGCCCGTCAAGGGTTGTGGAGAATGTCACTCCGACAGTTTCTTCCACAGATGATGGGAGGCTCGAGATTGTCCTGGAGAACACGGGAAGCGTACACCAGATGCTCAACGACATCGCGGTGACTCTTTCCGGAAATGACGGGAGTTTGTACAGTCTCACTGCAGAGGAACTGGAAGCGGTCAGCGGGCAGAACCTTCTTGCTGATTCGCGTCTGAGGACAATTATCGACATGCCTGCCGTTCTTGCCGGCACCGATACGATAACGGCTTCGGTGAGCTACGACTACGAGTATTCAGCTTAAAGAGAATATCTGGAGAACAAACCCATGTCTGCGTCTGAAAGACGGAGTAAACTCCGGCGTATCCTCATCATCTCATTATCTGCCTCGACTGCGGGCCTTACAGCAGTTCTTGCCCTGTTCCAGAAGAACTTAGGGCAGGGCCTTGCTGTGTTCTTAGGCTATGTCATTCTCCTCATGTCATCCGTACTGATGAATGTCTCTCTTTCAGGCAGTACGTATAACACGAAGAGAACGGCTCTGCTTGTCTTCTCGCTCGGCGTTCTCGTCTTCTTCCTTGGCGGGATAGCATACATCCTCTTCCTGAGCGACTCAGATGAGGATGGAGAAACTTCACCTGTTAGGGAGGAGCAGGCAGATGTTCTTCCATTAATAGGCGGAGCGGATGGGCCGACGGAGATAGTGGCCTTCGAAGACATTGCAGAGACAGAAATCACCCCCACAGCAGAAAAGCCTCATACCAAACAGTTGAAGGAGACTTATGAAGAAGCTGAGCCGTTCTCTATCCCTTCTGCTCCCGACTTGTTCTTCACGGTTTACGGTGTGGAGACAGAGACGGTAATCAGTCTCAAAGGCGGCAAGAGCCAGCCTGCTGTGCCGGAAGCTCCTGATGCGCTGTCAGAGACAGTCTCAATTCCTGAGGATGTGACAGTCATAGAGCTGCAGCCGCGCGATGAGAAGTCAATCATCCTGCCACCTGAGGAAGATAAAATCGAGCCTGTTCCTGCAGAGCCTGAAACAGAAGAACTTTCCGCAGACAGCTTCTTCTCAGGCATGACTCAGGAAGAGGCGGATTTCTGGGCCACATTCTACATCGCAGGCGAGGATGAGCTCGAGCTTGAGGATGGAACGTACTACATGGATCTCTCGATCAATGGGAATTATACAGGTCCCATAACGGTATATGTTCAGGATGGAGAGCCCTCTCTTTCTGTAGCGGAACTTGGAGATTATCTTTCCGATACGATCACGGATGAGGCATTCGACAGGATCTTCACTCATGCCGGTGCTGCTGTTCTGCTGTCTTATCTGGAAGAGTGTGGCATTGGCGTTTCCTTCGACAGCGTGGATTATAAGGTCGGACTGTCATTCGATCCTGGGGACATGCCCGTGCAGATTCTCAGCATAAGCGGTTCGTCCGGTGTCAGGAGGCGTTCTCGCCCGATATCAGATGGAATGGATATAGAACCTGCTGTTTTCACCCTTGCATCATCCTATTCCCTTTCCGGCCGTATGACTGATTTCATGTCAGCCAGACCTCTCGACGGGCTCGATTTCACTTTCTCATCTTCCAATGAGGCCCGTCTGTATGACCTCTATCTTGATTTCAACTATTACATGAATTTCGGAATTGATTATTTCCGGTTTGCCATTGGTTCCTACAGATTCCGTTATGACATACCGGAAGCGCTTATGCGCCTTACATGGGGCAATGTCTCTTCCGATCTTCTCAATCCCCGCGGAACTTCCATAGGTGTGCGTTTCGACAGAAGCTATTCCTATGCACCGGAAGGATACAGGCGGCCCAGCCAGCATGAGCAGCTCCTTGTGATCGACAAACCATCTGAGGTTCAGATTCTCAATGAGAGGAGGGAGATATTTCGCCGCACACTTGATGTCGGAACATACCGCCTTCGCGATTTCGTGCTTTATTCCGGAGCGAACAGGATCACTATAAGGATCAGCCCTCTGGATGGATCCGAGACCGAGGAGATTGATCTCGATATCCTTTACTCTTCATCGCTTCTTGCACCGGGGGAAGTTTATTACGGTGCCTCACTGGTCACAGGCCGGCGTCTTGTGAATTCGTCATCCGCAAAGGCAGCGGCAGCATTCAGGATACCTCTCTGGAATGGCAGGAGCATAGAGTATGATCTCCGTGATCTTGTTCTCTCCTCTTATCTGAGAACGGGCCTTACATCAAACCTGACGATGGATACGACACTGGCCCTGCAGAACAGCCCCTCAGAGGCTGCAGGTTTCCGTCCTAACATGAAGCTCGCGATGGAATTCACTCATGCGAATGTGATCGGTACGACGCGATATGGATTCAATGTGACGGAAAAGACGGATGCTGACGGGACATGGAATATTCCCGGTATCTATGCGAATATCGGACATCAGATTCAGACGGGATGGGTACCGCTCAGCTCGATATCTCTCGGAGCAAATTATTCCTCTCCCCATGAACTCAATGTGGCAGACAGGCACAGGATAGGACTGAATGCCTCGGTTTCCGGGCGTTTGGGAATAATGGGATGGACGCTTTCAGCAAGCGGCAGTCTCTATACCGATAATATTGACAGAAGCAGCTGGTCTGTATCTGCCTCTGCCAATGTATCAATATCCAGGGACATATGGCTCTCAGAATCCATGAACATAGGCGGCACGGGAACAGGTTCTCCATTCATGCATGGCCGTCTCTCAGCAACGTTCCGCTTCGGAAAGACAAATGTCAATGCTGTGATAAGCGACACATCATCGTCTGTGGAGGCAAGATACATCAGCGGCAGGCATTCAGCATCTGTCACTGCTGATACATATGACCTCATTGATATCCGTGATTACAGGCTCGATGCAGATTACAGCTATTCCGGAGATTTCATCGATGTTGATCTCGGAGTATCTTCCGGAGACGTCTTCTCCAGGCTCGGAGCTGATTTCACGCTGCGCACTTCAAGTGTCTTCGCAGACGGCGTCATGGCCTTCAGCTCACATATTCCTTCTAACTATGTCCTGATAACCCAGTCAGGTGCGCTCGAGGGAAATGAGGTATTCATCGGAAAAGCTGGAAGTTCCTCAATGGACGAGGTGAGTTCACTCTTCGGAGTTTCCCTGTATGACAGGCTTTCCTCTTCATCTGTTTCAGATAGCTTCATAGTCTACAGCCAGGGTGATTCCTCATTCTCCGCAAGCGGTTCATATCCCGTGAATATTCCTGCTTCATCACGTACCGGCTATGTGCTGAGGCTCAGCGCTGAGAATACTTATTCCGCTTCCGGTGTCGTGATCCTTCCTGACGGAATGCCATGGCTCAATGGTTCGTCGCCGCTTTACAAGATCAACGATGGCGTCCTTGAGGCTACTGACGAATACATTTTCTCCGACAGCGACGGACGTTTCGTATCTCCTTCACTCACTCCGGGAGAGTATGCGTTCGATGTGAATTACGGCGATGAATGGCTGCTCGTGCGCTTCTCTGTTGAGGACAGCTCATCAAATCTCGGCATGCTTCAGATGCTAGGGAGCAGTGAATTCACCGCAGCAGAGATAATGCCGGAAATTTATTCACTTGAGACAGCAATGCCGATAGTGTCGTTCATGGGGCAGGATGACTTTTTCACAATGCTTTATGGAGGTGCCGCAGTATGAGAAAGCTGATGATCCTCCTCCTGATGCTCATTCCTCTGTCATTCATATCTGCCGCAGATGAGGAGGTTCAGGCAGATGCTCCTAATGTACTTAACATAAGGGCATACAAGACAGGTCCGGAAGACTATCTGAAAATTGTCATCACTGATGCGCTCTATGAATCGCTCGCCATCATTCAGGGCGGAGAGGTGATAGACCTGTCACCGCATGTGGAGATGCTCCTCAGCTCGGATATTGATAAGCCTCAGTCAGATACATTTCCAGAGCGTGTCGTCTTCTCATACCGTATCGTCGGCAATACTGCCGGTACTTACGAAATAGCATTGACTGTGTCACCGCTGAGGAGTGATGAGAGCGGTGACATGATCCCTGCAAGATACGATCTCGGGAACCTTTCTTATGTATTCCCTGCTGCGGCTTCAAGCTCATATAACGGGGCAACGATCAGCAGTGTCTCAAGCAGCAAAGAAATAATTGTCCGGACAGGCGAGGATACTCTGTCATCGCGGTGGAAGGTGGAGCAGTCGACGTCATCTGTTGTACCCGAGTGGGTTCATAGGGGCGCGGTTGCGATGATGGTTGACAGCAATGTCTACCGTGGTTCGGAAGTCAGCACAGATGAATATCTGGCAGAGGTGAAGGTGGAACTGAAATGTATAGAGTGATTTCAATTGCATTGGCTATCCTTGTTTCATTCTGCATGCCTGCAGGCGCTGCTTATGTTCCCGTACGTTCTGATTCATTCTCCCTTCAGGCAGGCTATGGGGAAAGCATGGAGGTTTCCGTAAAGGAGATACCGGCACAGTCCAATGCTTACATCGCAGGCATGCCGTTTGATATCGAGGAGAGGCTTGTGCAGTATGGAGCCACTCCTGATGGCAGGCGCATCGCCACTATCGATCTCATTTCCAATACTCCGTTTACTCTGGAGATATCAGGGCCGGAGATGACGCACCTTGGCGGGGAGTCAACAGAAGAAAGCCTCCATTACATCCTCAACTTCAATGTGACTATCGGTTCCTATGAAAACGGGACATCTGTCGGGCATCAGGAGGAGTTCAGTTTCAGGAGCAGGAGCGCGGAGAGTGTTGTGTGGACACCTTCCATTTCAAATGATGAGGATACATTCCTCGGTTCCGTAAACGGATACATATACTTCATGTTCGATCAGGAAACCTCGAATTTCATCAGCACATCCGATGATACCTCCATTCCTCCCGGAGAGTATGGTGCCGATGTCGTGATAACAATCATGCCAGATGAGGGGGTGCAGGTATGAGAAAGCTGACTCTTTTCCTATCTATCATCCTTCTTCTCAATTTCCAGACACTTGTCGGAGCACCTGAACCAAGTTCTGATCTCAGAGCTGCGATAGCCCCGAGAAACGGTGGTTTCGGGATTAATATGGCCAGCCAGGAATTTCAGGGTGGATATGAATGGTGGAATTATGATAACGGTGCCACTTTTGATTCCCACGATTATTACGGATACCGTCAGATGATTGCTATTGGTGGTGTTTATAATATGCGATCAGAGTGGGAGGGCCCACTACTTTTTGGAAATTGGAATAATTCTCAGATAAATACTCCAATTACAGTAACTGCCTCCTGCCCGAATGGATTCTATTTTGAATCGACTTCAAACGAAGGAGCAAGGCGCACCTTTGAGATAATCCTTGTGTGCAAATACAGCTGGTCTCATGATACCAATGATCAAGGGTACGAACCGAATACATATTCTCCATCCCCTTCAATATTCATACTTGGCGATGGGAATAATGTAATTACTGTCAATGCTCCTGAGAATGTGAAACCGAACGATGTTGGTGTGAGCGATATGACGTTTGGCCTGCCTTCTGTCTATCAGTTTATGTGGTTTGATGTCATTCTCGCTTTACCTTTCGATGAACCTGTATCATCTACCGGACGTCTTGTGGTGGATGGCAGAGAGTATAATCTCGTTGAAGCTGATGATTACAATGCTCTTGTCACACTGCGCGTGGAGTGGGGCAATGGAAGCGGAGTAATTGATGAGATAACCATTCCTCTCAGTGGCTATTATTCAGCGAATGACCGCGGCTTTGAGGAGACTGCAAGCCTCGTTGTCAGGCCTCGTGCGGCTGCTTCCAATATCGATATAAAGAACAATTATGGTCGTGAGATAGATGTCGCGGACATAAACTTCATGTCGACTGAAGCGAATGTGTCGTACAATCTGTTCCTTTCCGCTTCCAATAATCCTTTCGATTCAGATGCAAACGGATTCAGGTTCGTGCATTCATCGCTTGGCTACAATGATCCTAAGCTCCCGACTAATTCAATAGGATTTGATGTGTATCTGAATACAGTGAAATGCACAGGGACAAATTCTACAAGCGCTGAGGTTTATTCAGGTTCTGAAGCGGTTGTTAATGGAGTGCTTCCAGATAACAGCATCAAGATTTCCTATGTTGCAAATAACGATACCGGTCAGGCTGATAAAGTTGATAGTAGCTGGACTCCGGTTTATGACAATCGTGGTGACATAATCAAAGTTGATTCAGGTTATTCAGAATACGAAGGCATTGTAAGTGTTGTCGTGGACACACCTCCTTCCGTTATGCTACCGGGCCGTTATCTCGAAGAAGTTTATGTACATATTGTTTCGGAG
>CASEZU010000035.1 GCA_949292445.1 uncultured Spirochaetales bacterium | reverse complement strand
GAGAGGCTATCGCGGAAGCGGCTCTCTTTCCAAGTTCTTCTGGCGTATCTGCAATGTTTATATTCATTTTTCCTCCTTTATACCAAATCAGGAATGATTATTCCGCAGCTTTATCCTCAAGCTCGATCCAGCGTTCGGTTTTCTCGTCGAGCTCCTTTCTGGCTTCTTCGTATTTACGTGTCCGCTCCTGCAGCGTTCCGAGCGGTGTTTCCTCCGCCGTGGCGAATGAGGCCTCAAGATCTCCTATGAGATTTTCGAGTTCTCCGATCTCCGCCTCGAGTGCCTCCTTTTCCTTCATTTCCTTATAGGTCAGTCCTTTCTTCTCACGCTGCGGCCGGCGGGGCTGGGATTTCTCCTTTGCTGCTGCCGCCTTCTTTGCTTCTGCTTCCTCATCGCTGCGGTATTCCTTCCATTCGGAGTAGCTTCCGGGGAAGAGGTTTATGCTTCCGTCTTCAATGACAAAGGTCATATCCGTCGTGACGTCGAGGAATGTCCTGTCATGTGATGAGATCACTGCGCAGCCGGGAAATGAGGTTATGTACTCCTCAAGCCTCTCCATCGTGTCTATGTCCAGATCATTTGTCGGCTCATCGAAAAGGAGGAAATTCGGATTCATCACAAGACGGGTTATGAGGTAGAGACGGCGCCTCTCACCTCCGCTGAGCATCCCGATGGGAGTGCGCTGCATCTGCACGGGGAAACCGAAAAGCTCCAGGAACCGGGAGGCGGAAACCTCCTCTCCGTCACCCATGACGACACGTTCCCCGATATCCTCGGTATACTCGATCACTGTCTTGCTGCTCTTCAGATCCCGTCCAAGCTGGTCATAGTATCCGAAGACTGTGTTGATGCCGCGGTCGACAGAGCCTTCATCCGGTTCGGTGTGGCCGGCAAGGATGTCGAGCAGCGTGGATTTTCCGCTGCCGTTGTCACCGATGAGGGCTATTTTCTGTCCTTTCTCGAATGAGAAGGAGAAATCAGAGAAGAGGCTTTTCCCGTCATAGCTTTTGGAAATGCCCTCTATTTCGAGAATCTTCTTTCCCAGCCTTCGTTCCGCGCTCTGGAAATCCCGGGGTCTGTCCTCCCTTGGCCTGCTGCGTTCGCCGAGCATTGCCTCGATCCTGTCCTTCCGTCCTTTGTCCTTGCCTGTCCTGGCTTTCGGACCGCGTTTAAGCCACTCCAGTTCGCGCCGGAGTATGTTCTCTAGCCTTGCCTCGTGCTTTTCATCCATCCGCAGCCTTTCCGCCTTTCTCTCAAGATAGGCTGAGAATGATCCGGGATGCCTGTAGAAATGCCTTCTGTCCAGTTCCCAGATCGTGGAGCAGCACTCGTTCAGGATGTGTCTGTCGTGGGTGACGATTATCACAGCGGCCTGTGCTGCCTTTATCCAGGCCTCAAGGTATTCGATAGTCCTTATGTCCAGGTGGTTCGTCGGCTCGTCGAGAAGGAGAATGTCGGGATTCACGGAAAGAGCCCTGGCGATAGCTGCTTTCTTCTGCTGTCCTCCGGAGAGCGATGACATGGGGGTTGACGGATCAAGATCCTCTCCAAGATCGGTCAGCACAGCCTCGTATCTTCTCTCGATATCCCAGAGATCCTCTTTCTCAATGATGGCTGAGAGCCTTGTATATTCCTTTTCATCTCCGCTCTCCAGTGCTTTCTGGTATGCATCCAGAATCTCCAGCGGCCTTCCTTTCTGCAGGTAGAGGAAGCCGGAGACTGTCGTTCCCTCCGGGTATGAGACAGTCTGTTCAAGCAGTACAGGATTTGCACCGTTCTTCATCGACACGTTTCCCTCATCGGGATAGATGTCCCCGATAAGGCATCTGAGGAACGTGGATTTGCCGCTGCCGTTCCTGCCAACTATTCCTACCTTCTCTCCCTCTTCGAGAGCGAGGGTTGTGTTTTCAAAGAGGGGTTCATCCCTCACTGTCTTTGCCAGATTCTCTGCTGATAAAACGACCACGCGTGGATTGTACACTAAAACCGTGTTGCTGGTAACTGTCACGTTATATTGATAAAATCCGGAGCATGGTCAGGGAAATAAGTCTCTCATTGTCTCCTGCGGAGGCGGCATCTGATGGAATGATACGGAGGGCTGCGGCGGGGAAACTGCGGATCAGGACTGCGGATATCACAGGGCTGAGGATGCGGCGGCGAAGTATCGATGCACGCCGCCGAGATGTGCGCATCTCCATCACCGCTGATGTCTATATAGGAGAGGCGGTTCCTCCTCTCTTCGTTCCTGTCAGTTTCCCTGATGTCTCCCATTCCCGGCTTCAGGCAGTTGTCGTGGGATTCGGTCCGGCAGGCATGTTTGCGGCCCTCTCCCTGCTTGAGAACGGGATAAAGCCGGTGGTCCTTGAGCGGGGAAAGGATGTCCATTCGCGCCTGCGGGACACTGCCAGGCTCTCCCGGGAAGGTATTCTCGATCCAGAATCCAATTATGCCTTCGGTGAGGGAGGCGCGGGGGCTTTCTCTGACGGCAAGCTCTATACCAGAAGCCTCAAGAGAGGGGATGCGGGCAAAGTACTCAGGCTTCTCGTGCAGCATGGCGCAGATGAGTCCATACTCTATGAGAGCCATCCCCACATAGGGACGGACAGGCTTCCATATATAATAGAGAATATCAGGAATACGATAATCTCCCACGGCGGTGAGATCCACTTCGGGAAGAGAGTGACAAGGCTTCTCGGATCCAGTGACGACACTGCAGGTACCGAGTGCGCTGATGGCAGCAGCTACATGGGGCCTGTGATTCTTGCCACCGGGCACAGCGCGAAAGATATCTACTACTCACTTCATGATTCAGGATACTCCTTCGAGGCCAAGAGCACCGCAGCGGGAGTGCGGCTGGAGCATCCTCAGCCACTCATCGACTCAATCCAGTATCACTCTGCAGATGGCAGGGGTCGCTTTCTTCCCGCTGCTTCGTACTCCTTTGTCACGCAGACGGGCGGCAGGGGGGTCTATTCATTCTGCATGTGCCCGGGAGGTGTGATCGTCCCGGCAGCCTCGGAAGAGGGGCATCAGGTGGTCAATGGCATGTCATCCCACCTCAGGGGGAGCCGCTGGGCGAACAGCGGCATGATCGTGGAACTCAGGAAGGAGGAGCTTCCTGAAAGCGATCCGTTCGCGATGCTCCGTTTCGTGGAGAAAATAGAGCGGGACTGTTTCAATCCCGGATTTGCCGCACCGGCACAGCGCATGGATGATTTTGTCTGCGATCGTATCTCCCGTTCTTTCCCCGAAACCAGCTATCCACGTCCTCTGGTGCCTGCAAGGATGGATGATGTGCTGCCTTCTGTGATAGCCTCATCCCTCAGGGAAGGATTCAGGGCATTCGATAGGATGACCCGCGGCCGCTTCCTGACGCATGAGGCTCTGATCATTGCTCCTGAGACAAGGACATCATCCCCTGTCCGCATCCTGCGTGACAGCCTGATGAAGCAGGGCAGGGGGCTTTATCCTGCAGGAGAAGGGGCAGGATATGCGGGAGGCATTGTCTCCGCTGCGGTTGACGGTACAGAAGCGGCACTCCGTCTCGGAGGTGATTATGAGCATTGACGGCAAGGAGATCAGGGAGGGGATAAGAGACGGTTTCCCGATCTTCCTGGGGTACTTCACGACAGCGCTGGCTTTTGGCCTGCTGACACGGACAAGCGGCTTCACTTTTGTCGAAGGCGTCCTTACGAGCATGGTGACATTCGCCGGTTCAGGACAGTTCCTGATGATGAACCTCTACAATGCGGGATCCCTGCTTTTGTCGATAATCGTCTCCGTATTCTTCATCAACAGCCGCTATATTTTCATGGCGTCATCACTGTCGCAGCGCCTTGCGGATCCAGAGTCTGTCGCAGGGCGCATAATGTGCGGGTTCGGTACGGTGGATGAGGTCTTCACTGTTGCATCGTTCAAGGGGCGGAAGCTCTCATACAGCTATATGGCCGGCCTGATATTCACCTCATATGTCGGCTGGGTGAGCGGGACCGCAATAGGATTCCTGGGAGGCACGTTCCTTCCTGAAGTCGTGCAGAAAGCCGCGGTCATAACAGTCTATGCCATGTTTGCGTCGCTTCTCGGATCTGAGACAGGGCGGGGTGCAAAAGCGCTTCTTGTCGCGGCTGTATCGGCGCTGCTCAATTCCCTTCTTATCCTTGCCGCAGGTCTTTCCACCGGACTTTCATTCCTGATATCGATGATAACCGCCACAATCTTCGGCGCTCTAATATACACTGATGAGGAGGTTGGAATTGAATAAGCTCTTGATGATACTTTCCTGCGCGGCTGTGACACTGCTGCCTAGGATAATACCTTTCTTTGCCTCTTCTGCGCTCTCCAGGCTGCCCCGTTTCCTCAGAAAGTGCATGATGCTGCTTCCTGTAGCAGCCCTCGGAGCCCTGATCTTCCCTCTGGCGCTCACTGATTTCGGAGCCATGTGGTATGCAGGGCTTATAGGTGTTACCGCGGCTTTCATATGCTCGCTGCTCAAAGGGCCGATGATCCTTGCCATCGTGATAGCGCTTGTATCAACTACAGGAATGCTGATGGCCTTTCCGGCATGAAAAAAGGAGATTCTCTCGAATCTCCTCCGGTCCGAAACGATGGGCGCGAGCAGGATCGAACTGCTGACCCCTACCGTGTGAAGGTAATGCTCTCCCGCTGAGCTACGCGCCCGAAGTCAACGGGACTATAATACATGCTCTCGCACTCTGTTGCAAGAGCTATGCTAGAGGATATCTGAATCCGTGAATGTGACAACAGCCATGTCTCCCCGGTACGGAACTGTTACGGTCACGGGCTTCCTCCTTATGATCCCGCCTGATACGGATGTCCTGATCCTGCACTCAGGATAACCTGCGGTAAGTCCGGCAGCATTACCGTAATACTTCAGAAAGACAGTCTCTCCCGGGCGTATACTACCATATTTCAGGGTATTATCAGCTCTGTAGGCTGCTGTATTGCTGCCGACATACGCTTCTTCCATCGTGTAGCTTGTCATGTTCCTTATTGCGATAAGTGACATGTCCGGCTGCAATATAATGCGTTCATTTCCTCTGATGTATCCCCTGAGAATATAGCTGGATGAGTAATAGAGGCCATGAACCTATATGGTGATTCTCTCTCCGTAATCCAGCGGATCTACGATTATCCTTGATTCGGTTTCCGGATTCATCAGTATCTCCCCGTATCTGCCGCCGAGGCTGTATACGACTCTGACGGGAGCGTCCGTGGGATTTACGACGATGACTGAATCTGCAGCAATTACCGGAATGAAACCGCAGCCGGACAGCAGCATGAGCAGCAGCGCTGATACCACCATTGCTTTTTTTCTCATTCCTTGTCCCTCCGCTTATGATTCTACGCGCAAAAACATCATCATGTTATGAGAAAAAAGGGATGCCTTTGTCCTAAGGGTGGACACGCATCCCGGTCAGAAGGTCGGTGGTATAGAAAAGACAGCCCGATCGGGAGTGAGCCACTCTGAATACTACAATCTGATCTGACACCATGAGAATATAACTATGATTGTCAAAAAGACAATATCTCCGGCCTTTGTTTGTTTGAAATCGGATACGCCTTGTAGTTCACTTTCTCCTCATCACCGGAGTAAAGCTCGAAGTATCTTCTGAAAGCATCAGAGAGCGTTATTCCCGCCGCAGCTGAGTATTCCTCCACCTTGTGCATCGAGATCGTCTTCGCCTTGCTGCGGAAGTCAACACCGACCCTGTCTATCCCATTCCCGATCCTCCTTCCCATCATTGCCCTGCAGCACCCTGATCCCGTCCTCTCCGCCATCAGGGCCTGTATCACCCTCAGAAGCAGCTTCCTCTCATGCACCACAGGTACAAAACACTCAGACGCTTCCAGTTCAGCAAGAGCCTCGGGGCCCTTCATCTCCAGAAGCGCTATTGCCTCATGCATGTTTACTCCCAGAGGATAGATGATGTCCTCCAGCATATTGAGTCCAACACCCCAGTAATCATCGGCAACGGAAGCGATGTAGCCGTAGGAGATTCGTGGCCTGAGCCCTCTTCTGTCATAGCAGAGCATGAGACAGAGCAGGGTG
>CASEZU010000034.1 GCA_949292445.1 uncultured Spirochaetales bacterium | reverse complement strand
CTGTGACAAAGATTTTGAGAACGATATGAAGAACCACTACATGGCGAAGATAAGGGCCCTGCAGAAGTCCTGAGTCACATTGCGCTCTGCCTTACTATCACCGGCATCGATACAGGAGCCGGAGTCTCATCCTTTCCGGCAAGGAGGGAGATCAGATACTTGGCTGAGAGCGCTCCGAGATCGAGTCTCCTGTTCTCCCATACGGTCCACTCTCCATGCGTGCCTGTCCAGTCATCCTCCAGGATAGCCCCATGGATATCCTTGCCGATGGAGATGCCGTGTCCGCGGAATGCTGAGGTGAAGATATCCGCGATGAAAAGCCTGTCGAACACGACAGCACCGGCCTCCAGGACAGCTGCAAGCTGCTGAGGAGAGACACTGTCCGTGATGATCATATCAATGACCTTTATTCCCATCCGGGCACATGCATTATGGAGGAAAATGCTCTTGTCTTCCGATGGCTCCGCAGAAGAGAGAGGAGAAGAGACATAAACGATACTGCCGGATGCGAACGGTGCGACAAGCTCCACGATCCGCCCTACTGCCTTCTCATAGTCAAAGGTCACCCAGCGGACGGGAAGGCCGCTGCCTATTTCCCGCCGCCCAACAAAGACAAGGGGAAAATCCTGCTTCACAAGCGAGGTTATATGACGGTCATCCCTCGTGACGCCGATCATTATCGCACCGGCTGCCAGCCTTATCCTGGAGCTGCGGGATTTGTCCCGGCCCCAGTTATTGAGGATCAGGATATCATACCCCTCCCTCTCGGCTTCCTGCTGGATGCCTGCGAAGAAAAGGTAGAACTCACTCCTCGGATCAGCGGGGAAAATGTTCTCATAGGTGAAAACCGCGATGATATGGTTGTCATCGCCGGCCTTCAGCTGCTGGGCAGCGGTATTGGGAACATATCCGAGGGAAGCAGCTGCATCGAGGATGGCCCGGCGCCGTTCACGGCTCACCCTTATGCTCTGCCCCTCCTTTCCGCTCAGTACGGCTGAGGCTGTCGCTGCTGACACGCCGGCAGCCGATGCCACATCCGAGAGAGTTATCCTCCTATTCAACAATCGCACCGTCCTTCCTGAGATTATCCCTCAGGCTGCCCGTATCCACATCAAGAGGAGAGAGGCCTGAAGCTGCAGCCATCGCGGCAGCAGTGCCTGCAGCCTGCCCTGTGGCAGTGCAGCAGGGACTCACACGAAGCGATGCATGCGCCTCAAAAGTGCAGGAGATATCGCGTCCGGCAGCCATTATATTGCTGACCGTGCTGTTTATGAGACAGCGGTACGGTATCGAGTAATAGCCTCCCCATCTGAGGAATGTGCTCTTTGTCTCGGCACCATCGGAATGAATGTCGATGGGATAGCCGCAGCAGGCAATGCCGTCAGCGAATTTCGTCTCAGAGAGGATATCATCAGCGGTCAGCGAATAGACACCGTTCATGCGGCCGGAGCTTCTGACTCCTATGCGGGGGCCGGACGAGATTAGCACGGAAGAGGCAAAACCGGGCACATGCTTTCTCAGGAACGCATACATCTCCCAGACCTGCCGCCTTCCCTCCGTCTCGGCTCTGGAGATATCGAAGGGATTCAGCGGATCGAGGCTGTGGATTCGTGTCATGTTCACGATGACCTCGTTGAAATTGTTCGTCTCAAAGCAGAGCACTATATCCCTGTCTATATCCAGTTCCCCGGAGGCAATCCCTTCCTTCATGATGTCCTGGAACCCCGAAATTGAGAGCCTTGAAGCCTCTTTCTCCAGTCCTTTGGGATGTTTTTTCAGGAACGGGAACAGCTCAACATCCTTCTCCATTATCGAGCGGATCAGAGGTATGTCGACACCGGAGAGCTTGAAGTTCATCGTCATGGGCTGATTAGCTCCGTCACTGTCTCTTCCGGATGAAACGGGAACACCGGAGAGCTTAAGAAGAGTCGCATCCCCTGTAGAATCTATGAAGACCCTGCCTTTTATCTCAATCCTGACACCCATTGAGGAAACGGTGATGGAATCTGCCCTGCCGCCGCTCACACAAGCGCTTATCAGCTTCGCATGATAGAGTATCTCTGCCCCGCTCTCAGTCACCATGAGCTCAAGCTCGCGCTTCAGGCCCTCGGCATCGAAAGGAGTCACGGTATAAGTATATCCCGTGCTGTCAACAGTATGTCCGGGAGAGAGGTTCTTCTCCTTCAGCCTGTTTATGAGTTCCTCTCCGAGCCCCTTTATCACCTGCTTATCACCGGCATGGAATGTCATCATAGGACCTGTCCCGCAGACAGTGAGGGAACCGCCGAGGAACCCTGTCTCCTCCACCAGGAGCGTCCTGGCACCATGGCGTGCCGAAGCCACAGCAGCGAGAGAGCCGGCGATGCCTCCTCCGGCAATCACCACATCATATTCAAGAACAGTATGATCATTATTCATTTAAGACTCCTTATTTCATTCCCGATGTGACCATCGCGTTCGATATCTTGTTCTGGAAGATGAGGTAGAAGATCATCACCGGAATGACAGACAGTGTAGTCGCCGCCAGCTGCAGGTTCCACTGCGGAAGCCCGTAGGTGTCATTGAAGTTCGAGAGCGAAAGCGGCAGTGTGAATTTATCCAGGCTGGAAACAAACACAAGCGGCTCGAGATACATGTTCCAGACTGAGAGGAATGCCAGGATCGCGGCAGAACTGAGCACCGGCACCGATATCGGGAGCATGATGCGGAAGAAGATTCCCGCGGGCCTCAACCCGTCAAGCCTCGCAGCTTCCTCAAGCTCCTTGGGAACCGTTATGTAATGCTGACGGAGCATGAAGGCGGAGAACGCTCCCTGCGAGCAGAACACAGGAATGAGGATCAGGGGAACGAGGGTGTCATTCGCCCCGATGTTGTTCATCATGAAGTACATCGGAACAATCGTGACCTCGATCGGCATCATCAGGGCTGTGAGAAGCAGGATGAAAAGCGCGGAACGGCCGGGGAACCTCAGACGTGCGAACGCATATCCTGAAAGCGCCGAGATGAAGACGTTTCCCGCAGTTCCCAGCACTGCGACCATTATTGTGTTCAGGTAATGCCTTGCAAACGGCTGTACCTGGAAAATCTCAATGTAGTTATGCCACATCCACGACTTGGGCAGAAGCGTGGGCTTGCCGAATATCTCATTGATCGAGTTGAGCGAGTTCGTGACCATCCACCAGAACGGATAGATGAATACGACCACGATCAGGGCAACAACGATGTAATAGATTGTTTTCTGTGCGATTCTAGTCTTCATAATACGATGCCTTCCTCCTGAGCGACCACTGGATGATCGTGAGCAGCAGGACTATCAGGAACAGAACCACCGCCACAGCCGAAGCGTAACCGATGTTGAATGTCTTGAAAGCCTGATGGTAGATGTAGTAGACAAGCACCATCGTAGAGCCTTCCGGACCGCCGTCGGTCATGAGCTTTATCGTATCGAAGACCCTCATGGAACCGATCACCGTCACAATCATCACCATGAGAATCGACGGCATCAGAAGAGGGAGTTTTATCTTCCAGAAAAGAACGGGTTTCGTCGCGCCGTCTATCTTCCCTGCCTCGAGAACATCCTGCGGAAGATTCATAACGGCACCCATGAAGATCAGCACGTTCATACCGAGATTCTTCAGGACTCTGGAGATGACAACGGCTGTCATTGCCCAGCCCTTCTCGTGGAGCCAGTTCGGCCCTTCTATCCCGATGAACGAGAGTATGTAATTTATCGGTCCGGCTTCCCCCCCCTGGAAAAGATATTTGAAAACGATCGCCCAGGCGACTCCGGAGGTTATTACCGGCAGGAAAATGACACTCCTCACGACCCTGGCCCCCGCAGCATTCGCCCCGAGGTACAGGGCGAGCGCAAGCGAAAGCACGAGGTTGAGAGGAACGACACCAAGTGAGAAGATGATCGTGTTCTTCAGCGTCATGTAGAAAAGATCATCTTCCACGAGTGTCCTGTAATTATCCAGTCCTGCGAATCCCATATTCCCGAAAAGGAGGTTGCGGGACTCAAAGGAATAGACGAAAACCATTACAAGAGGAACCAGCACCAGAATCAGGAATCCCAGCATCTGAGGCAGGATGAAAAGATATCCTGTCAACGCTTCTCCTCTTGCGAGCCTAGATTGCTTCAAGCGCATGGTTCCTCCCCTTTCAATCAGTTGATGTATTTGGCGTAGACGTCGGCAACCGCATCAAGCACAGCCTGAACATCGGCATCCGGAGTCCAGAGCCTGTCCCACACGATCCTGGATTCGACTTCGATCTGCGGATACATCACATGGGACGGGAGAACCCTTCCGGTCTCGATTGAGGAAGCGACAGCAACAGACATCTGATCCTCGGTGAGAAGAGGCTGCGAAGCGAGGAAGTCAGGCGACTCAAGCACGCTCTTCCTTGCAGGCGGCCAGATTCCGGCCATGCGGGCCACACAATCCTCATTGGTCATGTAGGCAACGAGCTTCTTTGCGATCTCGACGTTCTCTCCCTTGCTGAATGCGCCGATTCCAGCCTGCCCGATGATAGGAACATCGCCCATCGGCCCTGCCGGCATCGGGGCGACGCCCCATGCGAAATCAGCATCAGCGAGGTTCGAGACTCTGGATACCTGGGCGGCAGTCATCGCAGCAGATCCTGCGAAGAAGTTGCTCTGATCTCCAGGAGGAACAACGGAACCATCCACATAAACCATGTCATGGAAGAGCTGGACTGCAGCTACGGATTCCGGTGTGTTGATGAGGATCTGACCGTCGCTTGTCCAGGCATCGCCGCCATAGGAACGGATGATCGGGCAGAGGTTGTGAAGGATCCTGACATCATATCCGCCGCCGTCTACAGTCTGGTATCCCCATACTCCTGTGGCATCCTTGACGGCCTTGCTTACGGAGCGGAATGTATCCCAGTTCCAGTTGCCCTCAGCCACAAGCTGCTCAGGAGTGGGAGCTCCGGCTGCAGCAAAAAGGTCAGCATTGTAGAGGATGAAGAACGGGCTGGTCGAGAACGGTACGGCATATGTCTTTCCGCCATTCTGCCAGAGCTCCATCGCCTTTGCGGAGAAATCATCAGGATTGTACTCAGCAAGAGCCTCATCGAGCTCAGCGAGCAGGCCTGACTGGATGAAAGCCGGAGCGGATGTCTCGAGAACCCAGAAAACATCCGGAGCCTCGGATCCCTGCAGCTCGAGGGAGAGCTTCGTGTTGTACTCGCCGAAATCAATTGATTCGAACTCTGACTCTATCTCGATGCCCTCCTTTGCAGCGAATTCATCTACGAAGCTCTGAAGCAGGGCTATCTGATCTGGATTGCTTGTCCATGTAGCGATCTTGATCTCCACCGGGCCGGACGGGGCTGCGGAGCTTTCGGTGCTGCCCTGTGCAATTACAGGAAGCGCAAGAAGTACGAGCGCAAGGAAAGCGCATACCGCTTTCATTCTGAAAGTTGCTCTCATAATCTCCTCCTTTTGTGATTAATCGATTAATCTGATTCTATCACCGATTCCCGAATGCGCAATGAAAAATTGAATGACAAGCATCCCGGGGCCGGATCTGATGATAAACTGCATAAGAAGAGGGGGCCGCAGCCCCCTTTGCTCACCCGATCCTGCTGAGGATCTCAATTGCTTTCATGTACATGCGCGGCACATGGAACGGACCTTTGTAAAGATTGCCCTTGAGGGCGGTCGCAAGCGTTCCGTCGCGGTGGAAATAGCCGAACCACTCTCCATACTCCCTGTCGAGGAATCTTGCGGAGATATACTCATCAACCAAGCGGAAGTGTTCAAGATACTTCATGTCCCCTGTTATTGAGTAAGCCATCAGGTTGGCGATGACAGCCTCCGTCTGCGGCCACCAGAACTTCATGTCCTGATGGTACTCAGAAAGGCTCTTTCCCACGGCATCGCGGTACTGGATTATTCCTCCGCCGTACTCGCTGTCCCAGCCTGCGTCCCACATCCAGTCGAGCACATCGAGGCCGGTTCGGATATACTCCTCAGAACCGCGGCGCCTTCCCTCCTCCATGATGAACCACGCCCCCTCGATGGCATGGCCAGGATTGACGATCCTGCCCTCGAAATGATCAAGAAGCAGTTCCCCGTCGGGTCCTACAGTCTCAAGCACCGTCCTCATCTCCGGCCTGATGAAATAGCGCCTGCAGTCGGCGATCTCCCTGTCTATCTCAGCTGTGAGATACTCCTCCTTCTCCGGCAGCGCCTTCCTGAGCTCTGAAATGACATTGATCATTATCATTGAATCAGCATGGCCCCGCATCGGGCGTACCTCAGGGTCGAACTTAGGCACGAGGATACCCGGCGTGTTCCGGACCCGCTTTGCATTCTCATAAACCTCAAGAGCCTTTGCCTTATACGACTCATCGCCTGAGGCCCTTGCATAGGCTGCATACCCGATCGCAGCGAAAGTCTCACTGAAGAAATACCTTATGCGCTTTATCACGGGGCGTCCGTCAGCTGTGACACGGAAGAACATCCTTCCGTCGCTGTCAAAGCAATGTCTGTCTATGAATGAGGCAATGAGCCTTGCCGCCTCAAAATACTCAGGCCTCTTCTCTATCTCAAGATATGCAGTGGAGAATACCCAGAGCGCCCTGCCCTGGAACCATACGGACTTATCCGTCTCTATGAGGCTTCCATCCCGGTCCAGCGACGTCCATATGCCGCCGTTCTCCCTGTCCAGTCCATGCTCAAGCCAGAACGGCAGGATATTCTCCGTCAGTTCCTTTCTGTATCTTTCCTGTACTTCTCTGATCGTTTCCATGAGACAATGATACCCTTGTTCCTTTCATCCTGCCACTTCATTTGACAAAACTATGAGGAGGGAGGCAATCGGAGTATAATCGTCACATGTTCCTGGAAAACGGCAAGGTAAGACTGCACTACGAAGTCTCCGGAAACGGAGCCCCGCTGATCATGCTGCACGGAAGCGGCGAGGATATATCCATCTTCGAGAAGGCGCTTCCGCTGCTTGAGAGACATTTCACCGTGTACCGCATTGATTCAAGATGCCACGGGCAGAGCGGCAAGGGTCCGCTGCATTATGACCTCATCGCCGATGATGTCAGCCGGTTCATAGTGCTGCTGCAGCTCGACAGACCCATAGTCTATGGCTTCTCCGACGGAGGCATTGCCGCCCTCATTCTGGCATACACCCACCCTGAGTACGTCAGGGCAATCGCCGTCAGCGGCGCGAACACAAATCCGAAAGGGCTCAGATTCCTCTACAGGCTGGGATACAGGAAACTCTCCGTCTTCTCATCAGATCCGAAAGCCAGAATGATCGCGACGGAACCGGACATCAGGAAAGAGGACCTGGAGAGAATCAGCGTCCCTGCACTGGTCATGGCCGGAGAGAATGACATGATAAAAGAGGAGGACACCAGATTCATAGCGTCCTCCATACCCTCATCCCGCCTTCTCATACTTCCGGGGGAGAGCCACTCCTCCTATATCGACAGCTCGGAGAAGATCGGCGAGATAATTGTAGATAATTTCTGCGGAGAGAATTCCATTATCTGAGCTTCTCCAGGAATATCTCTTTCTCCCGCTTCTCAAGAGGGCACTCCTTTCCATCGAGCATAGCCCTGATGGCCGCAATCTCACGGCCGGAGAAACTGCGGCCGCTGAGCTTGTGATTCTCGAAAGCCTCCACAGCAATCGGGCAGACCTTCCGCACTATCTCGAGCATCACTGAGGCATACTGCCTTATCTCATACTGCGCATGGGCATCGAGGCGCAGCTTCAGGAAGTGGAAGAGATTGTGCAGGTCGATCTCCCAGTAGAACTCCGTATAGAGGGAAAGCGGCAGGTCAATGCGGGCTATTTCCCTCGCGATCCCCATATCCAGCATCCTGTGATAATTCGAGAAAGCGCGGTCAGCATCCTCACGCATGATCGAATCAACCTCTGCCGCGATGGAAGGTGGAACAGGCTCCGAAGCCCTGCCCTGCTTGTTATCCTCGCTCTGCATCGCTATGCACTCAGGTGCAGGCACATATACCTCATCCTTCATGACGGAGTAGCGCCCTGATATCTCATTCATGCGGGCAGTCCTGTGGCGTGTCCACTGCCTTGCCACGAAAATCGGCATTTTCACATGGAAGGTGAACACCACCTGCTCAAACGGAGATGTATGGTCATTCCTCATGAGATAGTTTATCAGGCCCTTGTCCTGCCTGTATGTCTTAGTACCCTCTCCATAGCTCACGCGCGCGCTCTGCACGATGCGCTGGTCCGATCCCAGATAATCCACGAGGCGCACGAAGCCGTGGTCAAGAACAGGATATTCCTTGTCGAGGATCTCCTCCGCTTCCGGTACAATGCAATGCATATCAACTCCTTATTTCAAACAAAACCCATGCGGGACAAAGCAAGCAGCGTCCCGCCGACAGCAGCGGTCTCAGTCCTGAGAATCCGCGTTCCAAGCAGCATAGGAAGATAGCCGCTGCGGCTGAAAAGCTCAACCTCGCGCTCCGACCATCCGCGCTCCGGCCCTATTGCCAGGACAACGCTCTTCTCCCGGAGATCAGAGAGGGAAAGACTCTCTGCTCCCTTCCTGTTGTCAAGCAGGATCCTGACATCGCCCTCAGCTTCTCCGATGGCCTCATCAAGCGACTGCACGATGGAAACATCGCTCACTCCCGTGCATCCGGCCTGCATTGCCCCATCAAGAAGTATTTTCCTGTACTCGCCTTCCGTATAGAGGGAAGCACCGAGATAGCTCTTCTCTCCTAGGTCCGAGACAGGAAGAATCATCTTCCTGACACCCATGGAGACCGCTTCCCTGAGAATGCGGCGCATGCAGATCGGCCTGACCTGCGCGATGATCAGGGTCAGGGGATAGAGCTCAGAGCCATCCTTCTCAGGAGTGAACTCAAGCCTGATCCCCTCAGCATCCGACGAGACTATCAGAGCAGTCCCCTGCATCGAATTCACGATCCCGGCCCTGAACGAGTCCCCCGGTCCCATGTGCAGGACCTTCCTTATATGCTTCGCCCTCTCATCCGATGATGGAAGAAAGAGTTCATCTTTCTCCAGGAGAATGATGTTCACCTGTCCCTTCCGTAAAGATGGGAATAGTACTTCATTCCCGCAAATGATGGTGTCGAGAGATCATCCTTCTCCATCTTCCATGACCAGTTCGATGTGCCGCATGTTGAAGGCACATTCATCCTCGCCTCCGCTCCGAGGCCCAGAATATCCTGCATCGGGAAGATCGCATACATCGCATTCGACCCCATCAGGGCCCTGATCATCTTCCACAGGACCTCATCATCGCTGCACTCGAAGTAACGGCGGACATAATCCTTCATGCCGTCATCGAGCTCCTCATACCACCCCTTTGTGGTGTTGTTGTCATGCGTTCCGGTATAGGCCACCGACATATGCTCGATGTTATGAGGAAGATAGGCATTGTCAGTCTGCCAGTCACCATTCTCGAAAGCAAAGGCGAACTGCAGGATCTTCATGCCGGGGAATCCATTCCTGATCCTCAGTTCCTCTACCTCCGGCGTTATGACTCCGAGATCCTCGGCTATGACAGGAAGATCCGGACCCAGAGCATTCCTGAGGGCATCGAAGAGCTGCTGGCCGGGACTCTTAACCCATTTCCCGTTCTTGGCCGTCGTCTCTCCTTTCGGGACCTCCCAGCAGGCCTCAAAGCCGCGGAAATGATCAACGCGCACGATATCGAAAAGCTCCAGGTTCTTTCTGAACCTGTCGATCCACCACCTGAAGCCTGTCCTCACATGCTCATCCCACCTGTAAAGGGGATTGCCCCAGAGCTGCCCGTCGGCAGAGAACGCATCTGGCGGCACGCCTGACGAAGCCTCCTGCTCACCATTCTCATTTATCTGCAGAAGCTCCCTGTGAGACCATGCATCGGCTGAATCCCCGGCGACGAAGATCGGGATGTCACCGACGAGCTCGACAGAGCGTTCATTGGCATATGCCTTGAGATCCATGAACTGCTTATAGAAGAAATACTGAAGCACGGCGTAGATATCCGTCTCATCCTTCTTCTCAGCCCTTTTCTTCTCCAGAGCCTCCGGGCGGCGCATTCTCAGATCCTCAGGCCATGAGAGGAACCACCTTGAGTCATTGTATTCATCTGCCAGGACCTGGAAGAGCGCATAATCCTCCAGCCACCAGCCTTCCCTCTCGCGGAATGCCATAAAATCCCTGACTGCGCTGTCATGACTTTCGAGGAAACGGGAAGCTGCACGGCGGAGCATCGGCATTTTCAGAGCCCTCGCCTCTCCGTAATCCACCCTTTCAGAGGGCTTTGCCTTCTCCATTGCCTCAGCAATATCCAGATAACCTTCCAGATAGAGAAGCCTGGGAGAAATGAGGAGCTCGTTTCCAGCGAATGCCGAACGTGCGGCATAAGGGCTGTCACCATAGCCGGTAGGACCTACCGGGAGCATCTGCCAGAGCCCTATTCCCGACTCTGAGAGCGAATCGACGAATTTGTAGGCATTCTCCCCGAGGTCCCCGATGCCGTAATCCGACGGAAGGGATGTTATATGAAGCAGTACACCTGCCTTTCTTGTATTCCTGTCTGCCATGCAATGCAGTATAACCCCACGGCCTGGCAATCTCAATTGCAAAGAGATGGCGCATTCTGCCGCGCTCTGACTGATTTTCCCCATTTGGGGAGATTCTCGATGCGGAAACCGGAAAACATGGTAGAATCTGTATATGAACGGCACGGATAAATCAGTATTCAAGGTCGGAGATGCGGTTGTATACCCGATGCAGGGCGTCGGCTGTATCCTAAGCCGTGAGACACGGCGTGAAAAGGAATACTACCGGGTGCAGATATCAGCCTCGGATATGGACGTGCTGTTGCCTGTGGATAACGCCTCTGCGCTGGGGCTGAGGCATCTGGCTTCGGCCACGGAAGCAAAGAAGGCGCTCTCATCGCTCTCTGAGAAAAGGGAATCCCGGGGTCTGGACTGGAAGCAGCGCCTCCTGATGAACCAGGAACTGATGAAGGAAGGGACACTGAGTTCTGTGGCAAAGGTCGTCAACTCACTGTACAGGCGATCGAAGGTGAAGGAGCTGCCCGTACAGGAGAGGAAGCTCTACGACAGCGCCCTCTCCATCCTTGTCGATGAGTCCTCGTCTGTGCTAGGAATAGGCACGGAGGAAATGAAGAAGAAAATCTTCGCAAGACTCGAAAAATGAGCATACCCCCTTTTGCGGCTGTGATAACCGCAGCCGGCGCATCATCAAGGTTCTCCGCATCAATCACGGAACCTGTCAAAAAAGAATATCTCTCGATAGACGGACACACTGTGCTCTACCGTGCTGTGCGCCCGTTCTTTTCCGTCCCGGGACTCAGCGCAGTGGTGGTGACATGTCCGGAAGGTTCGGAAGATGAGACAGTCGTGGCCCTTGAGGACCTCGCGGATATATCCGCAATACCATTCCTGATCATCCCGGGAGGGATGACAAGAAAGGAATCGGTGAGGTCGGCGCTCGAGGCGCTCAGAGGACTTGCTGTCCCCTTTGATTACATCGCAATCCATGACGGAGCGCGCCCGTATGTGGATGAGAGCCTCATCATACGCACTCTTGCCGCCGCAACTGTGACAGGCGGAGCTGTTCCTGCACTGAGAGTGACCGATGCAGTCAAGAAGCTCGGGAAGGACGGCCTGATAGCTGAGAATGTCGACCGCTCCCCCCTTGTGACAGTGCAGACACCTCAGATCTTCCGGCGCACAGAGCTGCTCGACGCCTATGACAGATTCCCCGGACTTGAGGCAGATGACGATGCGGCTGTATTCATCAGCGCCGGCTATCAGTGCACTGTCTCCAGAGGAAGCATGGAAAACAGGAAGATCACTTACATCACGGATATCCCGGATGCCGAGCGCCAGGCGGAGGAATATATCAGGGCGAGAGCGGAAGGACGGAAGAGTGCCGCCGCATCAAAACGCATGAGAGAGCTTCTGCAGCAGGGAGACAGATACGATGAGAGTGGGAATCGGGAGTGACATACACCGTCTTGTCAGCGGCAGGAAGCTCATCATCGGCGGCATTGAGATTCCATTTGACCGTGGGGAGGAGGCACACTCAGACGGTGATGTGCTCATCCATGCACTGATCGATGCCATACTCGGAGCCGCGGCTGCGGGAGATATCGGTACGCTCTTTCCCGATACGAGCAGGGGAACGGAAAACGCCTCGAGCGTGGAAATGCTGAGAACAGTCATCGCCCGCACAGGCGTGAGAATCATCAATATCGACAGCACTGTCTGCCTTGAACGCCCAAAGCTCTCCCCTTATATCGGGGAAATGAGAAAGACCCTCGCAGAAGCAGCGGGGCTCGGCATCGAGAGAGTCTCCGTGAAGGCAAAGAGCGCGGAAGGTCTCGGCGAAATAGGCAAAGGCCTCGCAGTAAGCGCGGAGGCAGCGGTCCTCATAGAATGACCGAGGCCGCCCTTCCGGACGGCCCCTCACCAGCTCACTTTGAAATAAGCATTGTCTTCGGGTCGAGATTGACCTTCATCGGCTTCGGCACATTCTGATGATGCGCCCTCACCACTGTCATGACAACCTTGTCGATCTTCTCGTCATAGCGGAGAGCTATAAGGACATCAATGAGATCGAAATACTTCACGAGCGTATTGGGAACGCCATTGTCATCGTATACCACATCAGGGCGTACGGGAGACACGGAGAACCATACCTCAATATTCATCTTCTTTGCGAATTCCTTGATCTTGATGATATCCTCCTCATCCGCAATGGTCAGCTTATAACCGTCGAAGAGGATACAATCAGCCTTGAAGGATCCCTGGTTGATCAGGCTCTCGAGAGAAGCGAGTATCTTCTCAACGGAAACCTGTTCCTGCGAGAAATTCATGACGACGCGGTTTGCTAGTATCGCATTGTATACCATGGCCGCATCATCGAGAGACTGCATCTCAGAAATTTCCCTGAAAACCTCCTTATACCAGTTTATGACATGTTCCACGTTGCCTGAGAAAGAAACATGGATAACGCTCTCTCCCTTGAAGAGCTTATCTGTAGCAAGATGAACAAGACATGCCGTCTTGCCGATTCCGTGCCTTGATACGATGACACCGAGATTGCCGCGTCCGAGTCCGCCGTTGATGGCTTCGTCAAAGACGCGAAGTGGACTTACGCTGTTAAGTTCCTTGATATCCATTTCTCTGCACCTCCGTTGTTAAAAGCGATTATAACATGGCTGAAACGGAAACTCACCAAGAAAATGAATGATTCTGCACATCAGCGCTCACCGCTGCACAGGAAGCGTCCGCCTCTCCTCCGGTTCCTCATCGTTGTCGGAAAGCCCTGCCATTCCCATATAGAGCCTGTAATACAATCCCTTCCGGGCCATCAGCTCATCATGGCTGCCCCGTTCGGTTATCCTGCCATGCTCCAGTACCATGATCGCATCGGCATTGCGCACAGTGGACAGCCTGTGGGCTATCACGAATACGGTACGGCCCTCCATAAGCCTGTCCATGCCTTTCTCTATGAGGTCCTCTGTCCTGGTGTCTATCGAGGACGTGGCCTCATCAAGAATGAGGACGGGAGGATCGGAGACAGCTGCCCTGGCAATGGCTATCAGCTGACGCTGCCCCTGCGACAGACCTGCCCCGTCGTTTGTCAGCATCGTGTCATATCCCTCAGGCAGACGGCGTATGAATGAGTCGGCATTGGCAGTGGCTGCAGCTTTCCTGATGTCCTCATCATCTGCATCAAGGCGGCCGAAGCGTATGTTCTCCCTGATGGTACCTGTGAAGAGATGGGTGTCCTGCAGTACCATGCCGAGGGATCTCCTGAGGTCGGCCTTGCGGATTGACCGCACGTCAATTCCATCAAAAATGACACGCCCTGAGTCCACATCATAGAAGCGGTTTATGAGGTTTGTTATCGTGGTTTTCCCTGCCCCTGTCGAGCCGACGAAAGCAATCATCTGCCCCGGGTGGGCATAGAGGCTTAGAGAGGAGAGCACCTCATGGCCCTTCTCATAACCGAACGACACATTCTCCATTCTCACATCGCCCCTGAGAGGAACGGACGAGCCGTCCCCTTTCCTCCAGAGCCATCCGTCTGCCGTCTTCTCGAGGGTGACAGAGCCCTCATCCGGTTCAGGTTTCTCATCAAGCACAGAGAATATCCTCTCGGCACCGGCCAGAGCCGAAAGGAGGAAATTCGTCTGCTGCGTGAAATGGTTTATGGGACCGGCTGCCTGACGTACGAAGACAAGATAGCTTGCGAGGCTCCCAGGATCAGTCCATCCCTTCACAGCCATGAGTCCTCCGACAAGAGCTACGATCGCATAATTCAGATATGATATGCTGACAACCGCAGGAATCATTGTCGCAGCATAGGCCTGGGCCGCTGTCCCTGCCTTGCGGAGCGCCTCATTGCGCTCCTCGAAACCACGGATATTCTCATCTTCATGACAGAAGACCTTTATGACCTTCTGCCCGTTGACCATCTCCTGTATGTACCCGTCCAGATCGCCGAGCCTTCCCTGCTGCTGCGTGTAATAGCGCTTGCTGCGCCTGCCGCTGAACCGTATGTAGAGGAACATGGCAACGTACGCTACAGCTACGACAAGAGAGAGACGCCAGTTGAGCACTATGATCAGGGTGAGCGTGCCGGCTATCTGCATGAAGCTCTTGATAATGGCGGAGAAACTGTTGTTCATGGCATCGGAGATCGTGTCCACATCATTGGTGTAGAGGCTCATGATGTCTCCGAATCTGCGCTGATCGAAGAAATGGAGGGGAAGCGTCTCCATATGGCGGAAAAGATCGCGCCGAATATCATAGACGACCTTCTGCGCCGTTCTGGCCATTATCTGCGTGTATAGGAATGCGGCGGCAACTCCTGCAAGATATATCGCTGCCGTCATAATGACTCCCTTCAGGAGCTTTTCAGCGCCGCCCCCTTCCAGGATCCCGTTCACGACCGGCTTTATCATGTATGTGCCGAGAAGATCACAGGAGACACTCACGAGGACAAGGACGGCGACTGCGGCAAACGCGAACTTCTCCTTTCCAAGATAACCCATGAGCCGTGAGACAGTGTATTTCAGGTTCTTCGGCTTTCTTGCGGAATACTGGTGCTTAGGCATCGCGGCCTCCTTTGAGCTGGGCGCGGCAGATATCGCGGTAGACATGGCTTGTCGCCATGAGCGTCTCATGGTCGCCGATGCTCTCCACGCGCCCGTCATCGAGAACGATGATCCTGTCGGCGGTACGCACGGATGAGATACGTTCCGCTATGAATATCCTTGTGGTACCGCTGAGCGATGACAGCCCATCCATTATCTTCCGTTCGGTGGCGGTATCCACGGCACTCATGGAATCATCGAAGATCAGCACTGCTGGATGCGAGAGTACGGTACGGGCTATTGAGAGCCTCTGCTTCTGACCACCGGAGACATTCACTCCGCCCTGCCCGAGGTCATAATCAAGGCCTCCGGGAAATGAGGAGACAAAGTCATCAGCGGCGGCGATGCGGAGGGCTTCCCATATCTCATCGTCCGTTGCATCCGGCTTTCCCCATCTCATGTTCTCACGGATCGTGCCTGAGAAGAGGACATTCTTCTGCAGCACGATGCCGATACTGCGGCGGAGGGAATCAAGTGAATAATCGCGCACATCGATGCCGCCTACCCTGACCGATCCGGAAGAGACATCATAAAGCCTTGGTATCAGCTGCACGAGCGAAGTCTTGCCGCTTCCGGTCCCTCCCAGGATACCGATGCACTCTCCTGATCTGATGCTGAAATCGATATCGGAAAGCGTATACTCCGAAGCGGCGGCTGAATAGCGGAAAAAGACATGGGAGAAATCGATGCTGCCGTCTGGAACGGTCTGCACCGGCTCTGCCTTCTCCTCCAGCGACGGTTCTGTATCAAGAACCTCGCAGATACGCTTCGCCGATGCCAGCGAACGCGTCAGAAGCATGAACACATTGGAGATCATCATCATGGAATTCATGACCTGCATGACATAGCTGAGGAAACCTGTGAGCGCTCCGACCTCGAGCCTGGACGAGAGCATCTTCTCACCTCCGAACCACATTATGAGGACCACCGCCGTATACACGACGATCTGGAAGGAAGGCATGTTGAGCACTGCGAACCGGTTGGTTTCAACGCCGATCCTGTTCAGCTCTCCGTTGGCCTCATCAAAACGGCCCTCCTCATACTCTTCCCTGACAAACGCCTTCACTGTCCTTATGGCCCTGACATTCTCCTCGACAACACCATTGAGCCTGTCCACAGCCTTCTGCAGCCATGAGTACATCGGAGCGACACGCCTTATGATGAGGAAAAGTATGACGCCAAGGACGGGGGCAAGGATGATGAATATGAAAGCCAGTTCCGGATCCATCATGAAGGAAAAGGCCACTCCGAGAACCAGAAGTATCGGACTGCGCACAAGGGGTCTGAGTCCCCCATTGATGGCATTCTGCATTACGGTCGCATCGCTTGTGAGCCTGGTGACAAGCGATGATGTCTCGAATCTGTCTATGTCCGAGAAGGCGAATCCCTGCAGCTTCCTGTATTCGGCCTTTCTTATCTCAGCTCCCCAGCCATAAGCCGCGCGGGCAGCAAAACGGGCGTACATCAGGCCGGTTGCAAGTGCAAAAACAGCACAGAGAGCCATCTGCAGGCCTTTATCCGTCATATACTGGATATCTCTGTTCATGACACCGAGATCCACAAGATCCGCCATCATTATGGGGATTGTCAGCTCAAAGGATGTCTCCACGGCGACAAGGAGACAGGCAACGGCCACATCACGCCTATATCTGCCGAAATATGAGAAAAGCCGTCTGAGATCATTCATCGCTTCCGCTCCCGAGGTTGGCCGCGACCCTCTTGAGAAGGGCCAGGAGTGTTTCCTTCTCAGCTTCATCGAAGCCGGCAAGCATCCGCTCCTCTGCCCGGCTGCAAGCCTCATCCCACTCCATTGCGGCTGTCCTGCCCTTCTCTGTCAGCGCGATGATGTTGACTCTCCTGTCATCTGTGCCGAGTATCTCAATGAATCCGTTCCTCAGAAGCGGCTCCACAAGCCTGGATACAGTCCCAGGATCAAGATGCAAATACGATGCAATCGCTCGCTGGGGAGCCGGCCCATTTGTCCTGAGAAAAAGCAGCAGCTTTGGCTGTCCCGGTCCCAGTCCCAGCGACTCGCGGACAGGACGGAGCATTGCCTTCTGGCCATGAAACGCCCTGTAAAGAAGCATATGAAGTCTCTTTTCCATTACAGTTGTCCTTGCAACAGTTGGTATTGCAACTGTTTTAGAACTGAAAGAGGCTGATGTCAACCGCAAAAGACATGGCTCCCGCCAAGAGGAGCCATGCCGTCATTTCAGATGAAAATGATCGATATGACCTGCAGCCTAGCTTACATCAGCTCCATTCAGGCTGCAGCCGAAGAAAGTGCACCCGGTCACATCAGTTCCATGGAACCCGATGCCATCAGGCAGGTCCATATTATTCGCAAAGCAATCTGTAAAAGCACAGGTTCCTGTCTCACATCTGCCTAGGAATGCTCCGGAATGTGACCAGCTGGTTACACCATTTATATTGCCGGTACTGCTTCCGCCGGAAACTGCCAGGTTCTCTGTTGCAGCAAGGTATCCTATGAAGCCTCCGATTCCTACCTGCCCCTTTCCTTCCGGCGGGCCGTAGGAGATGTCTCCGGAATTCGATGATTCATCAACCGAACCAGAAGATGAAAAGACGGAACCGATTATTCCTCCAGCTGAATAATTGCCGGAAACATCACCATCATTTACGGCAGAGGAAATATCAAGAACGGCCTTTGAAACGGTACCTGCGATACCGCCGATATTCATATATCCGCTCACTTCCCCGCTATTATGCGAAGAGGAAATCCGCAGCGATGAATCCTCTGCGCCTGAGAACAAGCCGATGATTCCGCCGATCGACTTGGCATATTCATTGCACAGAAGGTCTGCATGGTTATCAGAATCTTCAATCGTCAAAGAAGAATTCGCAGCACTTCCGACAATGCCGCCATATCCTTTGTTATGCTGAAGGCTGGTATTTGATGTGGGGGCATCCAGAACAGGGACATTAGAGAAATCAAACGTTCCGCTGTTGCTGCTGCTCTCTATGCGGAGAGACCCTGCTGTGATGGAGCCGGCAATGCCGCCGAAAGAATCAGCTGAGGAAAGCCCCGGGGAAACCGCTATCACAGCTGTATTCGGGGAATTGCTGATGACGGAATCAGCCTCATAGATAAAGCGTCCGACAATACCGCCTACGCCATTGGCACCTGTGATCGTCACATCCTCACCGTTCCCTGCACCGATTATTTCAGCGCGAGACGCAGTTCCGGCAATTCCTCCGACATTATCATGCCCTGTAATTGAGGCGTTGTTCTTCGTATTGCCGTTAATAACCAGTTCATAATAGTTTCCGGAAGATTCTTCTGTAGCACCGATGATGCCTCCGACGCTGTTTGAGCCGGCTGCATTTATCACAGCATTATTCTCCGCATCCGTAATTGTGAGAGGAGAATATGAAGAGGCGACAATACCGCCGATATAGGAATGTGAGAATTCACCTGCATCTGAGAAATCAAAGAGACCGTTGTTCTTCACGTCAGAAAGCGTTACATGATCCGCGCCGCTTATCCTGCCGATTATTCCGCCAATATTCCTCACGGCTCCGTCTGAAGCAGCAAGTTTCACTGTGCCCTTATTCTCGGCATTCTGTACTGAGGAGCCGCCCTCTATTCCACCTGCAATGCCTCCGACCATACCTTGTCCGGAGACATCTCCTTCATTGTAGAGATGATCGGCATTTGTCCCAACAATATCTCCTGCGATTCCGCCTGTACCGCCGTTTGTACCGGTAATATCCCCTTTATTGACCAGGTTGCTGAGTATGATCGCACCATCATATTCCGGGAACTTTGAGAGATTTATGAAACCGCCGGCTCTGCTTCCTGAGCCTGTGGCAATGACGCTCGCATTGTTCTCGGAGTTACGGATAGTACCGCTGCCATAGATCCTGCCGACGAATCCGGCAGCATCTCCGGAGGATTCAATGACGGCTGTCGGAAGCGTTGTTACACCTTCAACGACTGCCCCATCGGTGAGAATGCCGGCAACGAGTCCTGCGTAGCCGCTGTCCGTCTTCAATTTTCCATCCACGCTGAAATTCCTCAGAACCGTGTCCTCACCGGCCACAGCACCGAAGATTCCTGCAGCAGCATCATCTCCTGCCATGCTGCTGACATTTATCGTGATTGTATTCCCATTGCCCTCGAAAATACCGGTAAATGGAGTTCCCGTCACCTCACCGGAAGAGGTGCCGGCCGCGCGTCCTATCGGCTCCCATGCCTCATCATCAATCGTTATATCACCGGACAGTTCATAATAATATGGCTGGGACAGCGTACCATTATTTACAAGTTCAGCAAGATCTGAAAGATCGGAAGAGCTCCCAACCTGATATGGACTCCTCACTGTTCCGTTTCCGCCGGACAGAATGCCGGACGGCCCTGCATTCATATCAGCTAAAGGCGGAAGAATAATCGGATAAGAATTATTGCGGCAGGATGCCGTCAGGAAAAGGATGAAGCAGGAAAGGACTATTGCTGCTAGCTTATACCCCCCCCCTCTGCGGATTGAACGGGCCTTACTGCTTTTCATTGCAAAGATGTGCATTAATCACCTCCACGTTTCTTTTTCCATGGTATGTCAGACTATGCCGCGATGCAACTTGAAACCATTGCAGCAAAAAAATCCCAGCCGAAGCTGGGATTCTGAAATGCTCTGGCAATTATTACTTTGCCTGTGCCTTCTTCTTCTCCTGATACTCCTTCTTGAGCTCATCGGAGACTGACTGAGGTACGCGTCCGTACTTCTCGACTTCCATAGTGAACTCAGCCTTGCCCTGGGTGAGAGAGCGGAGGACTGTGGAGTAGCCGAACATCTCTGAAAGCGGA
>CASEZU010000033.1 GCA_949292445.1 uncultured Spirochaetales bacterium | reverse complement strand
GAGATGTCAATTGCAATCGCGATATGGAAGGAGGGCCTGTCCTGAAGGACTGCCTTCGCATACTCCATCATGCGGCAGTTGAGTATCTCATTTGAATTGCTTGTTCCCTCTACAATCGCATCTTTCGGGCATACTCCGATGCAGCGTCCACAGCCGACACATCTGTCATGGTTGATGACGCACTTGCCCGTCGAGAAATCAGGAGCTCCATGGGCGCAGATCTTCTCACAGCGGCGGCATGAGACGCATCTGTCGGTTATGACGCGGGGCTTGCCTGCAGCATGCATTTCCATCTTGCCTCTTCTCGAACCGGCCCCCATGCCGATGTTCTTCAGCGCGCCGCCGAAACCGGTTGCCTCATGTCCCTTGAAATGCGTCAGCGATATTATGATGTCTGCATCCATGATGGCGCGTCCGATCTTCGCCTCATGGACATACTTCCCATCAACCGGAACTTCTATGTCGTCCGTACCCTTGAGGCCGTCCGCAATGATTATCTGGCAGCCTGTGGAAAGAGGGGAGAAGCCATTCTCCATCGCGGTGTCCATATGATCGAGCGCATTTTTCCTTCCTCCGACATAGAGCGTGTTACAGTCTGTGAGGAACGGTTTCCCGCCTCTCTTCTTCACCTCATCAGCCACAACCTTCGCCCAGTTCGGACGGAGGAACGCGAGATTGCCCGGTTCACCGAAGTGCAGCTTTATCGCGGCATAGTGATCCTCGAAATCAATATTTCCGAAGCCTGCCTTTTCCATCACTCTCCTGAGCTTGTCGAGAAGTGAGTTGTTGAATCCCGTCCTGAGATCGGTAAAGAAAACATCGCTTGCCATAGCTTCTCCTTTTATGCCCTGATTCCCAGATCCTTCGCTGTTTCTATGAGAAGCCTGGGATCATCTGTCATGATTGTATCTACACCAATGGAGTATAGGTGTTCCATATCCTTCCTGTCATTTATCGTCCATACCATAACAACTGCATCGCGCCTGTGCATCTCGTGGACGAATGACGGGGTCACGACGCTGATCCCGTACTGCTTCACCGGCACCTGGAAGATCACCTTCCTGCTGAAAGAGGAGGGGAGCATGTGCATTTTCTGCCTTATAAGCAGCGGAATTACCTCCAGTGTCGATACGGATGTGAGCATATCCGGGGCAGCCGATCTCAGGCGCCTGAGATTGTTCAGGTGGAATGATGCTGTGCAGACCCTGTCCTCTGCGTGGTTTGAACGTATCACATCAAGGTAGGCAGGGACTATCTCATCCTCCTGGCTCTTGAGATCGATGTTGAACCTCATCCCGGGCAGTGCCTTCAGCGCCTCATCGAGCGTTGCAAGCTGCACTCCTTTCCCCCTGAACGGGAATGTGCTACCTCCGTCTGAAGTAAAATTGTATCCTGCATCCAGTGCCTTGAGCTCTGAGAGGGTGTGGCTCTCCAGCGTCCCTTTTCCATCCGTATTCCTCTCCAGTGTCGGATCATGCCAGATCACGATGCGGCCGTCCCTGGTGAGATGGACATCCGTCTCTATGACATCGACGCCGAGCTCTGCTGCGGAGAGGAAAGCCGGCAGGGTGTTCTCGGGGTAGTATTTTGAATCACCGCGGTGTGCGACCACGCGCGGCATCGGTGAGAGAAAGCTGTGCATCATGATTCCCTCTTGTGCATTGCGATCAGTTCAGCCTTGCGGAATATCTTCTCGAAGCGCCTCAATTCCTCTCCGGAGAGAGCTGCACGCTCAATGATGTCCGAGAGGAGCTGATTCGTCCATTTCTCCTCATCCGCCATCTTGAAGTATCCCATGGCGGCAAGGTGCCCTGTCATCTCAGCGGCAGCCTCCCTCACGCGTTCATGAGTAGCTGCCGTCATTCCCTGCCTGTATACGAGTGCGCCGCGGAAGAGGACATAGCATATGATCTGGACAGCCTGCGAGAGATTCAGTGAGGGGAAGCTGTCGGAAGTGGGGATCGTCACGATGGAGGAGCATGAGGCAACCTCATCATCCCTCAGACCATCCGATTCCCTGCCGAAGACTATCGAGATCCGTCCTTCCGGCAGTGATGAGATCTTCTCCGAAAGCTGCTCAGGGGAATAGGCGCTGAGCTTGCGGTACTTGCCTCGCCTCCTTGTGGCTCCTACGGTGAATATGCTGTCTGAAAGCGCTTCAGTGAGTGTATGAAAACGTTTTGCATTCTCCCATACATCGCTTGCATGCAGGGCAAGTGTCCTCACCCTGTCCTCATCATATTCCCTGTCGCCGACGATGGCGAGATCCGTGATTCCCATCGTCTTCATTGCCCTGCACACCGACCCTATGTTGGCACCGTCCTGTGTGTCTACAAGCACGATTCTGATACGGTCAAGATAACCCTCTGCTTCCATATCGCGGAGAGTACAGCATATTGCCAGTTTTTGCCATAGTGGGGTACAATCGCCATATGAATCCCGGCCCACAGGACACGTTGAAACGACAGACGAGGAACATTCTCGCGTTCATCGCGATAGTGCTGTTCCTTTTCATTCTGAAAGTCTGTGCGGACTTCATACTGCCTATTGTCATAGCGTTCTTCATCTTCGTCCTCGTGAGTCCCATCCTCTCACGCCTCGACAGGCTGCGGATCCCGCGCTTCATATCGCTTGTGCTGGTGATGCTCCTGGTGCTGGTCGTGTTCCTTCTCTTCGTCTATGTGTTCTTCCTGATGGTGAACATGCTCATACAGCCTGACGGCATTCCGGCCTATGCCGCGAGGATACAGTCGTTCGACCGCTATATTTCCGGAATGATAGCCCCATACCTCGATGAGAACCCTGCATCTTTCTCAATACTGCGTTTTCTGAACATCGACTGGTATGGACTTCTGATGGCATCCCTTACATCAATTTCCGGGAAGTTCATCAGTATCCTCTCCGATGCTCTCCTTGTCTATGTCTACCTTCTCTTCATAATAATGGAGAGGCAGACAATCTTCCCGAAGGTGCTTGAGGCATTCCCCAGAGGAAAGGCACAGAGAGCAGGGCAGATGGTTTCGAGGATGAACAGGCAGATGTCCAAATACCTCCTGATAAAGGTGGTCATAAGCGTCGCTACCGGTGTCCTGTTCTACTTCGCCTCTATCATCGTCGGCCTCGATTTCGCTCTTGTCTGGGGAGTTCTCTCCGTGATACTCAACTTCATCCCGACGATCGGATCGATAGTCGGCACCGCGGGCACCATCATCATGGCAATCATTCAGTTCTCTCCAGACTGGGGCTATGTGATATATATTGCGGTTCTGATGATCTCGATTGAGATGGTCCTCGGCAATATAATCGATCCGCGGCTTCAGGGCGTGCAGCTCAACATCTCCCCCTTTGTCATCCTCGTCTCGCTTGCCATCTGGGGATATATCTGGGGCATAGCCGGAATGTTCCTATCCGTTCCTCTGACGTCGATCATCCAGATCATCTGTGCGAACATACCGTCGCTGAAGCCTGTTGCCATCATGCTTTCCGAAGGCCGCGATTACCGCAGGCGCTTCGAGAAGTCAAAGCGGAGAAAGAAGCAGCATGATGCTGATCAGGAAGAGCATGATGACGTTGAGATGCCTGATTCTCAGGAATGACGGGAAAGGACTATTCCGGAGAGCATTACTGCCGCTCCGGCGATGAGCGCCGGATGCAGCGTGCCGTACAGCACTGCATCAATAACAGCTGCCGAGAGCACCTGGCCGGATGACATCAGCACAGAGGAGTCTGCCGCAGGAATCCGCGGTATCACCGTATTTGACAGCACAACCACGAAACATGCGAGGAGGCCGCCTCCGATCATGATGTGGAAAGGCACATTCTGAAGTGCTGCCCAGCCCTGGACCGTTTCCTCCGGAAAGACGATGAATGAGAAGGCTGCTATCCCCACGAGGCCTGAGATCACATTCTGCCGGGCAGAGAAGAAAGGCCCTTTCAGCCCTGCAAGTCTGGAGTTGTATGCCATCTGCACCATTGTCACCACACCTGCAGCACAGCCGATGAGCGCATAGGCGGGATTCACACTAGTCTCCTGCAGAAACAGCATGATGAGTATCCCCGCGAATGAGACTGCCGCTCCAAGAGCTTTCCAGCCGCCGACCTTTCTCTTCTTCATGCCCATCAGCCCCGTGATATCCATGATCATCCCCATGAGGCACTGGCCGAAAACGGCTGCTGCCATTGCTATAGTTGTCCCGGCTCCGCGTACAGAGAAATAGTTGCATGTTATCACCACGAGGCCGAAGAGCCCTCCGCCCCAGAGGTACCATGGCGCCTTTGAGCGCGGCGGATTGACTGTCCTGCTGTTCCTGAAAGAGAGCATCACAATGCTGAGGGCAGCTATTCCCACGATCTGGTTCACAGTAATTGAGACCTCGTTGGTCGTGGCTTCTCCCAGTGCAGTGTTGAAGATGACCATCACTGAGATTATCACGCCGGTTATGAAGGCTAAGGGATAGCATAATCCTGTTTTCATGCCATGATGATAACAGCGTTGACCATCGTCCTTCTACTGTAGATAATCACCGGAGGAGGAAGAGAGATGGAGATAGTTACCCTTGACCTCGAAGGCGTGCTCGTCCCCGAGATATGGATCGCGTTTGCAGAGAAGACCGGAATAGAGGCGCTCAGGCGCACTACCAGAGATGAACCGGATTACCGCCGCCTCATGCAGTACCGCATGGATATTCTCCGTGAAAACGGACTGAGGCTTTCCGATATCCAGAGCGTGATCGCCGGCATAAAGCCTCTGGATGGAGCGAAGGAATTCCTGGATGAGCTGAGGGAAATGACACAGGTCATCATCCTTTCAGATACATTCTCGGAGTTTGCTCTTCCGCTGATGCGCCAGCTCGGTTATCCCACGATATTCTGCAACAGCCTCGTGGTCGGTGATGACGGAATGATAGAGGACATCAGGATGAGGACGGAGAATGGCAAGAAGAAGGCTGTTGAGAGCCTCAAGGCAATAGGCTTCCGCGTATTCGCATCCGGCGACAGCTACAATGATCTGGCAATGATCCATGAGGCGGACGGCGGCTGTCTTTTCCGCGCTCCTGAGAACATACTCCGGGAAGAAAAGGACCTCCATCTGGTCACGGAGTATCCAGATCTGCTTTCCGAGATCAGGGCTTTCATCAATGGCTAAGGAAAAAAGCAGGGCCGGTTTCATTGTCTCGATTGTGATGCTTCTGGTGGGGATGACCGTCGGGTTCATCCTCCTCGGCATCGTCTATACCGGTCCGGTATGGGTGAAGGCGGTTGTTTTCGTCCTCTACCTCTTCGTTGCAGGGATGACTGTACGTTTTTCCAGAAAATACATCGAATCTCTCCGGAAATGATGAACTACACAATAACTACCTGTTTCCGCCCTTGACTCTGCTGTACTCTTTGTGCAGATTAAGGTCGACTCTACGAAAAGAGGGGTGCTTGAAAAATGGATGAGTTCACAAAAGAAATGGAGGAAAAACTGCTCGCAGAGCGCGAGGAGCTGATGAAGAAGCTCAATTCAGAGGGGGACGATTTCCGTTCTGAGGCGCAGGCTTCATCAGGACGCGGCGATTCGAGCGATCTTGCTTCAGACGAGGGCGTATACCGCAAGATGGAGGCCCTCAATGCAATGGATGCCAGAAAACTCAAGGCTATAGAGAATGCTCTTCAGAGAATAGGAGAGGGCAAGTACGGCTACTGCCTGCAGTGCGGAAAGAAGATTCCCGAGGGCAGGCTCCGTGCAATCCCCGAGGCTGTTCTCTGCGTGGACTGCAAAGCCCAGAACGAGAGAATAGGAATGTAATCAGCGCATATAGGGATTGGAAGCCTTTTCAGTCCCTATATCCGTCATCATCCCGTGTCCCGGGAATACAAGCGTGTCGTCAGGAAGAGCTCTGAGCTTCCTGACAGATTCAAGGAGGCTCTGAGCGTCCCCTCCGATATCCGTCCTGCCGACGCTCCCTTTGAAAAGCGTATCCCCTGTGAAGACAGCTTTATCCTCTTTTGAATACAGTGATACGGATCCTGCCGTGTGCCCGGGTGTCCTGATGACAGTGAACGGGCCTGCAGTCTCTCCGTATGGCGTCAGATCATCAGGCATTCCATCTATGGCGGCTGAGGCATACCTCGAAAGGAAAAGAGGGTCGAATGAAGAGAGAAGGTTTACCGTCTCCCTGTAGCCATCCTGAATGAAGGAAAGATCCTCCTCTCCGATCAGCACCGGAAGCTCCGGATAGGCAGAACGCACCGCACTGAGGCCGAATATATGATCAAAGTGTCCGTGGGTGAGGAGCACGGCCTCCGGGGTGAGCCCATGCCCGCTGATGAATGAAAGCATCCTGTCCATGGGATACGGCGCATCAATCAAGAGGCAGCCGTTCCCGTTGTATTCATATACGCAGTAGCAGTCCGTGCCGTAGGGGCCTGCGGTGAATTGCTGGATTCTCATTTCTCTGAGTAGGTGACCTTCGCCGTCCTGCCGTTTATTGCCTGGTTGTTGAGCTTCTCGATGGCTTTCTCGCAGTTCTCCTGGCTCATTGTGACAAAGGAGTATTTGTCATGCACACGGATCTGGTAGATGTCCTCTCTTGCGATTCCCAGCTCTGTCTGAAGCAGCTTCGAGAGATCCTTGGCATAGAGGTGTTTCATCTTGCCGATGTTGAGGTAGAGTGTCCTTGCTCCCTCAGGAAGCACGCGCTCTGTCTTTTCCCTGGCTGCTTCCGGATTCTTCTCCGCCGCAGCTTCCTGTACAGGCGCCTTTCTTTCCGGCCTTTCCGCCCTCTCAGGCCTTGGCCTTCTCTCTGCCCTGTCGGATCCCTTCCTGCCTTCTGCGGCGTTCTTGAGGAGTATTGCCGCGAGCGACATCCTGTCGAAGAATCTCACTTTCTTTCTTATTATGCTCTTGATGTTCTCGAGTTCAGCGGGGTCTGCGCTTCTCACAGCCTGGAGAAGCTCGTCGATCTTCCTTTCCATTGCATCCGCCGTGATAGGGGTGCTGGTCTTTTCTTCCATTATCTGCTCCAAATTGCCTGAATGATTAGGCGTGAAAATATGCCCTAAAGGGCACATCCATGCAGTTTCCGATGAAAATAAGCGGACTGGCACAGTCAGGAAAAGGATAGATACTGCCCCTCTCTTTGTCAACCGAGCCGGAAGTTGCTAAACTTGTCAGTATGAGCGCGATAGATGAGCTTCTGGGGGAGATAGAGGAACGCAATGCATCTGTCATGGAGCGGATCCGTGATGCTGAGATGAAGCTGGGAATTGCCGCAGCAGCTGAGCATGAAGTCCTTGCGCTGAGAGTGGGCGGAAAACTCCTCGAAGCTGCGTTTTCCGCGGCCCAGACTGTCAGTGAGGCGGAGAAGGAGGAGGCTGAAGCCAGAACATTCCTGGAGGATTTCAGGAACAGGGAGACGCGCCTTGAGACGCTGACTGAGGAAGAGCGGAACGCCGAGAATGAAATCAGGCATCTTTCCATCCGCCTCGGAGCAATGATCTATGAGCAGTGCTCATTCTCCCTTCTCGACCGCGGTGCCTACAGGATTGTCTACGATGATGTTGAGGAGGACCGGAAGCTGGAGGCTAAGGATGACAGCTCGATTCTCTCGCGGCTGCTCGGTTCGGGCAAGGCACGGATGCGCAAGCTCGGAGAGGAGAGCCGGTTCATATCCTATGCATCGGCGGCACTTGAATCATCATCTCCTGTTGACGGAGAGAATGCGAATGCTGTCCTGTCAGAGCTCCGTGCACTGAAGGAGAAAAAAGCCGGGCTTGGCGCAGAGATTGCGGCCGAACAGAAAGCTCTTGGCGATGACAGGGAGAAGGCGAGGATGTTTGAACGCGGTGTGGAGACTGCGGCTTCAAGGATTGCAGGGCTGAGGAAGACGGAGGAAGAGGCTCTTGTAAGCTATGGCAGCTACCTCTATGATAAAGGCTCCGAATGGATAGATAAGGATACGCCCTCATCCATCCTTGACATCCTCGAGGAACTGCTGAGGCTTCATGGAGAACATGATTCCGTTCTTGCGGAGAAGGACAGGCTTGAGCGCGAGGCCAAGGCTGATGACTACAGGGCGATGATTGAAAGCGAGGAAGGAAAGATAATGGTTCTCGAGAAGGAGAAGGAGAGAATAGACAGGGAGATTGCCGCGATAGAAAAGGAGATCGAGGCGCTGAAAGCGAGAATCGCGAGGCTGGATGCATGAGATACAATCTGCACACTCACTCATTCTATTGCGGACATGGCAGCGGAACGGTATCTGAGTACGCGGAAGAGGCGGAGCGGAATGTTTTCTCTCTTCTCGGTTTCTCGGAGCACTGCCCATTCCCGGACGGGTTTTTATCAGCTTCTCGCATGCCTTACGAGTCGATGCTGTCCTACGAGAGGGATGTGCGTTCCCTCCGGAAAAGTTTTCCCGTGCTTCTCGGCTATGAGGTGGATTATCTTCCGCATCAGAGGAGCTATTACGCTGCAGTTGCCGGCAGGGTGGATTACCTTGTGGGCGGTACCCACTATATCTTCCGTGCTGACGGTTCCCTTGGATCGGTGTTCGACCATGACCTCAGCGGGCGCGATCTGGCGATCTACGCTGATCAGACAATAAAGGCGATGGAATCTAGATTTTTCTCCTTCTATGCCCATCCGGATGTCTTCCTTGCTGAGAGGAGTTTTGACAACGAGGCGAAAGCGGTGTCGGCAGCAATTCTTGATGCCGCAGCGGATCTCTCGATGCCGCTTGAGCTCAACGGCAACGGTCATATGAGGGGCAGGGGATACCCGTCAAGGGAATTCTGGGAGATGGCCGCGGAGCGCGGCATTCCCGCTCTCCTGTCTTCCGATGCGCATCGCGTCAGCGATCTCGGAGCCCCTTTTGATTTCCTTGAAGCATTCGCTGCGGAGCTCGGCATAGCGCTGCTGGAGCCATATTCACTCCATCCTCTCCGTTTCAGAAAGGTGCGGGGGAACTGAAAGAGACCCTCTTTCCAGTCGCCGGATGCGTGAACTCTATATAGGAGGAGTGGAGCATCAGGCGCTCTCCTTCCATTCTCGTTCCGTAGAGCCTGTCACCTTTTATCGGATGCCCGGTAAGTGCAGAGTGGACCCTGAGCTGATGCGTGCGCCCCGTTTTGGGGAAGAATCTCACCCTGGTGTATTTCCTGCCGCCGATCACCTCGACAGAGAGGCGCTTCCAGTCAGTCACTGCCTGTTTCCCTTTCTCGTAGTCGGCTATCTGGTATGGCCTGTTGTCCGTATCAAGGCGTATCGGAATCTCTATCCTGCCGCTCTCTTCCATGATCACTCCTTCGAGGAGGGCCTCATACTCCTTCCTCACATCATGGCTTTCGAAAGCCATGGAGAGCGAACGCTTGGCTTCCCTTGTGAAGGCGAGGACCAGAAGTCCGGATGTATCCATATCGAGACGGTGCCCGTTGCACTCGGCGGGGCTCCTCGGAAAGAGCGTATGGAAACGGTATGATGCGCTGTCTAGCTTGTCCTCACCGCGTCCCGGAACAGAGAGCATTCCCGCCTCTTTGTCTATCACTGCAATATATTCATCGGCATATATGAATTTCAGCCCGAGCATTGCCGGAAGCAGCAGTCCGCATCGTTCCTCGCAGGGCGGATGGAACTCCGGTTTCCCGTCCCTGATCCTGAACTCTGCAAGTCCTGTGATCTCCCAGTGCTTTCTGAGGGCTGTGTTGATGCAGCGTAGTCCTGCACAGTCTCCGGTTCCCCATGGAGCCTTATCCGGGAGGGGGATGCTCTCACCATTCCATGTGCGGAAGGAGTAGAGGCCGGAGAGTCTTGAGAGGCTTTCCTCTGTAAGCCTCCTGCGCTTTTCAATGAGTTCTGTGTGGCCGGAGTCTATTAAAGCTGTCAGTTCATGAATGGCCGCATCGTTCACAGCCTCGGCTTCCTTCCATTTTGAGACGGAGAAGCATGGCTGGACATAGCCTGGTATGGTGAATGAGCCTCCGAGAGTGCCGGAGAATCCCCTTAGCACTTTGTGTTCTGAAGATGACGGAGGTACGGCAATGAGCACTGAGAGCATCGTGCTTTCAGAGAGAAGGGATGATGGATACTCATCGGAAGGCGGAAATGACACTGACCCGCTTTTCATGATTGACGAGGCCATTTTCTCCGCTTCCTGCCGGGCTTCCGGTGTTTCCAGAAAACTGATCATACGGACTTGATTCTATTCTTTCACAGAAGTGTGGACAAGGTTGTACCAAGTGATTATAATCTCCATGTTTGCCGGGCAGTAGCGCAGGGGCTAGCGCACTTGGTTCGGGACCAAGGGGTCGGAGGTTCAAATCCTCTCTGCCCGATCAGACCTCATTCC
>CASEZU010000032.1 GCA_949292445.1 uncultured Spirochaetales bacterium | reverse complement strand
GCTGGTGCAAAGCACGCCGGAATACAGTCCGACAAAGATAATAACGACAATAAAGAGCATAACTGCGAAGCGCATATTTGCGGAGCATCCTGAAGTGAAGAAAATGCTATGGGGAGGATCGTTCTGGAGCGGCGGCTATTTTGTGTCGAGCGTGGGGAAGAGCGGAAGTGAAAGCGTGATAAGGCAGTATGTAAGGAACCAGGGTAAGGAGAATGAGTACAAGCAGCTATATCTCAACTTCCCCACACGAGAGGCGCCGCTTTGAAGGATACCGCGATGGCTCTGCCTCGCGGTAGTTCATTCATAGTGTATTTAATGACTGACATCTATTAAAACCATGTTTTATGCATGTATTTCATACTCTAAGTTATATAAGTCTTATAATTTAGATATTGTTATTATATTATTTAGCAAAAAAAAATATAATCTTTAATATTATTTTAATCGAAAAATATAATAAGCGGAGTGTGGCACAGCCAGAAACTCCGCTTTACTTTTTATTTGCAGCGGTAGACGATAGTTGAGCTGCTGCCGTTGCTGTAGCGTTTCACTTCGTAGAGATCAGGGAAAGCCTTGATCAGATCAGAGAGTTTGGAATATCCGTAGGTTTTGGTATTGAACTCAGGCTTTACACGCTTAATGTAGTTTCCGGCTGATGTAAGCGGGGTGAAGCCATCATCGTCCTGGAATTTCTCGCAGGCTATCCTGATGAGATTGTGGATCTCCTCGATATCCGGATCAGCATAGCTTATGCGGAGCGTGAGCTGCTGCTCATCATCGTTTCCTGCGTTCTTCTTACCGTTCTTTCTGACATTCTTCTTAGTCTTCTGCTGATCATCCTTTTTCTTTTCCGATTCATGTGAATCGAGATACTCGAGGTAGATGAAGTTGTCGCAGGCGGAACAGAATGCCTCCGGCGTCTTTTTTTCGCCGACGCCTATGACGTATATTCCTGATTCCTTGAGCCGGACGGCGAGGGGAGTGAAGTCGCTGTCGGAGGAGACAAGGACGAAGGCGTCATACATCTCTTTATGCAGCAGATCCATCGCATCGATTACTATCGCAATATCCGTCGTGTTCTTGCCAGCTACATAATCAAACTGCTGCTCTGCTTTGATGGCAAGCCTTTTTATCTCATCCTCCCACTTGGCAAGGAGTCTTTTCTTCCAGTTCCCATAGGCCTTCTTGACGACAATGCGGCCATATGTGGATACCTCATGCAGTATTCCCTCCAGCTTGGAAAGCTGGGTATTGTCCGCATCGATGAGAACGACCATTTTCTGAAACTCGTTCATTTCACCATTCATGCGCTTAATATAACATTACAGGACCGTTTTGTCCGTAATACAAATATCCATAATTAAATCAGCTGTGATTACTAATTAATATTTATATTTAATATAAGGAGATAATCATTTGTGTAAATTCTGTGTTCTGTAGCTTTGAAGGCTTTGTCAGCAGCTATTATAATCTGTCGGTTTCGCGTCTGCATGCAAAAGGGCTGCCAGATGGCAGCCCCAAAGACATCATTTTCCACTGTGCTCGAGAGCGAGCGTCAGCGTTGTCCTGTCAGCTATCTCGGGCGGTCCGAAATACTGTATGGCTCCGGGATAGGTGTAGCACGTCTCCCTTGCCCAGTGCTCACGGTGTTCCTCGAAATACCTGAAAGGATTGCCTTCAAGGTCGACAAGTGCTTTCTTTATGACCGGTTTGTCCTCACCGCCGCGCCTCTCGATGTCCATCATCTTCGTGATGGGCATTCCTCCGGCCTTCCATTCGTCAACACCCTTATCCAGAGCACGCACCGATGAAAGGTAGCCGGTATAGCCGTAGCTGATCAGAAGGTATGCTGTATACCCGAGGGAGTAGCAGTAATCGGCATCGAAATTCGTCGGGAATGCGGCTCTGCCCTCATAGCCGAAGAAATGGTGCATCGGGCTGAACTTGCCGCTGAACTTTCCTTCCTGTTTCCTGCGGTTGAGCCTGTTGCGCACGATATTCGACAGCAGCTTCTCAGTCTCGATCCTCGACACCTGGACATTCCCGTGCGGATCCCTGTCCATCAGAAGCTCTTCCTGTATATCCATCGGAAGGAGGTTGAACACCTTCATTGATTCCACGGAAAGAGCTGCAGTGAGGAATCCGAGCTTCTCATCCCATGTCGGGAGCTTGGTGAACCTGTCCCCATGCTTTGCAAGCGTCTCGTTTATCTCCTCAATGAGTTTCTTTACCTCCGGAACGAACTCAATGAGGCCTTCAGGAACAATCACAATGCCGAAGTTGTAGCCGAGTGCGGCCCGGGCCACCACACTATCAGCGATATAATCAGCTATGTCATTGAGGCCCATCTTCTTCTTCTCTACTTCCTCGGAGATGAGGCAGATGTTCGGATGGGTCTGCAGTGCGCATTCAAGCGCAATGTGGGATGCAGAGCGTCCCATAAGCTTGATGAAGTGCCAGTACTTTTTTGCGCTGTTCGCATCGCGGGCGACATTGCCGATAAGCTCGGAGTAGGTTTTGGTGGCAGTGTCGAAGCCGAAGGATATCTCTATATCCTCATTCTTCAGATCGCCGTCGATTGTCTTCGGGCAGCCGATGACCTGTACAGGGATACTGTGCGCCTTGAAATACTCGGCCAGAACCGCGGCATTGGTGTTGGAGTCATCGCCGCCGATGATGACGATGGCATCCATACCATGCTTCTTCGCAACCTCTGCGACGATCTCGAACTGCTCCTCCTTCTCCAGCTTTGTACGGCCGGAGCCTATCATGTCAAAGCCGCCTGTATTGCGGTACTTGTCTATTGTTTCTCCGGTGAGCGTGATGTAGTTATCATCGACAAGGCCGGAAGGACCGCCTTTGAAACCGAGGAGGATGCTTTCCTCATTGTCTTCCTTGAGTGCATCATAGAGACCGGCAATGACGTTATGTCCGCCAGGAGCCTGTCCTCCGGAAAGAATGACGCCTACGACATGCTTCCTGTGTTCAGCTGTGCTCTCACCATCCGTGAAGTAGACTTCCTTCATTCCATAGGTGTTGGGAAAGAGTGCGGCAATTTTCTCCTTGTCGCATGCGGCTTCAGTGATGTCACCTTCCTGGACGGCGATTCCCTTCACTCCGACGCGGAGCATCTTGGGAACTTTAGGCTTATATTCATAACGCGCTTTCTGCAGCAATGAAATATCCATGAAACGACCTCCTCACTTTTTCCATTGTATGTTATCGAGAACTGAAATTCCACATTAAGCGTTGCTATGCCGCAGAAGTATGAAGCATTTTATGGAGACAGATGTTCCGCCCATGGTTCTTGCTTCTCTGCTGCTGCCTGCGGAAGCTGCTCAAAACTTCCGGATAGTGCGAATAGATGTCTGGAGGGAAATGATGCAGGTTCAGTATAATGATGATATGAATAACGTGACGACAAGCAGCTCCATATTCGAGGAGATGATCAGGGACGGTTCAGTTTATGTTGATAAGACTGAATACATCTATGATCTTGTCAGCAGCAGGGAGAAATTCTTTTTCATTTCGCGGCCTAGGCGGTATGGAAAGTCTCTCTTCTGTTCCACGCTTCATTCACTTTTTGATGGAAAGAGAGAACTTTTCAAAGGACTCTATATCGATAAGACGGATTATGACTTTCGCAGCTATCCCGTGATTCATCTGAATTTCGCACTGCTGTCAACACAATCTTCCTCATGGTTCCAGGAGAGTCTTTCCAGTGACATAAAACATCAGGGAAAGATATTGGGAGTTGAGCTTGAAGGCAGTGACCCAGCTCAGCTGCTGAAGGATCTCATATATGTCATGAAAGAAGTCGTGATAATAATCGATGAGTATGATGCTCCGTTTACCTCGTCTTTGGATCATGACATTTCTCTTCAGATGGATATGAGGAATATCCTTTCGGGTTTCTATTCAGTGATAAAGAACTGCAGCGAATATATCAGGTTCTTCTTTATGACTGGCGTGGTGAAACTTGCGAATCTCTCGATATTCTCAGCGATGAACAATCTCCGTGATCTTTCGATGGAGGGATCGTTCTCAGCAGCATTCGGATACACTGACGAGGAGCTCTCAGAATATTTCAGGGAGGGGATAGATGAGTGTCTGGCGGAGAACAAAGAGAGATACATCAGCAGAAATGAGCTTCTTGAAAGGATAAGGGAGTACTATGACGGATACCGTTTCTCACCGGATAATGAGGTGAGGGTATATAATCCAGTATCGATAGGCTGTTTCTTCTCTTCGGGCTGCCGTTTTGAGAATTACTGGGACAGGACCGGAACCTCAACGCTTGCCGTGGAACTTGCAAGGAGGGTAAATCTTGTCTCAATAGTCGATTCAGGTGTTGAGATCAGAATTTCGGCTTTCATATCCTTTGATTTGATGGACATAAACAGGGACCGGCTGAGAAAGGAAAATGTGGCAGCGCTGCTCTACTTTGCAGGTTATCTGACTATCGGAGGCTCCGATGAGGATGCAGTCAGCCTTATTTTTCCCAATAAGGAAGTAGCCTCATCCTTCAGCGAGAACCTTCTCGTGCGATACATGAAGGATGATATCGAGGAAGGCTCTCTGATTATAAAACTGGGAAGGACATTCAGACATGGGGATGAGGAAGGCTTCATGAAAGCGGTAAATGCCTACTTTGATGCCTTCTCTTATGATCTCATAGGAGGTGAGAGGGAGAGATTCTTCCACATTGCATTCCATGGGATATTCGTCATGCTC
>CASEZU010000031.1 GCA_949292445.1 uncultured Spirochaetales bacterium | reverse complement strand
CATGGATAGAGCGCCTCGGCATCGGGAGAGGCTGTCCGGACACCCTGCAGCGTCTTCACGCTCTCTCCGTCCCTGTATTCTATGACTATGTCATCCCGCCTCCGGCCCTCATCAAGGCCTACGGAGAAAGCATAGTATGGTCTTCCATAATAATGTGCGGCTATCGCATTTCCAAGCGTTCCTGTCTTGTTGACGACAGTCCTGTCGCTGAGTGCGAGGTCGGCAGCCGTCATATAAAGCTGTATCTTCCCTTCCCTCATGAAATGGGCAGGCATTCCATCCGTTATGAGATAGCACTCAATTCCGAGCGCCCTGAGGCATGGCTCAGTGAGATGCGAGCCCTGAAGATAAGGACGCGTCTCCGGAACATAGACTCTGATGTGCTTGCCCCTCTCTGCGGCCTTGGCCACGGAAAGCATGAATGTGTGCTCCGGGAAACAGGTGGTGAGTATTCCGTCACCATCGGAGATAAGGCTCTCCCCGATTTCGGAAATGCTCTCATAAAGCTCATCATAGCGCCGGAATACGGACGGAATTATCTCTTCCATATCCTCGCCGCGGCGGCAGCGTTCCAGCACCCCTCTGAGCTCCCTCATCATCGTCGTATTCGTCGGGCGTACAGAAGAGATGGCCGCAGCAGCCTCTTCCAGGTTCGCCCTGTCATGGCGATACGTCCAGAGAATACCGTTCAGCGCAGCTTCGAGAGGCCCGCCGCCCTGCGTGACCATCTCCCTGATGGCAGCTGCCACCGCCCGATAATCCGGACATAAGACCTCCTTCTCCTCGAAAGGAAGGAGACGGCGGTCCGTTATGTACACGCCCTCATCAGCGATGCGGGATATGCGGCTGTGCCTGAGATAGGGAGGAAGAAGGGACTCAATCATTTCCAGAAGTCCAGATGGTCGCGGCAGATTGCCTCAAGAAGCGCCTCATCCTCAACCGGGCCCTCTATGGCAATCTCCTTCTGTCCATGTGCAGCCACTTCCTTTGAAGAGAGCGAGAATGTCGGATTCTCCTCATTGTCGCCGGTGAATCTCAGAAGATCCTTTTCAGTGGCACCGAAAACAAGCCGTCCCACATTAGTCCAGTAAAGGGCACCGGTGCACATGCAGCATGGTTCGAAATTGGAATAGAGCGTGCACTCGTGCAGGAAAGCGGGGGAATACTCCTTCGCAGCCCGCAGCAGGAGAAGTGTCTCCGCATGATAGGCGCTTCCGCCCTCCTGGAATGCATTGCCCTGTTCCATGAGGATGTTGCCGTCCCTGTCTGCAAGAAGCGCCCCGAATGGATGATTGCCCTTCTCCATCGCCTCATGGGCGATCTCCGCAGTTCTTTTCAAGAGCTCTATGTCCTTATCTGTCATGGCAGCATTGTAGCATACTCTCGATATCCACATAATCTCCACCTCACTTCGTTGACCGCCTCTTTTCATATAGTTAGATTCTAAGAAGACTTCACACACAAGGAAGGTTGAAAATGAGGAAGATACTTTCTGCTTTGGCTCTGCTGCTCTTCTCTGCCACGCTTCTTTTCGCACAGGGTGTCCAGGAACCGCAGAGCGACGAGACACTTGTCAAGGTGACTGGAGTCACCGTCGATGACCAGGGCAACTACATGATAGAGACGATCCGCCAGGACGGCGAGAAAGTCATATACATCGCCTCTGATGCGACAACTGAATCAGACAGGCCTCTTTCAGAGATTGCCGACGGCGATTACATCCTCGTCAAGGATACCGGCGTCATGACGATGTCGATTCCGCCGCAGCTCCCGATATCAGCAGTCCGCGATGTCACAGATGCAGTTGAAATCGGACTCATTCCATACACGCAGAGCGCTCCCAGGGAGCTTCCTGCCGTCGAGATCGCTATCGGCGAGGTCAATGCCGACAATCTCGACGCGGCGTTCTCCTACTCCTACGGCTACCTCTCGATGCAGGGCCTGATTGCACAGAACCTCTATCCGAGAGGAGGATATTTCGCACGCGGAGTTCTCGATGCTGCGGATATCGGAACAGTGACTCCGCTTCTCACGCCTGATGAGATGGACAGCGCTCTCAATGAGTTCATGACAGATGTCTACAACGCCGGACTGCCCACGGATTACGGCGATGTGATTGCAGATGAGGAGACCATCAGAGGACTGGGAAGGCCTGAGTCTCTTGAGGACAGGTTCGGATACTCATACGGCTATTTCACGATCGTGAATCTCCTCTATGGCGGAGTCCAGGTTGAAGCGCCTGAGTTTGCGGCAGGTCTGCGCACCGCCCTCGATGGCGCTGATCCAGTATTCACGGAAGATGAGATGAACGGTTTCATCGAGGCCTACATCCAGAAACTCGCGGATGACTACAGGGCATGGCTCGAGGAGCTCGCCGCTGAGAATCTCAGCGAGGCTGAAGCATTCCTGAGCGATAACGCAGAGCGCCCGGAAGTGACTGTCCTCCCCTCAGGTGTCCAGATCGAGTATACATATGACGACACGACAGAGGGTGCCTCTCCCACAGACACGGACACCGTCACTGTCGACTACACGCTGACGCTGATGGACGGCACGGTGATGGATCAGGGAACGGATGTCTCATTCAGCCTCTCCTCCCTCATCCCGGGCTTTACCGAAGCTGTAAAGGCAATGACTGTCGGAGACAGCATCAGGGCCTACATACCGCCTGAGCTCGGATACGGAGCGGCAGGAACACAGACGATCGAGCCGAACTCACTTCTGATCTTCGACATCACGCTCGACAGCATCGCTGCTCCTGAAGCAGCAGCCCCTGCAGAACCGGCAGAAGCTGCTGAGACTGTATAACAGGTATTCATAACCTCCCGGCCGCCGGAGCATGGCGGCCATTTTCATCTTCAGCAAATTTGTCTATTCCAAAATAGTCTATTTACGAATAGACAGCCTCATTCTCCGATCGTCACGAACTCCAGGTGGTATTCACCGGCAGTATTGTTGATATTGAAATTCTGCACGCTGTTATTCGCTGCGACCTTTGTGACAGTTGATGTGACAGGTATGGTCCATCCCTGCTCGACCATTATCATGAGAATCTCATGGTAGAGTTCTTTCCTGACTTCATCGTCAGTCTCTATCTCTGCGGCATCAATCAGTTCCTTGTACTCCGGGAACCAGGTGTCATTCTCCGTTATGCCGAAGAAATTGTTCGAGGTTCTTGCGACAGCTGCTCCGGCGAAATATGCTGACGGATCAAGAATAGGCTCGCCTGTTCCGAATGAGACCATATCAAAATCCCCTGCAGTGAGGCGCGGGAAATAGCTTGCTGATTCCAGCGGCTCGATCGTCGCGTTCACACCAATCTTCGCGAGATCCGCCTGATAGACCTGAGCCTGCTCAAGACATCCGTCAATACCCATATTTACGGTGATCGTGAAATCGAAACCATCGGGGTATCCGGCTTCAGCAAGAAGCTCCTTTGCCTTATCAAGATCGAATGTGTAGTAGCTGGCGGCTTCCTCATCATAGAACGGGGAATTCTCAACAATAGGAAGATAGCGGACATCGCCTTCCCCGCTGTTCACCATGGTCCTGACTTTCTCCCTGTCCAGAGCATAGTTCATCGCCTGCCTCACAAGCTGATTGTCAAACGGTTCGCGGAGTATGTTCATTGAGAAATTCTTATACTCCGGAGGTGTATTCTCATACACTGTAACATTGTCATTTGAAGCAAGGAGCTGAACATCCTGAGCCTCCACGGAATCAATGATATCCACATCGCCGCTGAGAAGGTTGATCACCCTAGACTGCCCGTCGCTGATGACTCTGATCTCCACATTCTCAATGACAGGAGCATTTTCCTTGTGGTAATACTCATTCTTTGTGAACACTGCCGAGTTGCCGGACATCCAGTTCACGAGTTTATAAGGTCCCGTTCCCACAGGCTGGGTCGCAACAGAGTCAGCAGTCTCAGGACAGATCAGGTAAAGACGTGAGAAAGCGTCCTCGATCTGATGGGACGGCTCTGCCCAGCTTACCTTCACTGTATAATCATCGACTTTCTCTCCGCCCAGGCAGCTGCGGAAATAGTCACTTACATGATATCCCTCATCAAGATCCATTGCCCTCTCGAGGTTGAAAAGGACATCATCTGCCGTGAAATCACTGCCATCAGAGAACTTCACACCCTCCTCCAGATGGAAAGTTATCTCTGTAAGATCCTCATTGAACTCCCATGATGATGCCAGTCCGGGCAGATACTCTCCATTGCCTGTGACGATCAGGGTCTCAAAGAGCATCGGATTGTAAATCCTGTTTGAAATCGAGATCTGATAATAAGGATCGAATGTCGACCAGTCATCTTTCGCTGCAATCACCAGCGTATCAGTTCCTGCTGTTCCTCCTTCCGCTGTTCCGCTTCCAAACAGCATGGAAGCAGCCAGCAGCATAGCAGCTGCGATCCAGAAATGTCTGAACTTACTCATATTGCCTCCTTTTGGGTATGTTCCAGCATCGAATTCAATATCGTCTCGCATG
>CASEZU010000030.1 GCA_949292445.1 uncultured Spirochaetales bacterium | reverse complement strand
GAGAATCCGCCGAGCAGCCTTGTATACCGGAAATCCTCATAGAGCATCAGGAGGGCCCCGGTTATGCCGAGAGAGGGAAAGACACTCTGCATTATCGACGGAAGCGATGAATATGACCTCGCGGCAAGAAGCTCGGATTTGAACATGTCGAGCAGCCGGGAGACCTCTCCCAGCCTCTGCTGCTCACCGGCATAGAGACGGCGGCTGCCATGGGCGATGCGGGAGAAAAGATAATCCCTCCTTCCGGGGCTCTTCTCCCTCTTGCCGAGAATGGACTCGCTCCATTTCACAGCCTCCATGATTGTTCCCGTCTCAGCACCGGAATCGAAATATGCAGCCACTGCTTCCGTGACGGCTCTTGTATCATCAGAAGCGGAATCGAAGAGATAGTCGAGGATGACGAGCATCGCCTTGTAAGCCTCATCATCCCCTATATAGTTCCGGAGCCATGAGCGGAGGCTTCTGTCACTGGTGATGACACCGCGCGCCCTCTCCAGGCCGCCGAGACTATCACGGCAGCCGCAGGAACGCCTGATGATAAAATCACAGGGAATCATCACGGAATGGACATCCTCTGCCCCGGCTTCTATATCGGCAAGTAGTGAATACGATGTCTCGAGTATCTTCCTGATCGGCATCCGCACGGTGGTCAGCTCCACATCGAGAAGCTGATTCTCCTCATTGTCATTGAATCCCGACACTCCGATATCATCGGGAATGGAGATGCCGTACTCGCGGAATACCTTCTCCGCGCCAAGTACCATAAGGTCGGAGGCTGCCGCAACAGCTGTGAAGTCCTTTCCCGCCTCAAGATGCCTTCCGGCTATCAGCTCCCTGGCTGCGGCGGCTCCATCGCTCCAGGGCCTCGGTGAAGAGACAAGGCGTTCGGAAAAAGGTATGCCGCCATCGCGGAGCGCATCCAGATAGGCCCTGTATCTGGATTCAGCCCCCGCATGGTTCTCCGGGCCCCGGAGAAAAGCTATATGCCTGGCTCCGTGTTCCCTTATGAAGTGCATCACCGCATTGTACGTTCCGCCATAGGCATCGAAATCAACAGATGGCAGGCCGGGGATTGTCATGCACATTGATACGACAGGGAGGTGCTCGGCAATACCGCGTACAAATGATGATATGCTCTCGGAGTTCTCCGCTCCCGTCATCGATGAGGACCAGATCATGGCCCCGTCAAACGAAGTCCTGTTCACAAGGTCGTAGATGCTGTTCCTGAGGTATTCGGAGGCGCCGAGGTACCTGAGCCTGCCCCCCGGGACAAGGATCAGGGAGTCTTCCGGATGGCGGGCGGACAATGCCGCGGCATAGCGCCACATGGCCCTGCTCGCACCTTGGTATACATTGGCCAGAAGAAGTCCCGTCTTTCGCCCCATGCATTTCATGATAGCACATCATCCACACGGGTGCGGAATCCGTCATTCTGTTTGACATAACATGAAGAAAGTATAAACTGAAACTATGTTTCGATTTTACTCCACAGAGCAGCTCCTGCGAAAACTGAACAGAGGCCTGGAACGCTTCATGCCTGTGCTCACTCCGGCGGGAGTCATCCTGGGCCTGCTGCTGTACTCCTGGCTCAAACCGCTGAAGCCGCTTGTCACCTGGCTTTTCGCCTTCCTGACTCTGGTGAACGGAATGGGAGTCTCTGTGAGTGATTTCGGAAGGATTATAAGGCGGCCGAAACCGGTTCTGGTCTTCGGAGCCCTCTCATATATCATCATTCCCGTGCTGGCCGCTCTTGTCTCAAGACTCCTCTTCGATGCTGAAACAGCGCTCGGATTCATCCTCCTTTATTCGATCCCGACAGCTGTTGCCGCCTGCATCTGGGCCGGCATATACAACGGAAGCGGCGCACTGTCCCTGACAATACTGATAATAGGGACCATGCTCGCACCGGTCTCCACCCCTCTTACCGTACGCCTCCTGGGAGGTTCCGATATCTCAATAGACACGGCAGGGATGATGCTCTCGCTCCTGCAGATGGTGGTCATCCCGTCTGCGGCCGGAATCGCAGTGAACTATTTCACGAAGGGCAGATGCTGCGACCATGTGGCTCCGAGCCTGAAACCGTTCACTAAAATCGCACTGCTGATGGTTATCTCAATAAACACAAGCCAGGTTGCCGAAGAGCTTCTGAATGGCATTTCAGCAGAGTACATTCCGCCGCTTGCGATGGCCCTGCTCTGCACTCTCGCCGGTTTTGCCATCTCGGCATTCGCTTCACGTATCATGAAGCTGAGCAGAGAAGAGGCTGTATCCGTCACATTCGGAGCCGGGATGAGGAACATATCGGCGGCAATGGTCATCGCCATAGAGTTCTTTCCGCCGCGTTCCGTCATACCTGTGATATCAGGAATAGTATTTCAGCAGTCAGCTGCTGCGATTTCCGCGCATTTCCTCTTCGGAAGAAAGCCGAAGAATGATATAAAGAGTACAAAGGAAAAGGAGACGGCAATAAATGAAGAATGTCAGTGAAACTGTCAAGAAGCCTGAGCGTCCTGTAAGGATACTCCAGTTCGGAGAAGGAAACTTCCTTCGCGCTTTCGTCGATTGGATCGTGGATCTTCTCAATGAAAAGGGTGATTTCAACGGCGATGTGATGATGATCCAGCCTCTCAAGCAGGGAATGGGCGAGATGATCAACGGACAGAACGGCGTATATACGACCGTGCTCCGCGGCGTACAGAACGGCAAGCCCGTGGAGGAGTTCAGGACAATAACCAGCGTGAAGGGCTGCATCAACCCCTACACTGAGTACGACGAGTACATCAGGCAGGCGGAGAATCCTGATCTGAGGTTCATAATCTCCAACACGACAGAAGCCGGCATTGCCTACCACGAGGGAGACAAGCTCGAGGACAGGCCTCAGGTCTCCTATCCGGGAAAAGTCTGCGCATTCCTTTATCACCGCTACAAGGCATTCAACGGAGCGGCGGACAAGGGCATCATCGCGATTCCCTGCGAGCTCATCGACAAGAACGGTGACAATCTCAAGAGGATAGTGAAGCAGTACGCGGAGGAATGGGGCCTTGAGAAGGGCTTCACTGACTGGCTCGATACAGCCTGCGACTTCTGCAACAGCCTTGTAGACAGGATCGTTCCCGGTTATCCGAGGGCTGAAGCGGAAAAGATCTGCGAGAAGCTCGGTTATCAGGACAACCTGCTCGACAGCGCCGAGATATTCCTCCTATGGGTCATCGAGTGCCACGGCAAGACACATGAGGATGAGCTGCCGACGGACAAGGCCGGAGTCAATGTCATCTGGACCGATGACATGTCATTCTACCGCACGAGGAAAGTGCGCATCCTCAATGGAACGCACACGATGATGGTCCTCGCAGCATATCAGACAGGACTGAACACCGTGGAGGAATGCATCAAGAGCCCGCTGATTTTCCCGATGGCGAAGAAGGGACTCTTCGAGGAGATCATTCCATCAATGGACGGGGACAGGAAGCAGCTTGAGGAATACGCAGGCGATGTCCTGGAGAGATTCGCGAATCCCTATATTGTCCATCTCCTTCTCTCCATCTCCCTCAACAGCGTCTCGAAGTTCAAGACACGCGACCTTCCTTCCCTCCTCGGCTACTACAAGAAGGAAGGAAAGCTGCCTGATGTGCTCTCCTTCTCGCTTGCCGCGCTCATCTCATTCTATGAAGGAACGGAGTATGAGGGCACCGCACTCAAGGGTTCCAGGAATGGCGAGAAGTATCTCATCCAGGACAGCCCAGAGGTTCTTGATAAGTTCCAGAAGCTCTACTCAGCTTCATATTCCGGAACAGCGGAGAAGGCCGAGGCCATCGCGAAGAGCGTTCTTTCTGACACATCATGGTGGGGAGAGGATCTCACGGCGGTTCCCGGACTCGAGAAGAAGATCGCCGGCTATCTTGAGACAATCTGGACGGATGGCATGACGAAGGCTATTGAGAGAATCTGAGGAGAAAATGGCCAGTAACCTTATCAGAATAAACAACCGCGATAATGTCGCAGTAGCAATCAAGCCTCTGATGAAGGGTGATGTCGTGACTGTGGACGGCAACACGTTCACAGTCTTCTCTGACATCCCCGCAGGTCACAAGGTGGCACTCTCCGACATAAAGAAAGATGAACCTGTGATCAAATATGGCTACCCCATCGGAGCAGCCAGCGAGGATATAAAGAAAGGGCACCATGTCCATGCATTCAACATCCATACGCTCCTGAACGAGAATGCCGAATACCACTACGACAGGGCTGCAGCGGAAGAGGCCATGGCTGAGGCGGAAGAGGACAGGCTGCGCTGGAAGGATCAGATACCGACCATCAGGGCATATAAAAGAAAGGATGGCGGCATAGGAATCCGCAACGCCCTCTGGATCATTCCGACAGTCGGATGCGTGAACAGGATATCGATGCAGCTTGAGGCCTGGGGAAACGAGAATCTCGGCCTCGAGGACGGTGTCCACGCCTACACGCATCCTTTCGGCTGCTCACAGCTGGGGGATGACCATGAGAATACGCGGAAGATCCTTGCAGATCTTGTCCATCATCCCAATGCCGGAGGTGTCCTCGTGATAGGACTCGGCTGCGAGAACAACACGATGGACTCCTTCAGGGAACTTCTTGGAGAGGTGGACACGGAGCGCGTGAAATTCCTCGTCTGCCAGGAATCGGAAGATGAAGTTGCGGACGGAAAGCGTCTTCTCTCCGAGATAGCAGAGGTGATGAAGGGCGACAGAAGAGAGGCAGTGCCGATGTCACGCCTCGTGGTCGGCTTCAAATGCGGAGGTTCCGACGGACTTTCAGGAATCACCGCTAACCCGCTGGTGGGAAGATTCTGCAATGAGCTCACGGCTATGGGAGGCACAGGGATCCTCACGGAGGTTCCTGAGATGTTCGGTGCGGAGCAGGTCCTGATGAACCGCTGCGTGAATGAGGAGATCTATCAGAAGACAGTCAAGCTCATTCAGGACTTCAAGGACTACTTCACGGCCCACGGCCAGGTTGTATATGAGAACCCCTCCCCCGGCAACAAGGCAGGAGGAATCTCGACGCTGGAGGACAAGAGCCTCGGCTGCGTCCAGAAGGGAGGCAGGGCTCCTGTCACGGCAGTGCTCGGTTATGGGGAGATGGTCACAACACCAGGCCTCAACCTGCTCTCAGGTCCCGGCAACGATATTGTCTCGACAACTGACCAGAGCGCGGCAGGTGCGCATATGATCCTCTTCACAACAGGGCGCGGGACGCCGCTCGGAGCGCCTGTGCCGACAGTGAAGATCGCGACAAATCATGATCTTGCCGAACACAAGAAGGACTGGATCGACTTCGATGCCTCCTCAATGCTTACAGAGGATCCGAGGAAAGTCACGGAGAAGCTCATCACGCTCATCATATCCATCGCGAATGGTGAGACTCGCACTAAAAACGAGATCAACGGTTATTCGGAGATCTCGATCTTCAAGGATGGAGTTGTACTATGAAGGAATTTATGGGAAAGGATTTCCTGCTCGAGAGCGGGATGGCAAAGACGCTTTATCATGAATATGCCGCAGAGATGCCGATCTTCGACTATCACTGCCACCTCATTCCTCAGCAGATAGCAGAGGACAAGAGGTTCACCACCATCACCGATGCCTGGCTCGGCGGTGATCACTACAAGTGGAGACAGATGAGGACATGCGGTTTCGACGAGAAGCTCATCACAGGCGATGCCGATCCATATGACAAGTTCCTCGCCTGGGCAGAGACAATGGAGAACCTCATCGGCAATCCTCTCTATCACTGGACACACCTCGAGCTTCAGAGATACTTCGGCATCTATGACGTGCTCTGCAGAAAGAATGCGAAGAAGATCTACGATGAGGCCAACGAGCAGTTCAAGTCGAATCCTGAGCTCTCAGTCTTCGGCATCATGAAGAAATTCAATGTATATGCTGTCGGAACAACGGATGATCCTGCCGATGATCTCAAGTATCACAAGATCATCAGGGAGGAAGGAAAGTGCCCGGCAAAGGTGATTCCTTCATTCAGACCGGACAAGGCCCTTAATATCGACAAGGCCGATTTCGCTGAGTACATCGCAAAGCTCGGCAAGGCGGCCGGCATTGAGATCAGGAATGCGGAGGATGTTGTTACAGCACTCGAGAAGAGGCTCCAGTTCTTCGTGGAGATGGGCTGCCGCGCTTCCGATCATGCCCTCATGACATGCCCGCACACATTCTGGGAGACAGGAAAAGTCAATGAGGTATTCCAGAAGAGGATGAACGGCGCAGATGTCACCGCATCTGAAGCTGATGCCTACAGGACATTCGTGCTTTCCGCCCTCGCCCGCGCATACAAGAAGAACAATGTCGCGATGCAGCTGCACTTCGCAGCCATCAGGGACAACAACGCAAAGATGTTCAAGGCTCTCGGCCCGGACACAGGCTACGATGCTGTTTACGATGCAGAGCTCTCAGCAGGCGTTGCCGCATTCTTCTCAGCTCTCACAGACACAGATGATGTGCCCAAGACCATCCTCTACTCACTCAACCCGAAGGATTACTATGCTCTCGGAACGCTCATGGGATGCTATCAGGGCGGAGTGAGAGGAAGGATCCAGCTCGGATCAGCATGGTGGTTCTGCGACCACAGAGATGGAATGGAGGAGCAGATCAAGACTCTTGGAAACCTCGGAGCGCTTCCTCTCTTCGTCGGAATGCTCACAGATTCCAGGTCATTCCTCTCCTACCCGAGACATGAGTATTTCAGAAGGATACTCTGCAATGTCATCGGAGGCTGGGCAGAGAACGGAGAGATTCCGGCTGACGAGGAGATGCTCGGAGAAGTCGTCCGCAACATCTCGTTCAACAACGCACAGAAGTATTTCGAGGGCTGAGATGACGAAAGGAAGAGAAGACGAGAAGCAGATGAGCGCAGTAATGCGCACAATCTCGATACTTGAGGCACTTTCGGAAGTCGAGGGAATAAACCTGGAAAGCCTTTCCAGGACAACGGAGCTCCCGAAGGCGACGCTTCTGCGTTTTCTCTCCACGCTCACAAGTCTTGGCTATGTGTACCGCGACGGGGCCGACATGTATCATCTGACGCTGAAGATGTTTTCAGTCGGCTCCAGATCGCTCAAGCACATGGATCTGATCAATACGGCAAAACCCTTCGCGAAGAAGCTCTGTCAGGAACTGGGAGAAACAGTTCACATGGGAATCCTCGAAGGGAACAATGCCGTATATGTTCTGAAGGAGGAATCCAGCTACACACTCAGGATGTACTCCAGAGTCGGCAAGGTGATACCTCTTTACTGCACGGCCATCGGCAAGATATTCCTTGCCGATATGAGCGAGCAGGATATTGAGAACTATTTCAGGACCAACCCGCTCAAACCGTTCACACCCAAATCAATCAGAACGCATCAGGCCCTTCTTGAGGAACTTGAAAGGACGAGAACAAGGGGCTGGGCCATTGATGACGAGGAGCACGAGGAGAATGTCTTCTGTATCGGAGCTCCCGTAAGGGATTACACAGGCCGCACAATCGCCGCGATGTCTGTATCCTGGCCGATCTTCCGCTTCAATCAGGACAGCTTCCAGGAAATCGCGGAGAGGATCAGGGAGACGACCGGAGAGTTATCGAGAGTACTAGGATATATTCCGCAGGAATAATGCAATCTGGGCATTTCAGCCCAGCACTTTCCCATGATTTTGGGCAGTAAAGCACCCGTAAAAACCGTATATTTGGGCACTTAAGGAACATGCAATCCGGCATTTTGGGGCAGTTTGATATAAAATGGGCTCAAAAATGTCTGTCTATAACGTCCCCTCTTTTCTTATACACCATACGGGATTGCACATATCCCCTCACCATTGAGAGGGGATAAATCATTGAATCCTTTCCGATCACGGTGCCCGGGTTAAGGACTGCGTTGCACCCTATCTCTGCCCTGTCACCAAGGAAAGCCCCTACCTTCATCCGTCCTGTATCAACATCTCCATCAGGAAGGTGCAGGACAACATTCCTCTTGTCGGAACGCACATTTGAAGTGATCGAGCCAGCCCCCATATGGGCTTTCCAGCCAAGAATACTGTCTCCGACATAATTGAAATGAGGCACTTCAGCTCCATCTGAAATGATGGCGTTCTTTATCTCACAGGAATTACCTATGACAGCTCCGGCTCCAATCACCGCATCGCCGCGGATGAACGCACCGTGCCTTATCTCCGTACCTGACCCGATCAGACACGGTCCATAAATACATGCTGTCGGAGCTATCATGGCATCAGGAGCGGCCCATATGTTTTCTCCTATCTCGACGAAACCATGCTTGACAGAGGAGAGAATGAAATCATGAATGCCTGAGAGAGCCTCATGAAGCTGTGAGAAAGAAACAAGATAATCCCAGGCGGCTGTATGGCCCGGTTCGAAGAGCTCATATGCAAGATTCATAGCAAAGCATCCTGGCCGGCGGCAGTATCGAGGAGCCTGTCATGCAGAAGACCAGCAACCCATTCAGCTCCAGCGGGACGCAGGTGAGTGTCATCCTCTTTGCCATCAGGGTAATTATCATACAAGCCGGGAGCAAAATTCATGAAATATTCCTTGGAACCATCATCGCCTTTCATAGCTATGCCGACCATCGTCGGAATCGTAAGATCTATGCACTCAACCCCAGCTTTCTCTGCAGCGGCCTTCATAGCAGCAGGCCAGTCACCATGAGTGTCCACAAGAATTCCATCAATGAAACGGCGGCGTGCTATCGATGTTATAAGCACGGATCTGACACCCTTCTCCCTGAATTTCTCCACCATGTAGATCAGATTCACAATATAGGCGTGCCAAGCATCCGCTCCTCTTTCACTGTCATCAAGTTTCTCATCGTTATGGCCGAACTGTATCAGGGCGACATCACCAGAAGATGCCAGAGAAAGAGCTCTTCCGAATACTCCGGAAGAAAGCACAGTCTTTGTCGACATTCCGTTCACAGCCATATTGATAAGGCGCCATCCCTGACGCAGGTACTTGCCGAAAACCTCTCCCCAGCCTGTCTCCGGACGGCAAGACTCTTCCTTTGCAGCTGCTGTGGAATCGCCAAGGATGAACATGGTATTCATAACTCCTCCCCTGAAAAAAGACCGGAGGTGTACTGCCTCCGGCCAGATTATACAACAGATACCGCAGCTATGTTTAAGCTGTAGCCTTGAGAATGAAATCAATGACAAACAGGACAGAAGCGACTGCGATGATCGGATGTATGTCGCGTGCCTTCTTTGTGCAGATTTTTGTGATGCAGTACATAATGAAGCCTGCTGCAATACCGTTTGTGATTCCATATGTGAAGCTCATCACAGCAACGGTGAAGAATGCCGGTACAGCCTCTCTGAGATCCTTCCAGTTGATTTCCGCAAACGGCTCAACCATGAGAATACCTACGACGATGAGAGCCGGTGAAGTAGCTGCGGAAGGAACCATTCCTATAAGTCCTGAGAACGGAAGACAGATCAGGAACATGATGGCTGTGACAAGGCTGGTAAGACCAGTGCGTCCGCCTGCTGCAATACCAGCAGAGCTTTCGACGAATGTCGTCGCATTGCTTGTTCCTAAGAGAGCGCCGATGCTGGTAGCGAAGCTGTCAGCAACAAGGGCCTTGTCAAGGCGGCTCTTGAATCCGGAGCCCTCGAGAGCCTTCTCATCCTCTTCATCGAAGATGTGGCTCTTGCGTCCTGTTCCGATGAATGTTCCGATTGAATCGAATGTATCGGAGAGACACATTGAGAAGATCGTCACGATGACAAACGGAATCTTGGAAACATCTGAGAAGAGTGAACCGAATCCGGGATTGCCGAAGAAACTGAAGGCCACATCCCTGAATCCCTGTACAGTCTCACTGCCGGAGAAAATAGTCGCAGGAAGCTGGGTAACGCCAAGAGGAATACCGATTATTGTCGTGGCTATGATACCGATGAGCATGGCTCCCTTCACCTGCATTACCATAAGGATGACTATGATCAGAAGTCCGATGACAGCAAGGACAAGATGAGGAGCATTGAACGGCTGCATGCCCGGTGTCACGCTGGGATAGGCTCCTGTGAAGGAAATAAGCCCTGCGTTGTTCATGCCGAGATATGCGATAAAGAGGCCGATACCTCCGCCGATGGCATTCTGCAGGCTTTCCGGAATACACTTAACGATGGCCTTCCTCAGCTTCGTGACAGTTATGACGATATTGATGAGGCCGCAGATGAATACCATTGCAAGAGCCTCCTGCCACGCGAAGCCGCCAGCCATACAGATCGTGTATGTAAAGAGGGCGTTCAGGCCCATACCCGGAGCTACCGCATACGGGACGTTGGCGACAAGCGCCATGATGAGAGTACCTACAGCTGCGGCAAGACAGGTCGCGACGAATACTCCGTGCCAGCTCATGCCGGTTTCGGCCAACATATTCGGATTGACGAAAATGATGTAAGCCATCGTGAAGAACGTGGTAAGACCAGCGACGATCTCTGTCCTTACGCTGGTGTTCTTCTCAGCAAGATTAAAGTAATCCTTCATATCTCCTCCTTTACACAGATGTGAAGGGGCGGAACGGAGGGCCGGGACTATTCCGGGTGTCCATCCCATCCACAGTAACCAAGTCCAGTATATTCTGATATCCGCAAGGTGGCAAACTTTTTAGTGAATTTTGTTAATATTTCTGTACATTAAATTAAGTATGTGGAAATTTTTAGTCTATAAAATAATATAAAACGCAGAAAACCTGGCAATAAACAATGAAAATCTGAATATGCGCAGGCACATACCTGCTGTATGAAAACAGGCACTGAAAGCGGAAAACATGGATATTATGGCATCAAAAAACCAGCAGGCTCAAAATGAACCCGCCGGTTTTCAAAGCAAGAACAGCTTGACTCAGCGCTGGACGCGTCCTGATCCGTCTCCCTCACAGAGAGCCTTGACCTCAGAAAGACGTGAGAGGTTGAAGTCTCCGCTGATGGAGTGCTTGAGGCAGGATGAAGCAACAGCGAAGTTGATTGCATACTGCTCATCATCGAAGTGCGAAAGAGCATAGATGATGCCGGCTGCGAATGAGTCACCGCCGCCGACTCTGTCGACAATATCCGTGATCTCATAGTGTCTGGAAAGATAGAAACCTGTCTTTCCGGAGAGAGCTGCTGACCATCCGTTGTGATCCGCGCTCTTCGACTCGCGGAGAGTGATGGCAACGACGGAAACGTTGGAGAACTGCTCCTTGACCTTTGCTGCAAGCTCCTCGTAGACCTTGGTATCAAGCTCGCCCTTTGTGACGTCGCTGTCAGCCTCGATTCCGAGACACTTCTGGATATCCTCCTCGTTTGCGATGACGACATCAGCATACTTCACGAGCTCTCTCATCACCTCTGGAGCCTTCTTGCCGTAATTCCAGAGCTTCTTGCGGTAATTGAGGTCGATGGAAACTGTAGCTCCAGCCTTCTTTGCAGCCTTCATGGCCTCGAGAGCGCAGTCGGCAGCTCCCTGGCTGATAGCCGGAGTGATTCCTGTGGTATGGAACCAGCAGGCATCCTTCATGATCGCATCGAAATCGAAATCTGCCGGCTTTGCCTCTGCGATCGCAGAACCGCTGCGGTCATAGACAACGAGAGACGGCCTCTGGTTCGCACCTGTCTCAAGAAAATAGATACCGAGCCTTCCGCCCTTCACCTTGTTGATGGCTGATGTGTCGACGCCATACTTGAGAAGCTCGCGCTCTGCAGCCTCACCTACGGCATTGTCAGGAAGAGCCGTAACAAACTTGGCATCCTCGCCGAAGATCGAGAGGGATACAGCAACATTGGCCTCTCCGCCGCCGAAAGTCGCCTCGAGCGACGGTGTCTGGAAAAGACGATAAAGCTCCTGGCTTCTCAGGCGGAGCATGATTTCACCGAAAGTCACATATTTCTTGGACATGTAGGAACCTCCTATCCGATAATGATATCATAGGTTATTATAGTGTAGCTGGTGACATTGTATAGGCACACGGCACAGCGGTCAAGTTTAGGATCGGAACAATGTTCCATTTCAGGGGGCTGTATGATACAATCCCTGACAGGATAACAGGAAAAGGAGAGCGAAATGACAAAAGAAGAGCTTTTTACCACATTCCATGATATCGGCCTCGTACCGGTAGTGAAGATCGACGACGCAGAGAAGGCAGTTCCTCTCGCGAAAGCGCTTATCGACGGAGGCATCCCCTGCGCAGAGATCACATTCCGCACAGATGCGGCCGAAGAGGCGATCAAGAGGGTATCCAAGGCTTATCCTGAGATGCTCGTCGGAGCAGGAACGGTCATCAATCCGCAGCTTGCTGAGAAGGCAGTGGCCGCAGGAGCCAAGTTCATCGTATCAGCAGGACTCAACGCAGAGACGGTGAAGTGGTGCCTCTCTCACAATATCCCGGTAGTCCCCGGCGTATGCACTCCTTCCGAGATCGAGCTCGGCCTTTCGCTCGGCCTTGACGTGCTCAAGTTCTTCCCGGCTGAGGCTTCCGGCGGAGTCGCAATGCTCAAGGACTTCTCCGGCCCGTTCTCACAGGTGAGATTCATGACAACAGGAGGAATCAACATCAACAACCTCCCCGACTATGCAAAGGCTTCCAACGTGCTTGCGATCGGCGGCTCATGGATGGTCAAGGCAGACCTCATCAACGGAGAGAAGTGGGATGAGATCACACGCCTCTGCAAGGAAGCGAGGATCAAGCTCCAGGGCTTCACGCTCACACATGTCGGAATTAACCTCCCTGACGAGAAGGCGGCAGCCGGAGCAGCTGACGAGTTCGCAAAGTTCGGAATGGAGATCAACAACGGCAATTCCTCAATCTTCATGAACAAGGACATCGAGCTCATGAAGACGAATTACCTCGGAAAGAACGGCCATCTCGCAATCAAGTGCAATGACATCGAGAGAGCTATCTACTTCCTCAAGGACAAGGGATTTACAGTCAATGAGGAGACTGTAAAGCGCGATGCCAAAGGCAAGATCAAGGTCTGCTATCTCAACGAGGAGATCGGCGGCTTCGCTGTGCACCTTGTGAAATAAGAGATCTGTCTCCTTATCAGCGGCTTCTTCACGGAAGCCGTTTTTCTTTCACCTCACATCCTGGAAAAACGCACCGCTTTTTGCCGAATACCATGCAAGGCGTCCCTTGCGGAAAGGAAGGATCACCTCGGCATCCCACTCAGGAAACAGGCGGCGCAGAATGACCCCATCCCATGACTCGAGGGCAATGAAGGTGATGTAATCGGTTTTCGTCATCGGATGAGCAGCCTTCACAAAAAGCTCATCCCCTTCCCTCCTTGCTTCAAGGCAGTCCTCACCTTCCGCCTTTACTGGAACCAGCGGCCCGAGATTCAGGCCGCAGCACGAAATAGATGCAGGGGACGCCGAGACTATCACATTCCCGCACTCAGGACAGCAGTAATAAGAGAAACCTTTCAAAGCTCACTCCTCATCATCACGGACAGTCAGGGACACTCCGTCTTCGATTATTATCTCAGGGCTGTCTGAACAGACATGGAAATTCTCTGTCTCCGCTTCAGCATTGCGTATGCGGAACCCGCGCGACGGCGGATCAGGCAGTCCCAGATACATATCGCTCTCACTGATCGGCCTGTCAGCATCCGGCGCGACAGAGAAGGATGAGTTCCTTATCACAAGCCCGCGTACAGGGCTCTCCGGAAGTCCGGCTACCATCCCTGCCGAGGCCCGTGAGCCTTCCGCATGGCAGTCCTCGATGGTCACATTGTAGAGAGAAGGCGTACCTGAATCGACTGGAAGCGGATCGAGGGAGAAAAGTGACATATCGCTGGTGCCGCAGCGGTAATACATGTTTATTACAAACGGACAGAGATTTGCGCGCATCGTGAGGCGGCGGAAAACAGCATCGTGGATCAGACCGCCCCTTGTGCGTCTGGACTTTATCCTTATTCCGCGGTCAGTGCCATCGAAAAGGCAGTCCTCGACAATAACCCCGGATATCTCGGCAGCTGTTTCAGAGCCTATGACGGCGCCTCCATGAGCAGAGCGTACCGTGCAGCCATGAATATGGACATTCCTCGTCGGAACATTATCCTTTATGCCATCAGGACCGGAACCTGACTTGAGTGCAATGCCGTCATCGCCGACATCGACAATGCAGTCCGCAACCTCCACATTCTCTGACGACTCGATATCAATGCCGTCCGTATTGGGGGCATCGGCTGGATTCTTGATATGCACATCCCTGATCGTAATCCCCGAGGAGAAAAGCGGATGCACCGTCCAGAAGGGAGAAGACTCGAGGGTGACTCCCTCTATGAGCACATCATGGCTTCTGAGTATCTGCAGAAGCGGCGGACGCAGGAACTGGCATTCCCTTCCCCCTCCTCCTCCGGGCTGGCTCTCATAGCCAGGATTAAGAGAGGCAAAATGCTTCTCAATATCAGTCTGCGGCCCCCTCTCCTTATGAGCTCTCCTGTCGTTTGCCATCTCCCACCACGCTGCACCGGAGCCATCTATCGTACCGCCGCCTGTGATCGACACATTGCAGGCCCCCGACACAAGGATGCATGGATGCATTGCCCAGCACTTCACCCCTTCCCAGCGTGTATATACAGGCTTATAAAGCGTGAAATCAGGAATGAACCTGAGTACAGCCCCCTTCTCCAGGACAAGATGAGACCCCGAAGGCATCTCCAGCGGCCCCGTCATGTACTCGCCAGGGGGAAGCACAATCTCCTTCTTCTCGGAAAGTGCCCTCATGAGAGCTCCGCTCACATCGCGCCCATCCGCCGCTATTCCATATTCAGATATACATTCACTCATTCCCAGCTCCTTTACTTACTCATTTTACCAGCATATCCTTGTTTGTATGCTAAGAATAGGATACAGAGCCCATGATTTCGGCTCATTTACAACAGCTTCGGGGCTGGGAGAGAGGATAGGGAGCATACGCCCGTCATTCATCCAGCTTGCAATATACAAAGCATTCTCAAACGCCAGAGACTGGAAGGACTGGGATGAAGAGTATATCGCATCAATTGTCTCAGCTCTCAAAGCTCACGGGATAACAATAGCGATCACAGGCTGCTACACCAATCCGATCCATCCTGACAGGGATGAAAGGCGGCGGGAAATAGAGAGATTCCGCAAGACCCTCTCGCTCACCAAGGCTTTTGAATGCCCATATGTAGGTACGGAGACGGGAAGCGCCTCCCCTTCCGGCGGCTATTCAATAGACACATCTTCGCCTGAGAATCTCAGCATATTCCGCGAAGGACTTGCAGAGATGGTAGAAGCTGCGGCAAAGAATGATGCGTGCGTGGCACTAGAGCCGGTTGCAAGGACTCATACGATATCTTCGCTGGAGCGCGTTGCGGCAATACTGGAGGAGTTCCCGGCAGAATACCTTAAGATAATCTTCGACCCTGTGAATCTCATCCCATATACAGGAATACCGGAGAAGGATGGAGTACCTCTGAAAGTACCATCAGAAGAAGCTGAACACAAGTTCGTGAGTGACGTCCTCGATGTCTGCGGAGACAGGCTTGCCGCCATACACTGCAAGGATTACTACCTCAATCCGGAAACAGGCTTCAAGATCGGCAACATCCCCGCACTCACAGGCATATTCCGCTGGAAGCAGTTCGCCGAAGAGCTCAGAAGAAGGAATATCGATGTTCCCTGGCTTCTGGAGAATCTTGATCCGGCCACAGTGAAAGAAACAGCAGAGACCCTGGAAACATTCTGATTCCGGGGCCGCTGCTTCGCACAGAAACGATCAGAGAAGATAAGGCTGTGAGAATGAGACAGGGTGCCTGTTCTCTGAGAGCACCTTCTCAAGATAGAGGGTATCCAGGCCCAGATCAGTCACCATTTTGACAAGAAGAGACTCGCCGAGAAGGTTCTGCTCACAGAAAAGGTATGCAAGTGCCTTCTCCGCGATATGCCCGGGCTTCATTGAGTTCATATAGATTCCGGCATCATCGCACTCACCGTAGCGTCTTACCAGATTGTCATAGAGAAGCGACTTGCAGGGATCCGTATTGAGCGCCTCAAGCTCCTTCCTGAGCGGCTCCGGATTGCCGCGTCCGGCTTCCTCCCCAAGCGGCTTCAAGGTAAAGAATGTGTACTCCTTTCCCGGTAGGAAGTGGTGCTCCTCACAGCGAGCGGCATAATTAGGTTCCAGCTCGCTGTTCTTCACTCTGTCGCCGCCCACGACAATGAGCGGATCAAAATAAAGCGCCGGGCACTCATCATCACCGACCTGGTAATACCTGTATGTATAGAAAGCCGAAGCCATGCAGTCAGGGTGCTCGCAGTAAGCGGTGAGCGGAATGACATCAGTCGCTATATCGAGCATCAGGCGCGCGGTGGAATTGAAGAACTCACGTCTGAAATTGAGTATCAGCGTCGGGAATACGAACATGCAGCCCTTTTCTATCGAGCAGTTGCGCGCGACGTATGCGAGGCGCTCATCAAAAAAGGATGCCTCGTCAATGATATATGTCCCGACATCAGGATTGTCCCTGAGAACCTCCTCAAAGCCGAAGGAATCGCGGATTCTCGCGATATTGCTGCCGCACCTTACATATCCGGAGCGGTATGCAAGGGCATCATCGGGATACTCGGTGAAACGTCCGCCATCAATCTCCGAACGGATGAAGAACACATTCCTCCTGTCCATAGTACCGGTTGATGTCATGGCACGAACCTTGTCGCTCTTCTTTCTCGCGACATCGGCATCGCGCCAGATACGCGCAGCGAACTCAGTCTTGCCGGAACCCATCGGCCCGATCACGAGGACGCGGCGGCCGGGCATCGTGAAATCAAAATGGGTGAACGCCTCATGAACATCAAGCGTCGGGAAGCCCAGGGACTTGAGGAAATCAGCCCCGGGCGTCGTATTCTCGATGTTAGGCATTCTCTTCCCTTACAATGGCAATTCCCGCGCTAGCTCCGATACGGCTGGCACCTGCCTCGATCATGGCTTTTGCCGTCGCATAGTCCCGCACTCCGCCGGAAGCCTTCACCAAAAGCCTTCCCCCTACAGCTTCCTTCATCAGAGCGACATCATGGACAGTGGCTCCGCCTTTTGAGAACCCTGTGCTTGTCTTGACGAAATCGGCGCCGGCCTTCTCCGCAAGGGAGCATGCGGTCCTCTTCTCGTCATCGGTGAGAAGACATGTCTCGATGATGACCTTGAGGATCTTTCCCTCGCAGGCTGCCCTGACGGCCTTGATATCAGAGAGCACTTCATCCGTCATGCCTGACTTGAGGTACCCGATATTGATGACCATATCGATCTCATCAGCGCCATCGGAGACTGCGATCCTTGTCTCCTCAGCCTTGGCCGTAGATGACATTGCGCCAAGCGGGAAACCGACAACTGTGCAGACATGCACGCCGGTGCCCTTCAGAAGCTGTGAGGCCATCCTGACCCAGCAGGAATTCACGCAGACGGAAGCGAAATGATGTTCGGCAGCCTCCGTGCAGATTCTTTCTATATCAGCTTTCCTTGCATCCGCAGCAAGCAGCGTATGATCAATGTACTTTGCTATAGACATAACGCGATCTCCTTAGTGCTATCCATTATAGCCTCATTTTTCTGCATCCGCAGCCGGGAGAGTGTAGCATGCATCGGCACGGAACTTCCATCACTGCAGCATTGGCGATGTCCTGCACGGAAGTCATGGTGTAGAATACCTACATGGCAAAGAGAAAATCGATACTGTGCTTCGGTGACTCGAATACAAACGGATACAGGCCGGATAATGGCGGAAGATGGGGCTACGACGAAAGATGGCCGGGAATCATGCAGACCATCCTGGGCCCCGGTTACCTCGTGATAGAAGAAGGCCTCGGAGGAAGGACGACAGTATTCGACGACCCGTTCAGCCCGGAAAGAAACGGTGTGAAAGCCGTGTACTCCGTGATGGAAACACACTATCCGGTCGATCTCGTCATAGTCATGCTGGGCACGAATGACTGCAAGAACAGCTATCCGGGGACACCCGCGACAATTGCATACGGGGCCGGGAAAGTCGTGGAGGAAATAAAGAACTTCCTGTATCCGGAGTGGTGCCAGAAACCGGAGATACTCATGGTATCCCCGATCCATATCGGGGCTGATACCGCAAAATCCGGCTGTCCGACGTTCGATTCATCCTCTCATGAGAAATCACTGCATCTGGCAGAATACTACGAAAAGGAAGCGGAGAAGCAGGGAGTGCACTTCATGGATGCCGCCCTCTATGCAGAGCCTGGCTATGACAACATCCACATGGATGCAGCAGGACACAGGAGCCTCGCCGCTGCCATCGCGGAGAAAGTACGCCTCATCCTTGGATAAACCGTATACAGGTTGAAGCGATCGCCTTCAGATTGTAAGCTCTCCCTATGCTGCTGAATGTTTTCCAAGAGCTTTTCACATGGCTGATGCTCTTCATAATCCTGCTCAATATCTCACAGAGGAAATTTCCGCGCACCGAGAAGAAGCGGAAAGCCACAATACTGATAGCTGTCGACTTCCTTGTCGTATACACGCTGATCGCGCTCGTATCAGTCTGGAAGCTGCCGGAGTGGACTGGCTGGATATTCCCGGTTCTGGGCATAGCCGTGATCATAATATTCCGCCGTTCTTTCTGGCCATTCAGGCTTCACTGCACAAAATGCGGCAAAAAGCTGGATTACAACAGAGTTATCGGATATGACGAGAATCTCTGCCAGGACTGCTACTGGGAAGCCCATCCGGAAGAAAAGGCTGCAGAGGAGGCAAAACACAAAACACCGGATGAGATTCTTGAAGAGAAATTCGTCCAGGCGGACAAAGTCTCCGACATACCATGGGATCAGTGGGAACCGACAGAGAGGTGTGTGCTCACATATGTCACCGATGGCACCAAGGTCCTGATGATAATGAAGAAGACCGGGCTCGGAGCCGGATACATAAATGCACCGGGCGGCCATATCGAGCTTGAGGAGACAAAAACCGAAGCCGCCATCAGGGAGACTAAGGAGGAAACCGGGCTCACTGTTTCAGGCCTCGAGGAAAGAGGCGTGCTGAGATTCCAGTTCAAGGACGGGCTGAGGATGCTCGGCTACGTCTTCTTCGCCTCCGGATGGGAGGGTGAAATGATCGAGGAATGCGAGGAGACAAAGCCGTTCTGGACAGATATCTCCGCCCTCGACTATTCAGCGATGTGGGAGGATGACAGGCTCTGGCTGCCTATGGCGCTGGAAGGAAAGAAATTCTCCGGTTACTTCATCTTCGACGACAAGACGATGGTTGACTGCCGCGTGGATGAAGAGGAGGAAGAGGACGGGAGCGGAGATGAGGATACTGCAGAGTGAGGCTGCGATGGGACTCTGGAACCTCTCGGGATCCGGCTTCCACAGCACTCTTTCTCCCAGGGATGGAAAGAACCTCATAAAAGCGGCTTACAGAGCCGGCATCAGGACATTTGACACGGCCTTCTCATACGGGGAGGCCGATTCTCTTCTCCACGCTGCGATGCGGGAGCTCGGAGTGAATGACATCACGGTGATCTCCAAGGTCATGCCGGTACCCACACTCAGGAAGAAGGTGGAGACAATCCTCCGCAGGCTGGGAACTGACAGCGTATCCATACTGCTGCTGCACTGGCCGGCAGAAGACCCG
>CASEZU010000029.1 GCA_949292445.1 uncultured Spirochaetales bacterium | reverse complement strand
GAGGAAGGTGCCCTCCGGATACTCGTTGAACTTCTCCTGCAGGATGTGTCCTGCTTGGGTGAATAGGGCAAATCCGTCCTGCACAGCTGCCTCAGCGCGCGAATGGGATCTTCGCGACGATCTTCCTTACAGCCATGCATTCTCCCAGGGCAAGGCCGGGCGTATGAGGTTCGCCGGGGAAGACGATGATGAATACATTCTTCCTCAGAGGAAAATCCACTCCGCCCTCTGCCTCGAGGAATCCGATGTCTCCTTCTTTATCGAAGCCGTCCGGAAGCTCATCCAGAGCCCTGCAGGCAGTGAATCTTTCGCTGCCATCTACAAGAAGCTGAACATCAGCAAAAGATGCATGAACCTCCGCTTTCTTTTCCTTTACTGTGGTGTACTCCTGCACCATGTATTTGATGCCGCTCTTCTTTGTGTAATATGTTCCGGCAGGCACTGCGGAGAGATCAAGGGATTTCAGTTCTGTCTCCAGCTCATCGAGGTATGGCACGGCATCCTTGTAGAGCCCCATTCTTGCGAAATCATCGTAAATCATAATGAAAAGGATAGAGTAGAAGGACGCGGCCTGCAAGCTCCGAGTTGTCTCATGTATTCATGCTTATGGGCAGGATGATGGCATCTTTTCCATCGCTTCCTATCGTCCGCGTGCCTCCGAGCTTCTCAAACTCATTTATGATCCTGCTGCTTACTCCCTCAGCCACAGGAGGAAGCTCTCCTGCGGTTCTGGTTGTGCTGACCACCCTCATAAGGAGAACTCTCACATACTCCTCATCATCAGCACTGATGGAGGAAAGGAATGTTCTCCTTCCGTTGATGGTCTGACGTATTGAGATGGTGAATGAGATTTTGTCTGTCTCGATTCTTACTGATGTATCATCTGCAAGATTCTTGATGAGGGTTATGCTCCTGCATGTAACCGGATCCTTCGCATCCTTGCCAAGCGTGAGGACCATCAGCATCAGGCGCATCCTGATGCCGCGGTCCCTGATTGCTTTCAGCGCTTCCACAGTATAATTGGTCCTCCAGTTGTCAACGGATGGAGAATTCCATCGTGACAGACACCTCCGCACGGAGTTTTTCCGGATTGTAGTCAATGCCGGCCGCTCTGAACATTGCCGCACCGCTTTCCTCATCCCTGATGGATATGAGCGAATCTATCCTTACACCTGCAGCTTCTGCAAGTCCTTCAGCCTTGCGTATCGCATCCTTCACCGCCAGATTCCTCGCCTCATCGATGAACGGTCCCGGATTCTCTCTTGAAAGCACGGGGTTTCCTATCTCTATGCCGTTTATTGCGCTGAGAGTTGAGAAAACAGGCCCAACAGCATCCAGATCATGCAGCCTTACCGTCAGTGTCTGCCGTGCCTTCTGCCCGGCTGTCACAATGTGCCCGTTCACCGTTTCCTTCTCAGTCGAGAGCTCAAGCCGCGATGTCGTTATATCCGCGGGCAGGATGGAGTGCCTTTCAAGCACCGTCTTTGTATCCGCGATTGTCCTTGCTGTACGTGCTGTGGCATTCCCGGACCAGTCCTCTATATTCTCCGCCGTTACGCAGATCGAGGCGATGTCCGGATCGTATGAGACCCTGCCCGTACCCCTGACCGTGATTCTTGCTCCGTTTCCCGCTTTCATGGCCGTCTCAGAACATCCTCCCATCTTTCCCTTGTTTTTCTTGTCACCTCGTCCTTGTCGAGGGAGAGGAGATTTCCATGTTCCAGCAGCTTGCATCCTCTGCAGAAGACCGTGTCGACATTCTTCCTGTCCGCGGAGAAAACTATGGCGGAGAAAGGATCATTCACCGGTGTCATGTTCACATCATCCGTGTTTATGAGCGTTATGTCCGCTTCCTTTCCTTCCTCAAGCGTGCCGATCCTGTCATCCAGTCCCAGTGCCCTGGCCCCGCCGAGCGTCGCCATCTCTATGATGTCATATGGCCTTGCCGCGGAAGGCGTCATGTTTGATATGGTCTGCAGCATCGCCGCCGCGTTCATCTCCTTCATCATCGAGAGATTGTTGTTGGATGAGGCCCCGTCTGTTCCGAGCGCCGTGCAGATCCCGAGCTCCCTGTATCTTCTCACAGGGGCGATGCCGGAAGCGAGCTTCATATTGGACGAAGGATTGTGGACGACGGCTACACCGTGCTCCTTCATTATCCTCATGTCATCCTCATCTGTGTGCACACAGTGTGCGGCGTAGACAGGAACATCCAGAACCCCGATGCTTTCCAGGAGCTTCACAGGCGACATGCCGTATTCCGCGATGCAGTCATCGACCTCCTTTCTGGTCTCTGAGAGATGGGTATGCATTCTCACCCCTCTCTCCCTGACCCATTCTGCTGCCCTCTGATAGCAGTCCGGGGTGGAGGTGTATACGGCATGGACGGCGGCATCCAGCCTGATCATATCGCTTTCTCCGATGCTCTCAAGTGTCCTGGGAGCAAGTTCCCTGATCCTGAAATCGGCATCTTTCCCGTCATTCATGAATGTCTGTCCGATGATTCCCCTCATGCCGGCTTCTTTGACAGCCTTTACGGTGTTCCAGGCATGGAAATACATGTCGGCAAAGACTGTGCAGCCCGACTGGATGAGCTCTGCACAGCCGAGCCTTGAGGCCTGGTAGATATCCTCTCCGTCGAGCTTGTCCTCAATCGGGAAGATTTCCGAAAGCCAGTCCTGCAGGTTCTCACAGGTGTCCTTATAGTTCCGCATCAGCACCATCGAGAGGTGAATGTGCGCATCGACGAAGGAGGGCAGGGCAATCATGGAGGAGGCATCGATTATCTCATCGGCCTTGCCGTCCGTTTTCCCTACAGCCTTTATCCTTCCGTTTTCTATCAGGATATCTCCGCGGAGAAAGCGGTCCCTTTCCGTCATCGGTATTATGGTTGCGTTTCTTATAAGCGTCGTCATGGCGCTATTGTAGCACGGATGGGGATAAGAAAAGGAGCCGGGCGGCTCCTTTTCATTACTTCACAAGATTTCTCTTGATCTTCTTCGTTGTCGTCATCTCCATCGGTTTGTCTACAAGCGTGACCTTCTCGATCTTCTTGTATCCGACGAGGTTCCTGTTTACCTCGGAGACGATGGCTTCCATCTCCTTCTGCAGCTCCTCCTTCGAGAGATTCCTGTTCTTGTAGTATTCCTCGGAAGGATAGATGACAGCCTCGATGCACTCGCAGGGCACATCCTTCTTCATCTGGAAGCCCCTGATCAGTATCTGGTCAATCTGCTGATAGAGCTGGAACATATCCTCGATTTCTTCGGGGAAGACATTCTTGCCGCCCTCGGTGACGATGATGTTCTTCGCCCTTCCCTTGAGGTAGAGGTAGTTCTCGCTGTCGAGGTATCCGAGGTCACCGGTCCTGAGATAGCCGTTCTCATCAAAGAGCGCTGCGGTATTCTCCGCATCGTCGAGATACCCTCTCGTGATGTTCGGTCCCTTCACCCTGATCTCTCCGATGCCCTCGCTGTCTTTGTCGGCAATGATCATGTCGATGAAAGGAAGCACCTTGCCGACTGAGTCGACCTTGAAGTGCTCCGGCGGATTGAGCGTCAGGATCGGGGCAGTCTCCGTGAGGCCGTAGCCCTGCAGGAAGTTGAGACCGAGCTGCTGATACTGCTTGAACACCTTGGGGGAGAGAGGACCTGCGCCGCAGATGAGGATCTTCGAGCTGTCCAGACCGACTTTCGAGGTGATGTTCTTGTCGAAGAACGGCTTGAACGGAGTCTTACCGAAAGCCTTCTTGCACCAGCCGTTGAGCGTCATCAGCGTTCTTACAAGCGCGTATGTCACGGCGCCTTTTGCCCTGACCTGCTTGAATATTCCCGCGATGACCTTATTGTAGAGAAGGGGGATGCCCATGAAGACGGTGACCTTTCCCTGCTTCATGTCCGCAATCATTCTGGAGACGATGATTCCATGGCCGAAGATGCAGTCGGCACCATGCTTGATCGTCTCGAGAAGCACTGCAGTGCAGCAGTAGCTGTGATGCAGAGGAAGAAGCGCATACAGAACATCGTTCTCGTCGACTCCCATGCCGTTCGCAGCCTGATACACATTAGATGTGATGTTTCTGTGGGAGAGCACAGCTCCCTTCTCGTTCCCGGTCGTTCCGGATGTGAAGAGAACCGCGGCGTCATCTGTTTCGCTGACCTCAACTTTCTTCTCCAGCGGCTCTATCGTGAGCTCTGCGAATTTTGTGTACTCATCGCTTTTTCCCTTGAGCATTGCCTTGCCGCAGAGCGAGTCATACCACGCGCCTCCGATTCCCTTCATCTTCTCAAGCACGTCGAAATCGCAGATGGCGAATCTAACTTTCGCGTATTCCGAGAGCCTCATGCAGCGGTCTGTGTGCATCTGGTTGTCGATCGGGACGACGATTCCGCCGGCGGCGAGAACCGCGAAGTATGCGATCGCCCAGTCAGGGCTGTTCTTTCCGTTGACGAGGACCTTGTCGCCTTTCTTTATGCCGCTGGATTTCAGGAGCGCTGCGCCCTGCATTATCTTCCTGTATGCTTCCCTGTATGTGAGGTCCTTCCTATCTGGCTCGAATACTGTGAAACACGGCCTCTCTGGGAAGCGGTACACCGCCATCTCGAAAAGCTCCGGTATTGTCGGCCACTCACCCCTCACGATCTGCTTGTTTCTGAATTCCTCAAGCTCATCCCATGAATACATCTTCTTTCCTGCCTTAAATCTGCCCGGCGGGGCAGAGAAATCATGTCCTTGTACTAACTAGTTAGGATTAACTATACATAGTTGCCGGATTTTAGGCAAATGGCAAAGCGTGTCAGGAAAACAAGATAGGATCCCGGATGATATCCGAGAGGGCGGGGTAGACCGCATCGGCGGTTTCCATGAGCCCATCCCTGTCCCCGGAACCGGTGAGGACAGCGATCGTATACCCGGCCTTTCCCTGATGCCCGAACTCCATGTCGACGAGGGTGTCTCCGATCACAGCGACCTCGCTGCTGTCGAAGCCGTACTCGCTGCAGAACTCCCTGATGGCCTCAGGGTTCGGCTTCTGATGCGCTGATGTGTCCTTTGTGCGCAGGAACGATATGTATTCCTTTATTCCCATCTTCGAAAGGAAGAGTTCGGTGGATTCGGTGGTGTCCGTCGTGACCACCCCGAGGACATAGCCCCTGTCATGCAGTGCCTTTATTGTCTCCCTCACTCCTGAAAAATCCATGCCGCTGAGGTATTCCTGAAGGCTGAAGCCCTCGTGATTCAGGATCGCCTTGACGGACTTCCAGACTCGCCAGGGATTCATATGGTAGTGGAATGTGATCCTCAGTATCCTAACTGTTGCGAGAAAAAGCCTGTCATGGCGGAAGATGATGCCGTCCGGATATGTCCTTCCCTGCCTGTCTACTCCGACGACGCGGCAGAAATCAGCAATACATTCATTCTTCCTGTTCTCAGGCATCCTGGCTCTTGCCAGGCCTTTCTCGATGGCATCCGATAATACAGGTCCCCACACTTCCCCATAGCGGAAGAGCGTACCGTCCTTATCCAGGATGATGCCTTTGATTTCACCCATAGCTACAGAATATGCAAAAAGATGGCTTTTGACTACACTGGCATATATGGACAGAGTCTTTTCACTGTTATCCTTGTCGAGGTCGATGGCCGCTGAGCTGGACGATGTGCGCTGGACATTCCGCGGCACGGTGGTGAATCCGCTGGATTATGCGTGGGACAACTATGAGTGCTTCATCAGGCTCTCCGTGAGGGAAGGGCAGAAAATCCTCTTTCTCGGCATGAATCCGGGGCCTTACGGGATGATGCAGACCGGCGTGCCCTTCGGAGAGGTGGAGGCGGTGAGGAATTATCTCTCGATAGACGGAAAGGTGGGAGTGCCGCGTGAGAATCCTCCTCTCAAGCCTGTGGCGGGAATGGACGTGCGGCAGCATGAGGTATCGGGGAAGAAGTTCTGGGGCATGGCCGCATCCTATGGCAGCGCTGCCAGTTTCTTCTCAGCCGCCGCTGTCCTCAGCTTCTGTCCGCTTGCGTTCATAGACGGGCGGCGCAATGTCACACCCGATGAGCTTCCAGCAGATGACAGGCGGACAATTGACTCAATCTGCGGAAGATATCTCCTGAGTATACTGGACATCCTCTGTCCTGAGATCACCGTCGCTCTCGGACGGTACGCGGAGAAGAGGCTGAGAAATGCTGGTGCGGAAAGGATCGAGTATTTCCCGCATCCGTCTCCCCGGAGCCCCTCCTCAATGAAGTTCTGGGACAGCGGTGAAGCTCTCATTGCGTTCAGGAGGCTCGTCAGTGAGGCTTGAAGCCAATGCGAAGATCAATATCGGCCTTATTGTCGGAGAAAGACGCAGCGACGGCTACCATTCAATTGAGACGATAATGGCGCGGCTTGCCCTTGCCGATATCATACACGCAGAGCTTTCCCAGTCACCTGTCCTCTCTGTGACGATAAATGGCAATGATGGGTATCTCAGCGACGGCATGGACCTGATGGAAAAGGCCGCGCTTTCATATGCAGAGGCCTCCGGCAGGACTTTCCATCTTAATATCTCCATAGAGAAGCACATCCCTGTGATGGCAGGGCTCGGGGGAGGCTCCTCGGACGCAGCTTCCGTGCTTCTCTTCCTTGAATCCTCATTCGGCAATCTTCTGGGGAAGGAGCGCCTCTTTGACGCGGCAGCTTCCGTCGGCTCCGATGTTCCGTTTTTCATATCCGGGGCCAAGGGCGCCATTGTCAGGGGGCGGGGTGAAATTATTGAGGAGACTGAGGTGCCTTCGGGCCTTTCCGTCCTTCTTTCCGCCTCGGGCAAAGGGATCAGTACAGCTGAGGCATATGCAGCGCTTGATTCAATAGCGAGACCAGAGCGCCATCTGGGGCCGATCTCGGTATGTTTTCCCACGCGCACTTCTCATCCGAATGACTTCGAACTGGTGGCTCCGGCCGGAGCCGCATTCCCCATCGCTTCCGGAGAACTTCCGGAGGGTACCTATATCTCGATGACAGGCTCCGGAGATGTGTGGTTCGCACTGCTTCCTCCGGGCTCTCCCAAGTTTGACAATCCGGAAAAATATGGTATTGTTTCCTCGCATATCATATAAGTAAGCATAATAATATGCTGGGGATTGAGGTAATAGAATGGAGATAACTGACATCAGAATCAGGAAGGTGGATGGCAACGACAAGCTCCGCGCATATGTCACGGTCGCTTTCGATGACGAGTTTGCCGTCCATAACATCAAGGTCATAGAGTCACAAAACGGGCTCTTCATCGCAATGCCTTCCAAGGCTGCTGCTGACGGAACATACAAGGACATCGCACATCCGATCAACACGTCGTTCAGGGAAAAGCTGCAGAACGCGATACTCGAGCGCTACAACGATCCGGACTTGCAGGGATAATCTCTTTCTGCTAGCTTTCTTTCCAGTCGTTGGGAAGTCGCCAAGCGGTTAAGGCACTGGGTTTTGATCCCGGCATCCGAAGGTTCGAGTCCTTCCTTCCCAGCCTATATTATGGCTGGGGGCTGCATATTGCAGAAAAGCCGCAGCTTTAATATCATCATAGACCGTGCTTCGGCACTTTATGGTAATCGGTATAACCGATGAGAGTATAAGGAGAAGAAGAATGAGCAACGACAAGAAGGCGCTCGGCGCCAGGCTCAGGACCGCTGATTTCGGATCAGCCGGGTCAAGGAGACTCCTCAGGAACGGTGAGATTCCTGCAGTAGTCTATGGAAAGACAGAACCGCTGCACGTTATCGTGAATGCGCATGAGTTCGAGATGAAGAAGGCTGGATTCAGCGAGTCCACACTCATCACGCTCCATGTTGACGGAGAGAAGGACCACAGCGTATTCGTTAAGTCATATCAGGAGGATCTCCTCCGCCGCTGCATCCATCACATTGATTTCTTCGAGATCACGGCAGGCCATACAGTCCGCACTCATGTCCGTGTCGAGCTCGACGGCAATCCGGTCGGCTGCCGCGCCGGTGGTGTTCTCGATCAGGTCATCCATGAGCTTGAGATCGAGTGTCTTCCGAAGGATCTTCCCGAGGTCATCAAGGCTGATGTCTCCGGTCTCGACATTAACGAGGCTTTCCGTGTGGACCAGCTCCAGGTACCTGCAGGCATCAAGATCCACGAGGATCCGGAGGCTACCATCGCTTCCGTCAGGATGGTCAAGGAAGAGGCTCCTGCAGTCGAAGAGACTACTGCCGACGCAGCAGCAGCTCCTGCTGCAGATGCGACAGCTGCCGACACAGCTTCGAAATAATGACTGTCTTCGGTCTGGGGAATCCCGGGGCGAAGTACAGCGGGACGCGGCATAACGCCGGTTTCGAGACAGTCGAGAAGATAGCAGCGCGGAAGGGCATCAAGCTCCGGAAGCGCTGCTTCTGTCTTTACAGGAAGGCTGTCTCCGGAACGCTGACACTTATCGAGCCCCTCACTTACATGAACAGATCCGGGGATATCGCCGCTGCATGCATACCTCCCGGCGACGAGGTTGTGGTCATTGTCGACCAGATGGATCTTCCTCCAGGGAGAATAAGGATCAGGCGCGGAGGTTCATCTGCAGGGCATAACGGCCTGAAGTCGATGATCGGGGCAATCGGGCCTGATTTCATCCGCGTCTATATCGGTACAGGACGCCCTGCAGATGGCGTGAAGGTCGTCGACCATGTTCTCTCAAGATACAGTGCGGAGGACAGGGCTCTTGTCGACAGTGCGGAGGAGAAGGCGGCGGAGGCTGTGCTGCGTCTTCTTGAAGGGGAGGATTTCGGACATGTCGCTCAGTGGGCGAATTCCTGAGGGGATCATACTGCCTCCCGGCAAGCTGCTTCTTGCTTTCTCCGGAGGTTCCGACTCGCTTTTCCTGATGGCGGTGCTTTCCCTTCTGGCTCCGGAGCGGACAGAGGCGCTCTATGTCGACCATGCTCTCAGGCCGAGGGCAGAGCTCGATGCGGAGGCTGAGCTTAATAAGAGGAATGCGGAGCTTCTCGGCATTCCGCTCCGCATTGAGATGGTGCCTGAGGGAATGATCGCCTCCATCGCTTCCGGAAAAGGCATTGGAACGGAAGCCGCAGCCCGCGAGGTTCGTTATTCCATCCTGCGGAAAGCAGCGGCGGAAGGAAATTTCACCAGGATACTCACCGCCCATCACAGAGAGGACCAGGTGGAGACTGTGCTCATGCGCATCCTCTCAGGATCCCCTTTCTTTTCCTATCAGGGGATTGTCAGGGATGATGGCAGCATCTTCCGGCCGATACTCTCCGTTCCCAAGCGCGAGATACTCTCATTCCTTGAAGATTCCGGGCTGAGATGGTCGGAGGATTCCACCAACGGGGATACATCCTATCTCCGCAACAGCATCAGGCGCTTCCTGCTTCCCGCAGTGACAGAGGAAGCCAGGAACTCGATAGCCGCGATAGCCGCAAACGTCGCCTTGCTAAGGAGAAACCATCCTCCGCTTACTGCGGATGAGGGCTTCTGTGTGTCCATAGCCAGGGAATCTTTCCTCTCCGCGCTTCCGTTCCAGCAGGAAGAAGTGATATTCAGGTCTTTCCGGCGCTTTGGCTGCGGCGAGCGCATCCCACGCAGTTTCATCGGGGAGATTGTCAGGAAAGCACAGCTTGGAAACGGAAGGGCAGAGGCATTTGGTATCCATTTCTATTTCTCAAGTACATCGATAAGGATATTCCCGCCGCTGCAGGACTTCGTCACATCTCTGAGCGGCGGAGAGGCCCGCTGCGGCCGTATTGCACTCAGGAGAACTGTTCCTGACAGCCGGACATTGATAATCGACGAGAAAAAGCTCGTTCCTCCTGTTATCCTCCGCACATCCCGCGAAGGCGATGAGATTATGCTGAAGGGAGGGCTGAAGAAGGTCTCGGAGCTTGAGAAGGACATGCGTGTCCCGTATTCACTGGTGCTGGAGGACCGAGTGGGAATCGCTGCTTTTTTCGCACGCTTTGCAGGGGGCCGCGACAGACTTTCCTCACGTCTGCTTTCCGCCTCTCCGGAAGGGACTGCCCTTGCTATTGAAATAGAATAAAGTTATATTCTGAAAAATGAATCCTATGGACGATAAAGACTATAAGGAGAATGAGGAGAAGCCTCAGGAGACACCTCCTGAGCAGCCCCATTCCAACGAGCCTGATGATAAGGGAGGCAGGTCCCGGGACGAGAAGAAGGACGGGGACAAGCCTAAGAAAAACATATATGATCAGTACAGATACTGGGGCAGCGACAATGGCGGCAATGATGGACGTCATGACCTCAAGGGAAGTGCCAGGCGCAACCGCATAGCCCTGGTGGCCCTGATCCTCCTGATTATATCCTTTGCATATGTCTTCATGACTGACACATCCAGTGTCCAGCGTACTGAGACATCATATTCCACGTTCCTCTCCTATGTTGAGAACGGAGATGTCGGCAGTGTGACGATAGTCGAGCAGAATGTCGTGAATTACCGCCTTCTCAACGGGGCGGAGGGGACATGCCGCATTCCGTATTACGATGCTTCCCTTCTTGAAACGCTCAAGGCAAATGGCATCGATGTCACGGGCGCAGTGCAGCCGACACCGTTCTGGTACATACTTATCCAGCTGCTGCCATGGGTGATCTTCATCGTCATGATCGTCATGATTATGAGGCAGACAGGGGCTGCCGGCGGCAACCGCATGATGTCCAATTTCGGCAAGAGCCATGCCCAGATGTACGGCAAAAACGACAAGAAGGTGACATTTGCCGATGTGGCGGGGCAGAAGGAGGCCAAGAACGAGCTTCAGGAGGTCGTGGATTTCCTCAAGCATCCTGACCGCTTCGTGAAGATCGGTGCCCGCATTCCCCGCGGTGTGCTCCTCGTCGGACCTCCGGGAACGGGAAAGACGCTGCTTGCCCGTGCTGTCGCAGGAGAGGCAGGAGTCTCGTTCCTCCATACTTCCGGTTCAGACTTTGTCGAGATGTTTGTCGGCATGGGCGCTGCGAGGGTGAGGGACCTCTTTGCGGAGGCAAGGAAGAACGCTCCGTGCATCATCTTCATCGATGAGCTCGATGCCGTGGGCCGTGCAAGAGGATCCGGACTCGGCGGCGGACATGATGAGAGGGAGCAGACGCTGAACCAGATGCTTGTCGAGATGGATGGCTTCTCCTCCGATCCCGGCGTCATCGTCATGGCTGCGACAAACCGTCCTGATGTCCTCGATCCTGCGCTTCTCCGCCCGGGTCGCTTCGACAGGCAGGTTGTCGTGTCGCTTCCTGATGTGCAGGAGAGGCTAGATATCCTCCGCATACATGCGAAGAAGGTGCAGACCGCAGCGGATGTGGATCTTCCGCGTGTCGCGCGCGCAACTCCCGGTTCATCCGGTGCCGACCTCGCGAATCTCGTCAATGAGGCCGCGCTCTTTGCCGCCCGCGCAAACCGCACGACTGTCAACATGGATGATTTCGAGAAAGCCCGCGACAAGATACTTCTCGGCGTCGCCAGGGAGTCTGTTTATATGACTGAGGAGGAGAAGAGGGCCACGGCTTATCATGAGGCCGGCCACACGCTCCTTCACTACTATCTCAAGTATGTCGATCCGCTTCACAAGGTCACGATCATTCCGCATGGAAGGGCTCTCGGCCTTACGATGAGCCTCCCGGAGAAGGACTCCTATACAAAGAACCGTTCGTATCTCGAGGATAGGATCAAGATCTGCATGGGCGGTTATGTCGCAGAGGATATCATCTACGGTGAGACGACGACAGGCACCTCCAATGACATCAAGCAGGCGACTGAGATGGCGAGGCGCATGGTCACTGAGTGGGGTATGTCCGATCTCGGTTTCATCTCGCTTGCAAACGATGATGAGCCGCTCTTCCTCGGCCGTGAGATAGCCCAGCACAAGGACTACTCAGAGGAGACTGCGAGACGTATTGATCAGGAGATACACAAGATCCTTGATAAATGCATGGATGATACAAGGACGATCCTCTCGGAGCATCGTGATCAGCTGGATCAGCTGACACAGGCTCTGGTCGATAAGGAGACACTCGACGATAAGGAAATCAGGGAGATGTTCGGTTTCCCTCCAGCTGAGCATGTTACGGACCTTGTATGATTGATACTAAGCATAAGAGGAATTTCTGCATCATTGCCCATATCGATCATGGGAAATCAACACTGGCGGACCGCTTCATAGAGCGCGCCCGCCTTGTCACATCGCGGGGGCCGCAGCAGACGCAGATCCTGGATAACATGGACATCGAGAGGGAGCGCGGCATCACGATAAAGAGCCAGGCTGTGACGATTCCTTACACCGCATCAGACGGAGAGGAGTATGAGCTCAACCTAGTAGACACGCCGGGCCATGTCGATTTCACTTATGAGGTGTCAAGGGCCATCTCATCGTGCGAGGGTGCTCTGCTTCTCATTGATGCCTCGCAGGGCGTGGAGGCTCAGACGCTTGCCAACCTCTATCTCGCGATGGAGCACAATCTGGAGATAATTCCGGTAATAAACAAGATAGACCTTCCCTCTGCGGATATCCCTTCATGCCTGCATCAGATCGATCACGATCTCGGGCTCGATCCTGATTCCGCGTGCTTTGTCTCCGCGAAGACAGGGGAGGGCGTGGACACCCTCTATGAGGCCATTGTCAATCTGATCCCACCTCCGGAGGGGAACCCTGAGGATCCGCTGAAGGCGCTGATCTTTGACTCGCACTATGATCCGTACCGCGGTGTCATCGTGCACTGCCGCCTCTTCTCTGGCTCTCTCCGTCCGGGCGATGTCATAAGGTTCATGCACTCGGGAGCTGAATACAGGACGGAGGACACGGGAATCTTCCAGCTGCAGCTTGTATCGCGTCCCGTGCTGTCAGCAGGCGATGTCGGTTACTTCATCGCAGGCATAAAGACCATCTCGGATATCCGCGTGGGAGATACTGTAACGCTTGTCTCCGATCCCGCGGACGAACCGATGGCAGGCTTCAAGGAAGTCAAACCCGTTGTCTTCTCCTCGATTTATCCTGTCGACAGCAATGACTATGAGGAGCTGCAGGAGGCCATCGAGCGCCTCAAGCTCAATGATGCCTCGCTTGTCTATGAGAAGGACAATTCTGCGGCACTCGGTTTCGGTTTCCGCTGCGGCTTTCTGGGAATGCTCCATTTGGAGGTCGTGCAGGAGAGGATCGAGAGGGAATTCGATCTCTCGATAGTCTTCACTTCGCCTTCTGTAAGATACATCGTCCATATGAAGAACGGTGAGACGGAGGAGATAGACAACCCTCTCGAGTATCCGGATGTGACGCGCATCGACTATGCAGAGGAGCCGTATATCTCCGCTGATATAATCACGCCGACGCAGTATGTGGGTCCGATCATCACGCTGTGCCTTGAGAAAAGGGGTGTGCAGACGGGAATGAACTATCTCGATGAGAAGAGGGTTGAGCTGATCTACGAGATGCCTCTTGCCGAGGTGCTATTCGATTTCTACGACCGTCTCAAGTCCATATCCCGCGGCTATGCTTCGTTCGATTACTCCGTCATCGGTTACAAGCGTACGGAGCTCGTGCGCCTCGATATCCTGGTGAACGGTGACAGCGTTGATGCGCTTTCGCAGCTCGTTTTCAAGGGCAATGCACAGGCCCGTGGCAGGGTGGTCTGCGAGCGCCTCAAGAAGGAGATACCGAGGCAGCAGTTCAAGATAGCGATACAGGCTGCCATCGGCGGCCAGATCATCTCCCGCGAGACTGTCTCAGCGTACCGCAAGGATGTCACTGCGAAGTGCTATGGCGGAGATATATCGCGTAAGCGCAAGCTCCTGGAGAAGCAGAAGGAAGGCAAGAAGCGCATGAAGATGGTCGGCAATGTCGAGATACCGCAGAGTGCGTTCCTTGCTGTGCTAAAGACGGACGAGGATGAATGAGATGGATGTCAGGCTGATAGGGATAACAGGTGGTTCTGGCTCGGGAAAGAGTACTGTCGTAAGGCGTATCAAGGAGGCTCACTCCGAGTCCGTCCTTGTCTCACAGGACAGCTACTACAAAAGTGCCCCGTTCATCAGCAATGACAACATCACGGCATACAACTTCGATCATCCTGATGCCTTTGACATGGATCTGATGCTGGAGAACCTCACGGATCTCAAGAACGGCAGAGCCTGCATGATGCCGCAGTACGATTTCGTCCATCACCGCCGTATGGACGAGTTCGTGCGTGTGGAGCCGAAGAAGCTGATCATCATAGACGGCCTGATGATCTTCTACGATGAGCGCATCCGGAACATCCTCGATCTCAAGCTGTATGTGGATACGCCTGCGGACATACGTTTCATACGCCGCCTCAAGAGGGATATCGCGGAGAGGGGAAGGACGCTTGAGAGTGTCATAGAGCAGTATACCCAGGTCGTGCGGCCCGGCCACTTCAGCTTCATCGAGCCGATGAAGGAGTATGCCGATCTCATCATTCCGGAGGGCGGCTACAACGAACAGGCCATGCAGGTCCTCTTCTCATTCGTTCATTCGATATGTGACTGACCCTTGGGAGTCCTGTAGGCTTTCCAGTCAGACTTTATCCTCTTCCATGACCATTCATCAGGTACGGGATCGGGACCTCCGAGAAATCCCTTGCGGCATCGCAGGAGCCTTGCGGTGCCCATCACCGTTCCCTTCAGGATGCCGAACTTCTTCACCGCCTGCATCATATAAATGGAGCAGGAAGGTGTATAGCGGCAGCAGGGGCCGACGAACGGGCTTATAAGGGCTTTGTACAGGTAAACCGGGATCAGATACAGCTCCCTCAGGATATTCTTCACAGCCTGAAAGATTATACGGCACAGCGTTTTCGTTCAAGGCGTATTGACCACCTTTCCTCTCTGCAGGAAAATATTCCACTGCCGGCCGCAGCCGGGATGCAAGATGAAAGACAACGAATACCTCATACATTACACGCCGCTCAGGGCGCTGCTGATTTTCTCGCTGCCGATGATGCTCGGGAATCTCTTCCAGCAGCTCTATACGATGACCGATTCCGTGATAGTCGGCCGCTTTGTCGGAGAGAAGGCACTGGCGGCAGTCGGGGCCTCTTACTCGCTCACATCCGTATTCATTGCTGTCGCGATAGGCGGAGGTGTGGGAGCCTCGGTGTTGATCAGCAGGTCGTTCGGAGCAAGGCGCTATGATGAGATGAAGCTCTCCATAAACACATCCCTTGTGTCATTTCTCGTCCTTTCACTTGTACTTGCCGCTGTCGGCTACATTGCCTCGGATGAGATCATGACGGCTCTGAACACACCCTCCGACATACTCTCCGATTCAGCGCTCTATCTGCAGATCTATTTCCTCGGGCTGCCGTTCCTTTTCATGTACAACATCCTCTCCTCCATCTTCAATGCGCTGGGGAAGTCCAGGATACCCCTCTATCTCCTGATTTTCTCCTCGCTGCTGAATGTGGCGCTCGATCTGCTGATGGTTGCCATCCTTCCCTGGGGGATCGCGGGAGCGGCATGGGCCACGCTGATATCCCAGGCGCTTTCTGCCTGTCTCTCTTTTCTCATCCTTCTCCGTACGCTCTCCTCGATGGACGGGCGCGGGGGAAAACTCTTCGATGCCCAGGTTCTTCGTTCCATGGTCAGGGTCGCCATTCCCTCCATACTGCAGCAGTCGACGGTGTCGATCGGCATGATGCTCGTGCAGAGCGTGGTGAACGGATTCGGTTCCCAGGTGCTTGCAGGCTATTCGGCGGGGATGAGGCTTGAGAACATTGTTACAGTGCCGATGAGCGCAATAGGCAATGCCATGAGTTCCTATACAGCACAGAATCTGGGAGCGAGGGAGGAGGAGAGAGTTGTACGCGGATACCGTATTTCCTACTGGATGGTGCTTGTCTGCGGTATTGTCACATGTGCTGTGCTTGAGCTCTTCCCCTCAGAGCTCATTGGGCTTTTTCTTGGCGCGGAAGGTACTCCTGAGGCATATGCTACAGGCACGGGCTATCTCAGCTTCATGGGGTGGTTCTTCTCGATCATAGGCTTCAAGATGACTACGGACGGCGTGCTTCGCGGCAGCGGTGATGTGAGGGTCTTCACCATCGCCAATCTTGTGAATCTCTCCTTCCGTGTGCTTGCGTCATTCCTTCTCGCCGGCACAATCGGTGTTGCTGTCGTCTGGTATTCCGTACCTGTGGGCTGGGCACTCAACTGGGCCATCTCATTCTTCTTTGGTTACAGAAAAGGCATCTGGCGGCAATGAAAAAGGAGGCATTCCTGCCTCCTTCCGTCCTTGAAGGATCGATCTCTCAGAGATCTTCGTCCTCGAAAGTCTCGATATCCATATCCTCGGCATCGAGTCCTGCGGAGAAATCCTCCGCCTCCGAAAGCTCCTCGGAATCGAGCGTGCCGAAATCCTCGAAGCCTTCCAGATCGCCAAGCGATGTATCGAGCTCTTCGAGAGCTGAGGCAATGGCCTGATCGATCGCAGCCTGGTCTGTGCTGAGCTTATCGTAAAGATCCTGAAGCTCCTTGTTATGATTCTCGACAAGCGTGAATCTTGCCAGGAGTTCCTTGTTCTCGTCGCGAAGGTGCTTGATGAGTCCAACCGCCTTCTGTACTCTCATTAGCAATAGCCTGCTGCTTTCAATCGTGGTCATATAACCTCCTTAGGCGAGCGCCTTCTTCACCTCTGCCACGAGTGCTGCGAATGCAGCCTTGTCCTCGATGGCCATATTGGAGAGAGCCTTTCTGTTGAGGGTGCTGTTCATGAGCTTGAGGCCATGCATGAACTGGGAGTAGTTGAGTCCCTCAGCCTGCACAGCTGCTGAGATCCTTGCGATCCAGAGCTTTCTGAAATCCCTCTTCTTCTCCTTCCTGCCGCGGTATGCATACTGTCCTGCCTTTGCGACGGCATCCTTTGCAATGCGGTGGTTGGTGCTTCTTCTTCCCCAATAGCCCTTGGCCTGATTGAGAATCTTCTTCCTTCTGTCCGAACGCCTGGTTCCATCTACTGCTCTTGGCATTTCTCACACACTCCTTAGTTCTCGTAGGGGAGCATTGACTTTGCTCTCTTTGCTTCGACTGCTGAGAGGATTCCACCATGTCTCAGGTGCATCTTCCTCTTGGAGCTCTTCTTCGTGAGAATATGGCGGAGGCCCATCTTCTTGTAAGCCACCTTGCCAGATCCCGTCACCTTGTAGCGCTTGGACGCTGACTTTCTTGTTTTCATC
>CASEZU010000028.1 GCA_949292445.1 uncultured Spirochaetales bacterium | reverse complement strand
ACGATGATCGAGACGCCTTCCGCGGCTATCACGGCCGATATACTCGCTGATCATGTAGATTTCATGTCCATAGGTACTAATGACCTGATACAGTACACGATTGCGGTGGACCGCGGAAACGAGCGCATCGCACATCTTTACAGGCCGCTTCATCCGGCAGTGCTGCGTCTGCTGAAATATGTCTCGGATACTGCAAGGAAGAAGGGCATTACGGTATCCATCTGCGGGGAGATGGCCGGAAATCCTGATTATGCGCCGCTGCTTGTAGGACTTGGCTTTGATGAGCTGTCGATGGCTGCGCACTCAATACTCGAGGTCAGGCGGAGGATAAGAGCTCTCAGCAGAGAGAGTTGCGCCGATTTCGCTGATAAGGTACTCTCTCTTCCCGATGCCACATCCATCGAGAAGGCTCTGAAGGAATACAATGGAAAAACTTGATATAAGAAACAAGGCAGATATAGACACAGCGCTGCCGCTGATCTCGATCATCGGACGCCCGAATGCGGGCAAGTCCACTCTTTTCAACCGCCTCATCGGCAAGCGCCGGGCGATAACCGATCCGACTCCAGGCGTCACCCGCGATCCGATCCCGGAGCGCTGGCTTCTGGGAAATAATGCCGTGACACTGGTGGATTCGGGGGGTGTGAAGGTGGACAAGGAGGGCATAGACCATGCTGTCACCGACAAGTCCCTGTCGCTCCTTGAGCAGAGCGATGCGATCATCTTCCTCATGGACTGCACCGAGGTGACAGGGGAGGACATGATGCTCGTGGAGCGTCTCAGACCGTATACGGACAAGGTCGTCCTCACAGTCAACAAGGTCGATGATCCCAAGCGTGATGATCTTGTCTGGAATTTCTTCTCATATGGCTATCAGAGGGTGGTCGGAATATCGGCAGCCCATGGCACCGGCATAGAGGAGCTTGAGGACACGCTTCTCGGTATGCTCGATCTCGAGAGGACGGAGGATATCCCCGAGGAGCCGGAGACGATAAAGCTGGCGATCCTGGGAAAGCCGAACACCGGAAAATCGACACTTATGAACCTCCTCACCGGGCGTGACATCTCCATAGTCAGCCCGATAGCGGGAACGACCCGCGATGTCATGCGCGGCACATTCGTGTACAAGGGGACCGAGTACACCGTTCTCGACACCGCCGGAATAAGGCGCAAGTCCAAGGTCGAGGAGGATGTGGAGTATTACTCGGTCAACAGGGCGATAAAGACAATAGACGATGCTGATGTCGTCCTCCTGATGGTTGATATCCAGGAGGGTATCACGGATCAGGACAAGAAGATCGCTGATCTCATAGTGAGGCGCGGCAAGGGCGTCATCATCGTCCTCAACAAGACGGATCTCCTCCGCGGGCTTCCCAATGAGATTGAGGCGATAAAGGACAGGGTGAGGTTCTTCTTCCCGATACTCTCTTTTGCGCCTCTGATGCCGATCTCAGCGCTTAAGGGCGTGGATATCGGAAAGCTGCTGGATATGGTCTGGAGCGTCTGGAAGCAGCTCAATAAGAGAATCGACACCTCCGCGCTGAACACTGCTCTAAAGGCCTGGACAAAGGACAACGAGCCGCCGCGCGGTGCCGCAGGGCATTACAAGGTCCTCTACGGCACACAGGTCAGCGCCGCTCCCGTGCGCTTTCTCTTCTTCGTGAACCGCGTGCATGACTTTCCTGAGTCATACATCTCCTATCTGAAGAACATGATCCGCAGGGATTTCGGCTTCACATACATTCCTGTCGAGATATCGCTGAGGGAGAGGAGGAGGAATCCCAGCCTCAACGAGAACGGCCCGTCCAGGACTGAGGCTAAAATACAGAGCGTAATGAAGGCAGCGGATGCTGGCAGGAAGAGTGCGAAGGGTACATCGAGAAAACCCGGCGGCAAGGCCAGAATGGGCAAAGCCAGGGAGAGGGCGGAGGCCATCGTCCGCAATTCAGCCCAGAAGAAGGCGAGGAAGAAGTGATGGGGTACGCTGCTGAGCACGGCATCAGGGCATTGTGCTTCGATATAGACGGCACTTTCTATCCCAAGCGGCAGATGATGCTGCGCCTGGCTGCTTCCTCAGTGCTCCATCTCCCTTTCGCGCTCAGGTACAACAGGATGCGGCAG